>JBDKHQ010000055.1:0-31156 GCA_039797585.1 Pseudomonadota bacterium | reverse complement strand
CGTGACTGGAGTTCAGACGTGTGCTCTTCCGATCTTAATAAAGTATGAATAGTAATAACTGTAATACCATTAATACTATTCATACTTTATTACCTATTTCTACGCAGGATGTCCTTAAGATTTCTAACTTGCTTTAATCCCTCATGTTTTTTCTCTTCTGACATAGGTTGATTATCAGGGATAGATGATACATAAAATATTTGGCCTGTTTTAGCCTCACTGTTCAACGAACTCAAGCACATGTTAGGGAAGGGTAGTGATAAATCAACGCTCGCTACATTAGGCTTATAGCCCGTGTTCAATGACTGGTTGGATTTTGTGCATTCATTCGACGCCATGGGCATGTGATATTCGGATCGCTTCGATTCTTCCCATGATTTTTCAGCGAGATCCCTTTTCTTCTTCTGCTCGATGCCATATTCACAATGATTAGAAAACCCTTTCGGCGTTGCCCAAATCTTTGCGGCAAGCAGCTTCAATATCCTGTTCAGACGATGTGTGAAGCCTAAAACGCCGCTGTGTTGCTCTTCGTTAACGATGGAAAACTTCATCTGCTCGAGGATCTCTCTGGGGTTTGAAAACCGCAATCCGCCCTTTGTTAACCCCTCAAAAGCTTTCTTCACTATGGTGTATTGGGTAGGGTTCAATTTTTTTGCAGAAAAATTAATATCTTCGTCGCTTGAATTCACCCGGATGATAGGGAATAGTCCTGAGCATTGAATGTAGTTATTAATATTTACAATATTGGAATTGGTAACAACCTCTGATTCTGGTCTCCGTTCGTTTTGTTCATCAAAACTAATATCCCTAATTTTTTCTTTCTTAACGGGTGTAGGGAATACACTTACATTGCTGCTATTATTAATAATATTATTTTCTGTATTTATTTCTTCTATATAGGATTCGGCCCTTTTGTCTGTTTCAGAAACGGCCCTTTTGTCTGTTTCAGAAGTAGACATTTCGGCATTTTTGTTTAAATTTTGGTCATGTTCTGAATAGTTATCAACAGGTAACCCGCCTTCAATCCACCCGTTTTCAGCAATGTGTTCTTTGATTTTTTTTATAAAATTTTCAGAAAGATGAAAATGGGACTTAGGTATCCCTTCGCGCCTAAATACATTAATAGAGACAAAATCTAGCTTAGAGATATTATTGGAATCGGAAATCTTACCTATATATCGTTCTATCGTTTTAGTGCTGACCATTGCAAATTTAGCTAGCTCTTTATGGGTTATTGACACCCATCTTTTCCCAGATTTCTCGATTTTAGTATTCATAAATCCATAAAATATTCTTAATAAAACGAGAGAGCTCATGGTGCCGGTATACGAATGAAGTAAATCAAAAAGCTTGTGATTCAAAGGGACGAAATTAATCTTTTTACTTATTCCAATAAATAGACTTTTTATACCTTGAGATAAACCTAATTTGACTGAAATCAATCCGGCCTTTTCCAGAATTGATAAAAGGGAAGATGTCTTTTTGTAAAAAAAGCCAAACCAAGAGGATATTTTTTTGATATTGGTAATAATTATTTTTTCGCCATTATGCAAGACAGCATATTTCTGCCAGAAGAATCTGAGCTTGGAAAATAGCAGGGAGGCTTCGGAATTTCCTGTGATTTTGTTCAAAAACTCAAACTGTTCGATATTTAGATAGAAAAGTTTCTCAAATGGTATTGATGTTTTTTGATAAATATTGATATAATTTGATGGATCATATGAAATTGGAGTTGATTTTTGAGCTAAATTAATCATTTTTCCTTGTTTCCTTATTTCCTTTTGATGGGGTTATATGAAATGGGAGTTGGTTTTTTGAGCTAAATTGATCATTTTTCCTATTTTCTTTGATTGGGATATATGGAACTTGGTTAGTTTTTTGAGCTAAATTAATCATTTTTCCTTGTTTCCTTTGATTGGATCATATGAAAAATTAATCATTTACCTTATTTCCTTTGATGGGGTTGTATGGAACTTGGTTGAGCTAAAATTAATATTTTTTATATGGTCATATGTAATTAGGGTTATTTTTTGAACTAAATTAATCATTTTTCCTGTTTCCTTTGATGTTTGTGTGGAATGGGTTGGTTATTTTTTGTACTAAATTAATCCTTTTACTTATAGTAAGTTTTGTTTGTTTGTTTGTTTGTTTTTGCACAATTAGTCCTTGTGTAGTTCTCAGATTATCCCCGGACTCTTAATCCGGGGATTCTTTCATTGCTCTATGAAACCTGGTAGCTATGCTGCAGTTGATTTAATAGATCATCTCCCTTATCTGTGGAAATTTTGTCCTCCTTTCCAACTTCATTTTTAAGTTGATTTAACAAGTGATCCGATTTAAACCCCTTAATTTCCTCCTTTCTGTAGTCCAGCACTTCTTCTCTACACTCAATTCCACAAAGAAAATCTGCAAAAGCGTCTCTAAGAGCAAAAGCCCGTGCCCGCATTTTTAACATTCTATTTGTGTATTGAATCCAGGTAGATTTTCCTGTTAAGTTAGCCTTTTTCGCATCTTCAATACTGAATGAACATCTAGTAGGAAGACTTTCTCCTCTTCTTTTTACTTCACAATACGCTGTATCGTCTTCCTGCCACTCTTTGCAGTATTCAAGCTTTCCTGACGATTTCACGATACCTAATAGTCCATCTCCCCATATGGTCGGACGTCCGTTTATGACTGAAATATTTTTCAGTGCTTGTAGTGGTTTTAGCCCTACGTCATGCCCCATTTGAATCGCAATTAAAATGTCAAAAGGTTTTCCTCGGTACTCTTTTGGGCAAAAAGAGGAACTATTTATTGCTTTCGACATGTAACGCATATCATTAATACTGGTAGAGAGTTCTTTGTTTTCCATCTTAAGCTCCTAGTTCTATTTTGTTGTTTCTAAATGAGATTTCACATGTTTGTGGTCCAGGCCAAATATTTTCTTCTAGGCACCCCTTGTATATGACAAGAAGCCTTCGAAATTCGGCAAGCCCAAATTCAAGAAAATCTTCACCTAGTTTGTAGGTAGCGATGGAGAAAGGAGCAGTTTTCTCTGCAACTATTAGCCAAAATGAGGACATTTCTCCCAAGTTGTTTGCTCGCATGCCTTCTCTGATCATGGCCGCCTGTAGAGCGTATCCGTAGCTGAAAATTGAGTTACGAATTCCTCGCAATGAGATATCATTTGCTGTTTTTAAATCAGCGACGACAGTGCGGTTGATGGCGTCTGGCTTGCATTTGCATTTGACACCCGTTTCTTCGTCAACCCAATAAAGCTCTTTCTCGCAAACGGCGCCGCCTAGTAATAGACATGCCGTATCGTGAGCTTTGATTTTATTGGAAATTGACAAAATATCTTCGTATTCGTACAAATCTAGAACAATTCTATCTCCGGCTTCTTCTACGAATTTTTCGTAGTCCTCCTTGCCTTTTTTTGTTCGTTTGTCGAATTTATTCTCAAGTACTACGTATCTGTCGCGAAATTGCTCAGGCTCGAGCACATAGGTGTGCAGAGCAGAGCCAAATTTCATTGCTTTAGTGCTAGATTCTTCATTGATCCCCGACAGATGGCGATGATAAAAATATTCTGGACACCTGTTTAAATCCATTAGGCCGGATCGGGAAACATAATTTTTGTTTGATAGGTAGTCAGACATTACGCAGCCTCCCCATAGAATTTATTCCACGCGGATTCGATATCTTTATCTATCAAGTACCTAAGGCTATACCCCTCGGATAGAAATATCTTATTTTCTTTGATAGCAGATATAAAAAGTGCTTTTTCCATTTCTGGATTTAAATCGTGGACGCAGTAGACGTCTTGGAATAGAACTGCTTGCTCTATTAGCGCCTCGTAGTTTTCCCAAAGTGGATTGGCTCGCCTATCTAATCGTTGATGTGATATATTCTCTTCGTTCATTCTTTGCTCCTTTGTTAAGCAATTGATGGAAAGTGGTAGGGTGGCAATTTGTTGATTTTTGTCACTCCGCCCGCTTTTATTTGATGCAGTTAGCTCATGTTTTCGTATTCTCATCCTCCCCCATACAGGTTCTACTCGATTTATTTGCCTTCTTTGTGCTATTTTCCTAAAGTTCATTCTTTGCTCCTTATGTAAGCATTTAATGGAAAGTGGTAGGGTGGCAATTAACGTTTGTCACTCCGCCCGCTTTTATTTAATAATTTTATTTACCTATTAACCCGTACTTTGGTCCTCCTCTTTGTTTAATTTTGTATTGATTCTTTTTGGTCTTACTTTTGCCATCTTTTTACGATCTTCAAAACACTCGTAAGGCTGTTGTTCCACCCATTCAAAAAATTCGTCCTCTTTAATAACGATTAGGCCACCGACCTTCCTTACTATTTTATCCAGCCCATTCCGACTTGCACTTTGCAAAAGTTTTCTAAAGTGTTTTATAGAGGGGAAATCGTGATGTTTGTCCCAATCTTGTAAAGCGATGTATTTAATTCTCTTTGGCTGTGTATTCATGGTAGTTATATTAATACAACCAAAATGACATTGTCAATATGTTTATATAAACATATATTTTATCTTTATTACTATTCATAATCGGCATAATCGGCATAATCGGCATAATCGGCATAAGGTAATAAAGGTAATACTATTCATACCATTTCGTTTTCACCCAGCATCAATTTCTCTATAAACTCTTTTCGGATCGATTTTTGGTGCATCTAGCCACTGAAAGAAAGCATCTTCATCAATCAGAAGTTTTCTTCCAAGAAATTTTACTGCGGGGCTTAGGCCGTTTTTTTCTCGTGTGTCCAGCAAGTTCTTTAATGACCTAGGAGTAATAAAAGGGTTCCTCTTTAAAAACTCCTGTTTCGATAAATAATTTCTTTCTTTTTTATGCATAATCTTGTTTGTCTATCCAATCAAAAAAAGCGGTTTCATTGACTAAAAGCTTCCCGCCGATTTTTTTCACAGCTTTGCTTAATCCGCTATCGCATTTCTTATTTTTTTGCAGGAGATAGCGAAATTGCGTTGTTGACGGATACTGATGATGCTTGTTCCATTCGCTCAGTTCAATATATTTCATTTTGTTATTACTCAATTTAAAAAATAAAAAAATTATTATCACAACTACTTATCAATTTTTAATAAATCTTGTTTTAATTTATTAAGTTTTAACGTTTATTATTGTTTAAAAATAAACAAAAGTTTAACGTTATTTGCTTGAAAAAGTACAGTTTTGAAATTATACTACGCACATGATAAAAAACATAATTTTGAAATTTTCAGAAGAAATAAAAAGTATTTTTAAATTATTTAATTTGAAAAATTATTCCGACATATTGCTGGCAATCATTACTTTAATATCTTGTATTTATATACTGGCGAAAGCTTTTGCGGCCGTTACGGCGCTCGTTATTGTCATAGTAGTGAAATTAATCATTTATCGTAATGAAAAAATGGATAATGCAGAGAATGAGTAATTGATTGTTTAGAATAATTATAAAATGTTTTCATTTCTATATTTTAAATATCATTATTCTTATTCCTTCTTATTTTGTTGTTAAGATTTTAGATAATTTACCATTATCTTTAGGGATATATTCGATATTTGTTTCTTGCGTTTTATACAAAGTAAAAAAAAGCTTTTTAGCATGAATCATCTTTCTGTTTTTTTAGTTTGTTGTTTTTTAAAATCGAGGTAAATATGCGTGGAGTTAATAAGGTAATTTTAATCGGGAATTTGGGGAAAAAACCAGATCTGAAGGTTTATAACGGAGAACCCTATGTCAATTTTGGGTTGGCTACTTCTTATAAGAAAAAAAATGGTGTGGAAGAAACGGAATGGCACAACGTAACCGCTTTTGGAAAAAAAGCGGAAATTATTGACAATTATACAGAAAAAGGCAGCCGGATTTTTGTGGAAGGCAGAATCAAAAGCAGTGAATATACAACAAAAGAAGGGATAAAAAAAACGAAAACATCAATCATCTGTAATGATATGCAGATTTTATCTAAAAAAACAGAAGATAACCATAAAAATGACAGTGAGTTTAACATGACTAATGACTACATCCCTGGGTTTTAATGTATCTAATTCGATATGAAACTGTTACCGGATGCTTTTTTAACAATAAAGAACAGGTACATGAACTTTTGCTGTGCGCCGCCGAAGATGAAGAGGTTTCGATAGAAAATATCAATATTGGTAGTAATTTCATTGAATTTTGTTTAACAAACAAAAGGCTTCCAAGTTTCGTTTATGCAAGAGCAAAGTCTATCCGAAGAGCAATCTCGCCGGTGCTGAAATTTTCGAATCTATGTAAAGGAACATCTGCTTCTTTAAAAAAAGAAATTACAATAAAGAGAATTTAGAAAATGAATTTAATAAACAAATCCTTTTCACAGATACTTTGCATAGCAAGGGATCTCGGATTGAAGGCAAGTAAAGAACATATAGAACCGGGTACTAATGTATTTTCAGATGTAGAAGCATATGCAAATTCTCTGTACCAAAATGAACAAGAAATAACTCCTAACGATCAAAATATTCGCGAAGAAAAGGCAAATCTTAGACGACTATTAACACTGATGATAGCGTGGCAGTACAGGTCGTCTTTTATTGAAGAGAAATTTAGAAATCATATTAAATATAAAGCAGAACTCGATAAAAGAGACCGCCGATTAGTAAACACGGGGCTTGCTATCCTGTGCTATTTTTTATGCGCACGATCAAATGATCAGATGAAAACGATTTCACTTTTGTCAGAAATCAAAAGCAACATCATTCTAAATGATGATGATTATATGTTTATGCTTGCTTTATCAAAAGCAGACATTATAAAAATTGTTTATGACCAAATTGAAAAAATAAATGAGTTTGAAAATGAACAATACAAATCAACATCATACATCCATGAAAATTTTAATGGGATAGCTGAAGCAGGGCAAGCGATAGAAGGGTTTGTAGTCACCACTAGAAAGAAAAAAGTAGCCCAGGTTCTTTCTATTTTGATCGGGCTTATCTCTGCAAGCGCTTCTGCCGCTGTGCTATCTACGGGTGTCATTGCCATGCTAGGAAGTGGCCCATTAGGTTTATCTCTAGCAGTAATGACACTTATATTTACATTTTATGCCAACGCAAAATTTTTAAATAAAGCGATGCCTGACTTTATATTAAAACTAATGCGACAAGGCTCTATTACTGAATATGTAGACAAAGAAGGTAACAGAAGACAGCTTTCATTCTTTAAAAAATTTGTGACAGTTCCATTGACGCTCCTAGGCTCATTGTCAATTAGCGTGTTGACTACAACATTTACCATAAAATCACTCACATTTTTGCTAATGCATTTTGTGCCTGCAATGATTGCTGTCCCTTATCTGATCCCCGCGATAGCTATCACTGGAGCTGTTTGTTTAGGAATTTCAACATTCGTTGTCTGTGCCGCGGCTTCTGTGAAAACGATTAAATCATATGAGCAATCAAAAGGGCTGAAAGAATGGTTTCAATCATTAAAGGATTTATCTTTAGCTGAAAAATTTAAATTAGCTTTTAAAGCGATTATTCTGCCAATTTGTATATTTTCTCTAGGATTTTTGGAATACCTTCATGCGTTCCGAGTGATTCCTGTTTTAGGAATAGCCGGCGCTGCGGTTGCTGGAGTTTTTTGCTTTATCGGGCGATTTTCTTTTATTACGCAAGGATTACAAAAGCTTACGTCTGCTATTTCTAATAGGTTTAATACACGAGGATCTTTTTTAGAAAAAGTATTTTATTACTCTAGCTTGCTATGGCAATCAGTCGTCTCTGGCGCATTAATTTGGTCTCAGCCTCATTCTGGTGCATCCGTTGCCGCGATCGGGGGGTCAGTTAATTCATTTGGATCCATCATGAATAAGGAATCAAAACATCATTACCTGCGCGTCGTTATGGAAAACAAAATGAGCGAATTAATTGGCCTAAGAGATTATTCAGCTTTCACTGCGAAAGCTAATAGAGACAAACAAGATACTTCTGTAAATAAGTATTGGTGGGACAGTTATTCTAATGAAACAATTAGTCTGAATCAAGAAGAAGCAATACCGATGGTTAATTACGGTCCATCTAGTTCAAGATTATTTTTAATTCCAGCAGAGAATAATAGTGGCTCATATTCTGATGCCCCAACTTTTTCAAGGAGCTAAAAAATAAAAGAGTTTCAACACCAAATAGCGTTGATAAATCATTTTAAAAATAATCCTATTGTCTCGAAATATATTTTTCATTGTCCAAATGGCGGATTTCGAGCAAAACGGGAAGCTCAAAAATTAAAAGCGATGGGGGTTAGATCAGGGGTTTCTGACTTATTTTTGGCTTATCCAAATGCGTTTTATCACGGATTATGGCTTGAGCTTAAAAGCGAAAGGGGTAAATTGAGTGATAATCAAAATAGATGGTTACTTTTGATGAAGGGTGTTGGCTATGCTTGTTTTTATTCACATAAACTCTCTGACAGCATCGATATTATTAACAACTACATAGGAGATTCTAATGGAAAAAAGTAAAAAAGATAGGGCCAATGACGAACCACTAGAGGTTCAATTGGCTAAAAAGCAACACGTGACTTCATACAAAATTGTAGAAGAAAAATTTAAAGGAGGACATGCTGCTCCTATGTTTACGGATAATTCAACAGGTTAATTATGGTTCATTTAAAGCCCAGAAAAGAAATATTTAGCGGTTTATTGGAAGATGCTAAAAAAATGATTCCACTGAGCTTTTCGGCGAACGCACGAGGAATTTCCTCTAGCACGCTCTATAGGTGGCTCGAGCGTGGACTAAAAGAATCCGATGAAGGAAGAAAGACGGAGCTGTCAAAATTTGCAATGCAGCTGCGAAAAATCGATTGCGAAAATATTGAAATTTTGATTAGTGAAGTGAGGTCAGGGTGCAAGGTTTGGCAATCTAAGGCATGGCTGCTCGAGCGCCGATATCCGACGGAGTTCACACTATATAGCGGTGAATTTAACCGATTGAGAGAGGAAATCAATGATCTAAAAGCAATGATTCTCGAGAAAGCGGCGCAAATGTGATAGCTATTTTTTTATTTTTCAATAAAGGGCTAGGAAAGTTTGTTAATTTCATCAGAGATAAAAATTTTCTGCATTCGGCCGTGATTTGTTACCGTGGAGATGTGCCTATTTTGCTAGAAATTTCTAGAAGTGGAATTGCATATCGCGTTTTAAAAACAGAGGATATGGCTAAGCTGATGGAAAAAATTACTCTAATGCCGAACCTTACCCATTATGTCGCAGTAAGAATAAAAAAAGAAGCTTTTATTCAAGAACTTCCGATCAGATTTTTCACCTGTAATGAGCTGTGCAGATTTTTCACCGGTGTTGATATAGGCCTGACTTTGAGCCCAAAACATTTATTTCAAAAATTAGTTGATTTCAAAAATAAAAATTTCTTCGTGATGAACGTATGGAGTAGAAATGGCAACTGACGATTCTGCAAGCAAGGAGATGGATAAACAAGTTTTAGATCAAAAAGCTGAAATGACAAAAAAGCTTAATGCTTTATCTGAGGCAAGGATGGATATTCTTAAGTCACAAGGCGGGCAGCAGTGGAAATCAAATAAAGATGATGAAAAGCCTGCTCCTCTTACAGAAGGATGGTTTTTTTGATGTCAAAAAATATAGCGCCTTCGCCAAAAGATTTACTTGATAGATATTTAGAATCGAAAAATGACAAAGATAAATGGCTGGATATCTATCAAGACCTATATCGCTATGTAATCCCAAATAGAGATGCGTATAACATCGAATTCGGCTATAACGACTCAGGAAAACAGGCTGCAAAAATCTGGGATTCGACCGCCGTGATGTGCGCATATCAACGCGCTAATGATTTACACGGACTATTGCTGCCTCATGATCGGGTCTGGGGCAAGCTCAGTCTAGATGATCATCTTTTTAGTAAAGACGATATAGAGAGCCTAAAACCCGTCTTAGACGAAGCAAATGATCGAATTTTTTATTATTTGAATCAGTCTAATTTATCCAGGGCTGTCGCTTCGAGCAATTTAGATCTGGTTGGCGGAACTGCAGCGCTTTGGATCGAATCAATTGACGATTTTAATCCACTTCGGTTCACGCCTGTACCAGCTGTTTGTTTAATAATAGAATTTAGCTCTGAAGACATTGCTGATACCTGCTGGTTTAAAATAAAAATGAGTGGGAGGAAAATTTTATCAACGTTTCCTAAGTACAAAAATAATAAATTATCCGATAAACCGAATGAACTGCACGAATTAATCTACGGCCAGATCAAAATATCTGAGCGAGAATTCTACCTGTATGCGTTTTTGGAATCTGATCCGCTAAATGTGCTATGGGACGTGTTTAGAGATTATAAACAAATATTGGTATATAGGGACCAAGTTCGTCCGGGTGAATCGGAAGGGCGGGGGATTGGCCTCGATTTATTGCCCGCAATCAAAGATTTAAACAGAATCGTGGAATATTCTAGAAAATCGCTCGAGTTTAAAGCATATCCCCCCATTTTTTATGACCTTAACTCAAGATTCAATCCGCATTCATTAAGGACCTTTGCCGGATCCATGCTGGCAAGAGATCCAAATTCGCGCATGCCGCTTGAGGCGATGCGGATGCCGGAATACTCCGACGTTCTAAATCATATTCAGGATCTTCGTGGCCTTATAAAGCTGGGGTTTCAGGTTGACCAGCTAGGGGAAATAAATAGTAGCGTAAAGAGTGCAACTGAGATTTCTATTAGGGAAAATCGAGCGCAACGAACATCGGCGACGGATATATCACGACTTATCAACGAGTTACCTAAACAGATTTATACCATATCTGCCAAAATATTGGCGGCTAGAGGGCTGCTCATTAAGGATAAAAGCATAGGGAATATTAACCCGCATTTGTTTAGATTTGATTTTCAATCACCCTTGTATGATCTTCAAAAACAACAAGATTTATCGCATTTTGCGACGATGGCACAGATTTTACAGCAATTTGGCGGTGAGGGCGCTGTGATGGGGGCGACAAATATGGCGGAATGTATTTCATTTATAGCTGAAAAATTAGATATACCGGCCAAGTTAATTAAATCTAAAGAACAGTTTAATTCTTTCATGAAAAATTTGGCGCAACAAGCTCAGCAAGCACAATTGCCAACCCCGTCAACACAGGCGAGCGATGTACAACTTCCGTCGAATCAAGAGATAAAAGTATGATTGAGTATCTGTTATTAGAAAAAAAAATAGATAAAGAGCAGTACCTTATGTACAAGATTTTTAAATCAGATGATGGCGCTGATTTTTTACAGCGTGCATTAAATAGAATTATTATGGAAGAGCCAGTTTCTTTTGACCACGGCGCTATATCTTGGCGTGACGGACGGCATTCCGTATTCAGAGAGATAAAAAATAGCATTAAATTTATTGATAATGAAATAGAGAGGTTTTTAAAAGATGAATCAAAATGAAATAGTTCAAGAAGAGCCGAAATTATATGCTGGTAAATACAAGTCAGTTGAAGAGCTAGAAAAAGGCTACTGTCACTCTTTGCAGGCATTAAATGAAATTAAATCGGAGCTAAAATCATTCACAGCTCCTGAAGAATATATTATTCCTGATGTCAAGACGCACCATGAGATCATATCCCGCGCAAAAGAATTAGCTAAAAGCACAGGACTGTCTCAATCGCAATTTGACGCGGTTGTTAGGAAAATGGATGAAAAGAACAGGGATTCAATTGAAAAGTTTGAAGAGTCTAAGAAAAGAGCAGGTGAAAAACTGGATATTTTAGAGGATTACGTCTCTAGACATTATCCGAAAAAATTGAAATCAACGATTATAAATTCGCTGGTAATGGATCCGGAAGCAATGGATGAAGCATTGAAGCACAGGGAATCCATGTTAAACACGCAAGTCCCAGGGATTCATTCCGCACGAGGCTCATCCTTTTCAACCAATGATAATAAAGAAAAAGAAAAAATGATTGAAGCTATGCGTAATTATAATTCTAATCCTACAAAAGAAAATTTAGATTACTACATGAAGCGCATTGAGTCGGTTGCGAAAAACAAGAAAGTGTAGTAATCTTTTTCCCATAAATTGGGAAGTCTACCTTTTCTGTTTATCAATTCAATATCAGCCCGTAATGTGTATCAGCACATCTATGACAACCTGGTAGGTGAAATTAGTTTGTACCTATTTTTTTTAGGTATTTTTAATCTATTTTTAACCTATGAGGTTTTATGTCTACTGACTATAAATGCTATTCAGAACTATTCGACACCGAAGTTACGCAGCAATATCAGAATAGTTTAAAATTAAGACATACCATCGACGAACGAGAAGGCCTTACCGGAACGTTTTTAAATATTCCAATTTCAGATCTTCTGGAATTGAAATCGGCAACGTTTGAAGCGAGCGACATTTTAGCGACTAATGTTCGAGAAACTAATATACAAGTCCCCACGAGCAATTATTACCTAAAAACGGTAATTAATGGCGGAGAAAAAACGCTTTATAACTTTCATAAAGTTCGAGAACACGCGTCTTTGCACGCAAAAGCTAGTGCGCGGATCCTTGACTATATAAAAATCAACGCCATATACAAGGATGAGCAATATATTGCAGGAAAAATAGCAAAAATTCCATTAAAAACAGGAAAAAACACTGGTTTTAATGTTGATAAGCTGACGGCTGCGAACTCAATACTAGAAGACCAAGGCATTGAAATTGGCCCGAAGAAAGTTTCTGGGTGGATACCTGCTCGATTAAAGCCTAACTTTATGGAAGACCAGCGCGTTTTCAGTATATACAGCAACCATGAAAAACCATTGGCTAACTATCAAATTACAGAATATTTAGGCGTGGATTTTAGAATTCTTGGTCAAAAGGGCATAAATACAATTCCATTTATTGAGGACCAAGAAAATGGAAATAGAACTTACCAAGTGCCTATAGTCCATCGCGACGCAATCGTGCAAGGGTTTAACAGAACTATTTCTACATCCGTCACTTGGTTGCCCCATCAGGATAGGTGGGAACTACTAACTTCTGTGACGACTGGCGCAAAATTGGTGAAACCGGAAGGCGTGGTCATGATAGAAGCGGAATCGATCCCGAAATCTAATGTTTGAAATATATCCTGTAAATGGGGGGCTAACATATAGTTCCCCAAATCTTTATACAGCAGTCACGTCAGACACATTTGATTTGGTTATTAGCAAGGATTATGGCCAAGATTTATATGAAAAGGGGTTAATTGGCGAACAATCAAACGTCTTTATAAAAACTTCAGATGGTGTTTTTTTAATGAGCTTTACTTTGGATCCAACAAGCAAAAAAATAGTTGGCAGTAAATTATTAGACCTGAAAAAAGAAGAAAAATTATGAGTAATATCACTTTTCTCCAATTAGAGCCGGTAAATCTTAATACTGGAAGCGAGCCAACAATATTTATCGCTCAGGTTCCAAAAGATAACTATGAATCCTGTCTAAAAGAGGGTTACACGGATGTTTATTTCAATAAAGGGTTAGTAAAAGAAAAAGACGTATTTTGCATTTATTCTGTTGGGGTATTTATCTTGACAAGAAACAATTCTCTAACCAAACTTATTAAGGTTTTGTAGTGTTGTTAAGCTTGTGTTCAATAACGAAAGGATATAACAGCAAAGCGCCCAATATTTATGCTGGATTTACAGATGATGAATTAAAAAACATTATTTTAAAAGGCTATTTAGCGGGAACGGAAGCATTCTTCAGTTTAATTCAAAACATAAAAGACAGCGATGTTATTTTTATTAACTTCAACAAAGGCTCTGGGCTTTTTGTTTTCGATGCATCCCAGGATAGGTTAATCCTATCGAAATCTTTTCTAAAAGATTATGATTTTGATAAATCGCCATTAAGGGATGACTCCCTGATAGGCCCAGAAGCTATCCCTCCATTTGGATTAAAGCCATCAAAGAATTTTTTTAATGTTCCATTTATTTCGAGCTTAGATCCGGATAAAACGAGTTTTAGTGAAAAAATTACTGTTTCGATGAATGGAAATAATTTATCCTACGTAACAGAAGTAATTTTTGGCGAATATAGCGTGGAATTCATCGTATTAGACGATGGGAAAATCCATTTCGATGTTCCTGCGCTGGAAAAGGAAGGCGACTATTCTGTTTATGTGAAGAATGCATTTGTAATTTCAAATAAAAAAACATTCCAATTCCAAAAAATAAAGCCAGTAATATCTAGCATAAAACCAAATAAAGGCGCTTTAAACGAATCTGTTCCCATTGTTGTAACAGGAAAAAATTTTTATACAGTAACAAATGCCGTTTTTGCCGGGAAAGATATTTTACCTACTGAAATTTCCGAGACGACACTAACAATTATCCCTAAAAAGCGATCTAAGCTAGGAACAGTACAACTTTATTTAGAAAGCCCTGAAGGAAGGAGCAATAAAGTCCAATTTGAATTTATCTCAGCAGAAGTTATTAAATCTATAACGCCTAATTTTGGCCCATTAAAAGGCGGAACAGATTTTGCCATAGAACTTGAAAATTTTAAACAGGCTTTGGAGTTAAAATTTGGCGATGTAGATGCCGCAGCTAAGATAAAGGAAAATGGGGTAATATTTGGTAAAGTGCCGAAGGGGAAAACTAGCGATCCAGTTAACGTTTCTGTTAGGAACTTAGCAGGATGGAGTAATTCTGTCCCATTTTATTATTATGATGACCTTCCTTCGATAAGTGGAATTTCTCCAAATTTATTACATGTCGAAGAAAGCGGAGTGACGATTACGATAATAGGGAAAAACTTCACGCCTAATAATATCGTTAACGTTAATAATATTGATATTTTTCAAATTAATTTCATAGATAATAATACTCTTACATTTGTTGCTCCAAAATCTGATAAACCGCAAGGCGTAGATGTTTATGTTAATAGGCCAGGGGATGGAAATTCTAATAAGGTCAAATTATTCTACAAATCAAAAATTTTACCAGAAATAAAAAAAATAGAGCCAGGGGAAGGGAAAATAGAGGGCGGGGATAAAATTCATATACAAGGGGAACACTTATTAAAAACGAATAAAATCACTTTTAATGGCAAGGATGGGAAAATAGAAATTAACAATGATAATTTTGTGGATGTAATTACGCCGCCTGCTGATCATGAAGGGGAATGTGAAGTTATTTTATACACGTTTGAGGGGCAAGCAACTTGCCCAAAAGACACGTTCACTTATGTAAACGACGTCCCTGTGCCCCCATCATGAAAAAACTAACGATAATTAATCATGCATTGTCTGAGCTTGGAATGGAGGCCATTACAGGGATTTCAGATAACAATGTTGCCGGGATATTGGACACAAAGCTTAGTGTGTTGATGCCGATATTGTTGCAATCAGCGCTTTGGAATTTTGCTATGAAATTCAAATCGGACAAAACTCCGATGCAAAATCCAATAACCCCGAAATTCAAATATAGCTATTCGCTACCAAATGATTACGGAAGATTTATTAAGCTTGCATCGAACTTTGACGATTTTTTGATAATGGATGGATTCATTTGTTCAGATAGTCGTCCTTTTGAGTATTATTATTTGGTAAATAGCGTGGACTATGAAGCTATGCCGGTTGAATTCGCTTATATTTTAGGTCTTTATGTCGCCGCTGAATCTGCGATTGCTATTACTAGAAATGTTCAATTAGCACAATATTTGACCCAAAAATTTGAACGAGAAAAAAATAAAGCAATATTAACTGATGATATGGAAAGAATAATATCTCCAATAAGAACTTCTTTTTTCGATCGATAAAATGGCAATAGTTAGGCAAACATCGTTTAAAACCGGCGAAATAGATGCGCTGCAGTATACTCGATCGGATTTTCCAGAATATATGACGGCGGCTCAATCGCTAAAAAATATGGAAATAACTGTTACCGGGACGGCTCAAAAAAGATCAGGGACCTTACTATTAGGGTTAATAGAAAACCCATTGAGGGGCGATGAAAAAATAGCCCAAATAAGGGATAGAAATAATAATAATTATCTCGTATTAATTTCAGATAAATTTTATGTTTATGATTTGAATCCACTCACATTAAAATTCATAATAAACTCACCGTACCCCAGCACCGAAGGATTAGACTGGGCTAATGATAATGACTCGCTCATTTTTGTTCACAATAATTATCCGCCAGCACGTCTTTATTTCAATGGAATCGATTTTGTTTTTGAGATCTTGAATATTTATCCTTTACCGGCCTATGATTTTGGTGATTTCGATTATACAAGGATCACTTTTAACATAAGCGAGGACAGAATAAAAACCAGTTCTCCTATCCCTCAAAGTTATTTATGGGGCCAATTCTTGGCAAAAGGACGCAGTGTTGAGGATCTAATAGGTTGCGGCGTAATAAATAGTATTGATGCGTATGGATTCACGGTTGATATGCATATTCCATTCATGAATGGTGATTTTTCAGGCAGCCAAGTCTCATTGAGAGAACCGGCTTTTTCTAGTCTGGCAGGATGGCCAAGCAAGGTAATTTATTACCAAAATAGACTTTGGTTTGCGTCTACAGCTAAATTGCCATCAGGAATTTTTGGATCAAAAATCAATCGCCCTGTTAATTTTGACGTCGGCACAGGAAAGGATTCTGAGGCGATTATTTATTGCATCGGACAAGAAGATTGCGGGAAGATTTTATGGCTTAATGGAGGAAAACAACTAGAAATATACACTGAAAACTATGAATTCAGTTGTCAGCAAGGGCAGGACCAGCCATTAACGCCTTCTACTTTCAATCTTAAACAGCAATCATCTTTTGGTGTATCTGAAAAAATAAAACCAGTTACCTACATGAATGATAGCTATTTTGTCGCAAAAAAAGGAAATTCTATTCTTAATTTTAAATATCAAGGTATTGGCCAAAGCTATTTAGCGCAGAATGTATCAATGGCATCGCAGCATCTCGTGAAATCACCGACAAAAGCAGTTTTATTGAGAGGGTCTGACGCATCGCAAGACAATTTTATTTATTTCTTGAACCCAGATGGTTCATTAACGACCTTTCAATACGCGACTGAAATGGGACTTGCTGCTTTAACGCCCGTTTTTTTCAATGAAAATATCCGTGTTTTAGACATTGAAACGATCAATAATTCTGTTTATTTGTTCGCTAAATACAAAAATAATAGCTATGGAATTTTGGAAATGTACAGAGATTTCGTGCTGATGGACAGTGCAGCTTATGTCGATGTTAATAGCGACGGAAATATGTATATCCCGTATTTAGATGGCGTGGATAAGGTGCAGATTACTTTTGAAAACCAAGACTTTGGTTTGCACGCATGCCAAGACAAAATAATTAATATCCCTGCGCTTGCATCTAAAAAAGCGTTTGTCGGATTAAATTTTGATGTCGAGCTAAAGAGTATGTATTACACAGGAGGTCCAGATTCATCTCCGTATAAAAAATTTATTACAAAAGCTTTCGTGGACTACTACAAAAGCTTCGATTTCTATGTTAATGGAAAATTAGTGAACTATCAGTTTTATGATGGGATAGAGAAAAATACTATTTTCAAAGAGGCTCAGACAGGCGTTGCAATTATTGATTATGTCGGTGGATGGCACAAGCATAAAAACTTAACCATTACACAAAAAGCGCCTTACAACCTTCATATTATTTCAATTGCATACCAAATAAGTTATTCAAAAATTTAGGAGAAAAAAATGGCAATAATGGGAGTAGCAATAGCGCAATTTGCAGAAGCTGAATCGAAAAAAGAAGCATTAAATTTGCAATCCAAACAAAATGAGATTCAATATAATCAAAAGAGATTACAAACACTCAATATTTTGGATAATGTGATTCAGCATCAGCAAGCGCAAACGACTGTGCGTGGCACTTCATTTAATTCAGCCTCATTCAATGCTATCCAAAGAAATACGGAGAATATTGCCTCCGAGGAATTATCCAATCAAAATATGCAAAAATCTCTTTTTGATAGAAATATTCAGGTTGAAAAAAATAAGGTTAACCAAACTTTATTTGCTCAACTATTTGGCGATGCCATGACGGCCGCCGAAATGGCCGCAGGGGGGGCATAATGACTGAACCTATTGCGCAATTTCAAAATGAAAATCCAATATTGCCCACTACAAAAATAGAATCCGGAGATGAAGGATATCAAGCGATCGGTAATGCTTTTAGACAATTATCCAAAACAATCAGTAATCATGCAAAATATACCCAAGACTTAAAAAACAATTCTCTCTATCTATGCGGTAATTCTTCAGCATATGAAATAGAGCAACAAACAAAGGCTCAATTAAAAGAGCACCCAGAATTAGCTAGCCAAATTAGATCGAACGCAATTAATGAATTACAAACTATATCGCAAACAGAAATAACTGGAAAAGATAAAGATAGATTAATAAGTTCTTTGAATATGGCCGCATCACGCATTGGTTATAGTGCAGAAATGGCACGATTTAATTATGCCAAGAATACGGCCTCATACAATATATTTAGCGGCTGGAAAGGGACATTAGATAATCTTGCGCAGAATGTTGGGACTAATCATTTTGATGAATTGCACACTGCTGCGACAAAGCAATTAGATGAGGCATTAAAAGGAGGGATACTGTCACCTGACAAATATTATGTTCTGCATGAGCAGCTAAAACATGTCATGGACAATCAAACCCTAGCGCATTCTATTATTGGGAAAAATAAATCATCGCTAGATTTGAATACGCTCGCTGCAAATCCATATTCAACCCTAGATAAAAGTGCACTGCCTATTAACGGGAATACGGACTATATTCAGCGCCATTTTACAATGGATTTAACCTTAAACACGCTAAAAACTAATTTAGTTCGTGGTGAAACATTAAACACAATGGCTATAGGAAATTTAAAACCCGAACAAACCAATGAATTATATCTTTATGGAATGGGCGTTCAAAAGGCGAATGGCGTCTTTAATAACGGCGAAAACTACCAACAAATTGTAAGAAGATTAGATCAACTAAATAACAAAGAACACTTAACTGAGTCCGAGCGAGGAGAATTCGAACGTTATAAGCATATACAAAATGATTTTCAATCCGGCGATTATTCAAAAATCGTTCTATCGACTCCTGCTGGAATGCGTATTGAAAATGAGTTTAGAGATGAAACAAAAACAGGAACAGAAAATTATAATCTGGCGCTCAATAACCGTATTAGAAAACTAGCGCAATATGGGATCGCTACGGGTATTGATTCTCATCTCATTAAGCCTATTCCTGACCAAATAACCCAAGCTGCGCAATCTTCTTTTGATCCTGGCGGAAACCCTGAGATGGCCATCAATTCTATGGCGATGCTAACTTCAGAAAATAGAGTTTATTTAGCCGATTCGATGAAAAAACCAGAGCATCAGGAAGTAGTCTACTTAGTAGGTAGTAATCATATCAATTTGCAGGATAAAGCGGATTTAATTTTGTCGAATCAAACAGGGTTATCGTTTAGTGCGATTAAAAACACTTCGAAAATAGAACATGATTTAGCTGCTTCGATTTATGCCCCAAAGATCACATTTACCGATAAAGCAAAAAATTCCGAACAAGCTTATGATGCGATGAAATATTTGAGTTTGACCTCACAGGACAGACAAGCACCAATATTCAAATCATTAACCAATTACGTTAAATATCAGGCGATCAAAAATAGTGATTTTGATCTAAATCATTCACAGGAATATATCGACAAAGCGATCTCATTATTGGGGAAAGGGTTTGATATAAAAAAAGGCGACAACTATATATTCAATTCATTACCGATAACGGATAAAGAAGCAAAAAAATTAGCTAATAGTGTTATAGATATAGCTTACGCCAAGCATTATGGCGAGATGCCAAAATCAAATATTAAGGAAGAATTAAATGATTTTACTCCTGGTACCAAAGCCGTTTTGGACAAAATCAAAAAATCATTCAAAGGTACTGATATTTCAGATGAAATAGCATACAAGAAAGCCAAGCAGGCATTTTTAAGTTCGAACCCATTAACAATTTTTAACACGCCTGACAATAAGATTATTGCGCAAGATGCAAATCGCACTATTTATTATGTTTTCCCTTTTTCTCATGGATTGATTCATGCCAATCATTAGTAATTTTTCTGTTCCAGACTATGCGGCTGAAGCTGGGTTGCAAAATGCACAATCAAGCGAGATGCCATTTTTAACCGGCATAGAATTTTCTATGGAAAAGGGTCTTTTAGAAGCCCCTGAGCTCATTAGCAAAGGCGCTACACTGATTGGTCTTCAAAAAGAGCCGAGCGGATTAAACAAGGTTTATGACGCATTAAACATGGGTCTCAATCATCCGGCAGGCATTACACAGTCTTTGGTAAATGGCTTGGCTGAGTTTGCGCTCGATCCATTGTCTTATATAGGTGCTGGCGTAGCAACTAAAATTACAAAATATGGTTTAGAAACGAAAGCAGCTGAAGATTTATTAGGGAAGTTCTCTGAAAAAACTGCCAGCAAGATTGAGATGGCAACAGAAGGCGTCGCTATAAATACCGCGGTAAATTCCCCTAGCGCCATCAATGATCACTTAAATTTTGATAAAAATAATAAGGCGAGTTTTGATACTGGTGGATTTTTAAAATCCGAAGCAATGGCCGCAGGAATGGGACTTGCATTTCCACTCGTCTCATTTGTTGCTGGCATGGTGAAAGGGAAAATTAACAATATTCATACTTCAAATGAAATTGTGACGCCGATGATGGAAGGTTTCGCCAAATTATACGATAAAGTTAAATCTAAAGGCGAAGACGTAAACGCCAATGAAACGCTTATCAACATGGCTGATGAGCTGAAGAATAAACATCCTGAAATGGAAAACAGGATAAAAACGCATGATATGCAATCAATGAAAGCATCCTATGTAGCGCCATTAGAAGATATTGGAAATATGAATTCAAAAATTTCAGATGCTGTTGATGATATTACCTTATCCAGAATTGATAGTTCGAAAGCGGATGGCATAAAGGAAGTCGCTGATATCATTCCAGATGAAAACCTAATCAAACCCGTATTAAACCATTTAGCAAAAAAGATCAGCGAAAAAGAGACTGATCTCGGCGAGAAATCTACCTTAAACGCGATGGATCATATAAAAAGCATCATTGATAGAAAAAAAGAGGCCATTAAGACTGACGAAATAAAAATAGAAGATGAACTACCTGAATTAGAGTCTATGCACGAAGGAAGTACTGACGAGTACAACGCTGTAAAAACTAAGCTGCAAGAATTTCGCGAAAACAAAGGCGTCATTAATGATTTGGTGGATTGTTTCCTTGGGGCAAAAGATTGATGGATAACAAAAAATTAGTAAAAGAGCTCGAAGCAACCAAAAGAGAGCTTCTTGATTTAAAGGCAAGACACAAAGAAGCGATATGGAGAAAAGCGGATAGATCGCAAGCTAAAATTGAAGCAAATCAGTTCGATAGAGAGATATCAAAAAAGGTAGAGGGCGATACCAGGGGCGCTTGTTTAATTTCTGCTATGAAACAATTGGGCAGTTTGAACAACCTATCTAAGGATGATTTAAAGGAATATGCGAGTCAAGTTGCAGATATCATCAAGAAGACTGGCGAAAGAACGGGAAAGGTTCATAAGGAATTCGCCGACGAATATGAAAAGAAACTACACCATGAAGCTGTAAGATTAGGGAATAATGTTATTAAGATAAATAAATTAATAAAATTATTGAATTTAAAAAAAATAAACATGAGAGATTTGCTTGATATCTCAAATAAGAACCCGGTAGAAAATGTTCCGCAATATATCCATTCCGCCAAAAATGATTTGTATAATGCGCTTTTAAATAGGCTGTCCAATGAAGAATCTGAGCTTCTATCTTCTGGTAGAGATGGCGAAATTAAGATTATGCGTGCTTTGGATGGCAATGAAAATAGTGGCGCAGCAAAGTCTATCGCGGATAAAATCAAGGCATACAATGAATATAGAACTCAAAAAATGATTGAGTCTGGCGCTTTGAGAACGAATGAAGTATTGAAAAATAGACTATTTAGAACTGATCACAACATTAAAAAAATACTTGGAGGAAAACTATTTGGGAAGTTATCAAAAGTTGATTTGGATGAGGCAAAAAACAAATGGATTGAAGATGTTTATCGACTAGCAGACCATAAAAAAACCTTTGGAATTAACCCAACGCCTGAAGAAACGCTGAAAATACTGGAAGAAGCTTTTGACGATATAACCTCACAGACTCTTGAGCCGAATGTGCGAAGAAAAAAAGGCGATCCTTTGTTGAAGCATAGGCAGATACATTTCAAAGATTATACATCTGAGTATGAATATCAAAAATTATATGGAAGAGACAGTCTATTAGATTCCATTGTTTGTGATATGAATTACTCTGGGAATCAAATTGGAATATCACAATTATTAGGAAGCGATACTTCCAAGGCTTTTGAGCAATTAATAGCTGCTCAGGTAAAAATTAATCCTTCCGAGCATGGCCCTACTTGGCGATTAAATACAACGAATATGTACAATATCGCAACACGCATTAATCAAACTATTGTTTCGCCAAGACTGGCAGAAATATTCCAATCCATGCGCGGAGTAACGTCCGCTGTCAAATTAACAGGTATCACGATTCAATCTCTATCAGACTGGGCGCACACTGCGATGTATGCAAAACGCTGGGGTTTTGGAGGGACAGAAACAGCATTTAAAGGAATAAAAAATTTACTTGCTGGAATAAATCAGGATGAAAAAATTAATGTCGCCAAATCGATCAAATTCCTTTTTGATACGCATTACTTACATACGGCGAGATTTGTAGAAAGCACCAATATATCTACCATCGATAAATTGACGAATGCCACTTTTAAATGGAATGGCCTAGAGCGATTTGACGCAGGAAACAAATTCGCAATTATGTCGACGGTCGCAAAAAGTCTTGGAGAATTATCTAATAAAAGCATGGATGAGCTGCCAAATGAAACCAGGATACAGCTATCCAAATATTTGAACTCTGATGAATGGGATTTGTTGAGAGCGAATACAAAGAACGGTTATTTCACGATGGACAATTTAGAAGGATTGGACAATCCAGGCCTTCAACGAAAAGTTTTTTCAATATTCAATACAGCTGCTCATAATACGGTGCTATCACCGGGTAATTTTGAAAAAGCCTTTATGTACTATGGGACACGTCCTGGAACGCCACTTGGTGAAATCATGCGAACCGTCATGCAATTTAAAGGCTTTGCGCTCTCATATATACGAAGAGTCCTAATTGATGGCTACCATGATGCTACGGAGGCTCAAATGAGAGGCAGATGGGCAGCTTCGCTACTTGCCGGAACATTTGCATTATCTTATGCCTCAAATAGTCTACACAGCCTCATAACTGGAAAAACACCGGTTTCTCTCTCAGATATGGATTCTTTGGACCTATTTAAAGTACTAGCTGGCCCTTTGGGAATATTTTTGACCGTCCTATCGAACCAAAACCAGAACCAGAATTTATTGCCAAAACTCATCTCCACTCCAACCATTAACCTAATTGGACATGCGCTAAGCGCTCCTTTGGCAGCTATAACGGGAAATGAAAAAACAGCCGTTCGAAATTTTAGAGACATGGCATCTGATGTTTTACCAATAAGTACCATGCCGATTATCGGAACAACAATAGCCTCCGCTTTGGGTAAAAAACCCTATCTAGAACCGGGGCAAGAACTATTATGGGGGATTGATTGAGTAATTTACCGCAGCAGTACACGTTAATTCAATATATTTCAGATGGGGAAACGCTAAAATATGATTTTCGTTTTTTGATTTTAAAACCAGAAGACATCAAAGTTTATGTGACGCTTAAAAAGGCAATCCCAGATCCAGAAAATGATATCAAAAATCTAGATGATGATTACACCGTAATAAATGTTGGGAATATAAATGGTGGGACTATCGTATTTAAGGATGCAAGTATTATCCCTTCTAATTCGATTATTTCTCTGAACCGGGAGATGGAGAATAGCATCGAAACTGAGTTTGCGAACTCAAGAAATTTCAATGGAAAAAATTTAGATGATTGTTTTGAAAGATTAATTTTGATTGTTCAGCAACTTGCAACGACGATGAGATACAAGGCCTTGCAATATATTCCCAACTCTTATTCGAAAACGACTGGAAATAATCAACTTCCAGTATTAACGGATAAAGACGGGTACGGATGGGTGAGCCAAGGTGGGCAGGTGATTGCGGCCAAAATAGGGTCAGGTCCAGACGCTGATGTACTGCGTTCTGAGTTAGAATCACAGGCTCCAAAAGGATCTGATGGGGCTTCCTTGGTTGGTTTTTATGATGATTCAACTAAAAAAGGATCTAAATTAGATGCTGCACTAAATGCGCTTATTAATAGAGTGGAAAAATTAGAAGGCGCCACTATACAATTAGAGGAATCAGCACTGCATTCTGGCGATATAATTTATACTTCCTGGGGTAATATTCGACCAGGTTTTTTATTTTGTAATGGAGAAAGCCTTTTAATTAACGAATACCCTAAACTTTATAGCGTTATTGGTAAAACTTTTGGTTCTACTGATGATGTCCATTTCAATATCCCCGATTTAAGACGTAGAGTTGCCGTTGGATCTGGTGGAATTGGATCTTATATTTTGGGGGCTGGGTTAGGGAATATAGGCGGGGAAGAAACCCATACCCAAACCGTAGCAGAAATGCCTCCCCATAATCACGTCACATTCGCCTGGGGCCGCGATTCTAATTCTGTAAATCGTTCGAGCGGAAATGCAATACCAATGTCGGAATTAAACGAGACACAATACTCAGGAAGCGGAATGCCTTTTAATATTCTCCAGCCATCTTTAATTTTAAACGCTTATATAAAAACATGAAAAAACTTAGAAAAAGTATTTCTGAGCTAAAAGAATTAATCGATATGACTTTTTCCAAGCGCTATAGGCACTGGAGAAATGAGGATGGCGATTTGATATGTGAACACGAAGGCATTAAATACAAATTTCCTATCATCACGCTAAGACCATATCAAAAAGAGATATCCAAAGCGCTCTTTGAAGAAGGGAAAAAGCGATTCTTTTTGGTTAGGCCACGAAGATCCGGGAAAGAAGTAGAAAGTTGGAGCCTGCTAATACAAGCGGCATTAACTAAACCAGGTCTTTATCTCGCGATTTATCCAACCAATGTCCGTGCACGACTCGTTCTTTGGGATGGAGCAATTTTTCTTAATGATAATGGGGAGTCAAAATCTATAAAATTTATCGATATGATTCCTGAAAAATTTGTAAGGTCAAAAAATAATACCGAAATGTCGCTTTCTCTAACAAATGGGTCAATTATAAAATGCGTCGGAAGCGATATCGACCCAGACAAATTACGCGGAACGAATTGCATGGGCGCATTTTTCTCAGAATTTGCATTCTCGGATCCTAGAGTTTTGCATACCCTAATGCCGGCTTTTCGACAAAATGGCGGCTGGTTCATATTACAGACAACATTTAATGGCCTAAATCACGCCTACAAATTCTTTAATGAAGTCAAAGGCAATAAATTTTGGGTAACAAGACTCGATAGTGTTGAAAGTTTAAAAAACGATCGAGGTGAACGATATATTACCGATGACATGATTGATGAGGATCGAAAGGCAGGAATGCCCGAATTCCTGATCCAGCAAGAATATTACTCTGTGGTTACATCAAACCACGAAAAACTTTGGTTCAGTGAGGGCATAAAGCATATTATGGAAGAAGAACAAATTATTGAAGGCTTATACTTAAATAATAAGCCCGTCTATTGCTTTGCAGATTTAGGTGTTAACGATTCAACGGCCATAATAATGGCACAGTTTGACAATGAAATGAGACCTCAGATTATCAATTATATCGAGGACAATAATAAATCATTAGAGTATTACATTAAGCAGGCTAATTATTTTGTTAATAAAAAGCAATTGCATCTAAAAGAATGGTTTTTGCCTCATGATGGTGCGCGAAGAGATATCTGCACTGCAAGAACTCCTGTCCAATACTTCTCCGAATTGGGTGAAAAAGCTACAAGCATACAAAGGCCAAGCAATAAAATTGACGCTATACGAGCGATGAGAAAATTATTGTTTAAATCTAAATTCAATAAAGAAAATACTGCGCGTTTAATTGACTGTCTTAGCAATTATTCCAAAGTATATGATGAGAAAAACAATATTTATCGCAATGCCCCGCTTCACGACTGGTGCTCACATGGCGTTGATGCTTTCCAGAGTATGACGATTGCACTTGAATCAGCCCTGATCAATACAGCTCCAATAGATACTTTTTATTACTCTTAAATGGTAATAATAGGCATAAAGTATTACTATATACTTTTACATATTTTATTCAGGATTAACCATGGCAGCAAAAATTATCGCCGTCGTCAATCAGAAAGGCGGCTGCGGGAAAACCACGGTCGCGATTCAGGTTTGTGGAACTTTAGCGCTACAAAAAAAGGAAGTACTACTCATAGACGCTGATGAGCAGAATTCTGCTGTTGAATGGGCCTCGATGGCGCCCGAGTCAACCCCCTACCCGGCTCGCGTGTTCAATTTAGCTGCTGCCGGCCGTAAAATTCATCAAGAAATTAAAAAATATTATTATGATTATGACTATATTTTCGTTGACTGCCCCCCAGCGGCTGAGTCGCCCATCTCAAAATCAATTTTGCTGGTATCCGACCTTGCCCTAGTGCCCTTTATCCCCGATGGCCTCAACCTCTCCGCGTCGGTAAGAATTCGCGATACGATCCAAGATGCACAAATTTTGAACCCAAGTTTACGAAGTCTATTGCTGTTGAACAGAGTAGAGCCTAAAACAAATCTCACAAATGAAATTTTAGAATTATTAAGTGAGTTTAATATGACGCAATCTGAAACAAAATTACACAAGAGAACACACTATCCAGAATCTTTTTTGATTGGCGGGACTGTTCATTCTCTAAAAAGTAAGGCTAAAGATGCCATAGATGAGATTGAAGCATTTACCGATGAACTTTTACAATTCCTAAGGAACGGGGAATAGCATGAGTAAATATGACTTAAGTAATTTCAAAATTAAAATTGCTCCTAGAGATAAGGAACAGGTTGAAATAGAAGCATCTTCACGATTTACTAAAGCTGATGAAACTCTTGGTGTAGTAGAGGAGATACCTAAAGCCAATTCTGTAAAAAAAAAATCATACCAAAAAGTCATCAGAAAAACTTTTTCTATCACTAAAACAGAAATTGAATTAATTTTAAAAATAAAAGACAAAGCACTAAACAAAAAAGTCATTCTTTCAGACAGCGCGATTGCTAGGATTGGATTTTTGCTACTATCTGATCTGTCTGATGGTGATTTAGTTTCGTTATCAAAAAGATTGGAAAAAACACCTTTAGGAAGACCAGTGAAATAATTTTGTCATTTAAAATATTGAATTTTTCTACTATATAACCCAATCCAATATTTCCTAAATTTTTGCAATGAGGCTATCCAAGTTAAATCAAATTTTTCATTACGTGGAATAAACCAGTTATTAAGTCCAGTTCTGAAAATATTTTTATACCCATGTTTTATCATAAATCGGTATTTATCATGATTTATGATATGATCTTCTAGTAAGATAAGGCTTGGCTTCCATTTTTCTAAAGAAAAACCTTTAAACATCTCCATTTCATGTCCTTCAATATCCACTGATAAGAAATCAATCTTTTCTACTCCATTTTCGTCTAAAATTGAATCAAGGGTTCTGCATTCAACAAATTCTTTTCGTGAATTATTTATATTTATACCACGAGCAATTGTTTGATTATTTAAAGTTGAAAGAGCGCCTGCAACCAGCATTGGAAGTTTATATCCTTGATTCTCAGGGCTAGAGCATGCCGATTGGATAACTAGCGCATTACGCTGTTCTCTTAGTAAAGAACAATATTCATTAAGAGGTTCAATGAGCAGACCATTCCATCCGATTTGTTCAAGATGCCAAGTCTGAGAATCTATTATAGGATGATTTGCTCCGACATCAACAAAGAACCCTGAATGCTTATTATTAAAAAATTCTCTTATAAATTTTTGCTCTAATTCTTTTTCGATACAAAAACGATAAGACTTTCTTTCAACAAAATCGATATTTTTTATTTTTTTTAACACGATTAACTACTAATGTAGATTACTAACGTTATATTACCATTTAGCTAAATATTCTTCCATCACATGCACGTCCGTAAAGTTAAGATAAATTGCCGTTGTATTTAAGTTGTCATGGCCCAAGATTTTTTTTAGGCTGGCCAGCGATATATTTTTTTGTAGGGCTAAGGTCGCAAAGGTGTGACGAAGAATGTGAGGAGTGACTTGCTCCACTATTTTTGCTCTGTTAGCGATATTTTTGATAATTTTTTGTACCTGTCTTACACCAACCGGAAAATTATTATTAATTGCGAAATAATGCTCAAGTAATGTTTGGACCCTCCTAGACATGGGCACTACCCTTTTTTTAGATTTTTTTCCATAAGGGCCCCCTTTTCCTGAAACACGAATTGATTTTTGTTGCCATAGAATTTGCTGCGGGTTAAGGTCACATAATTCAGAAACTCTTAGTCCCGTATCAAGCAACGTCCAAACAATTAGTTTTTCTTGCATACTTTCGCAAGCCTGACAAAGTCGATCTGCCTCCTCGTTTCTTAACGGCTCCCTTACATACTGATAACCCATTCCCATTTTTCTTCAACCTTGCTTCTTGATTTAAGTTCGTAAAATGTTAAAATTTAAGAATTATTCTCGCTATATATTAAAATCTATTAAAATAAATTTCTTAGCTAATAGCAAGCAGTTATTGGCTTTAGAGATTTTATGGCTTAAAGGGATTTATTTTTGATGTCGTATTATTAGACGGAAGGCGAAGTAATTAAGTAATTTAAAATTATGACAAAGCAAGAACAAACAGCCATGAATATGGCAGGGTTTATCAAAAAGCATACTTTAATTTTATTAGAGAAGCTGAACGATCTTGACTTAGATTCTTGCGCAACTGATTGCGAGGAATTAAACGACGTTGCAGAAAAGCTTTATATAAAATTAAAGCACACTCTAGAAAGCCAATGAACTGCGCATTGCGCAATTAGTCTGTTTCCCCTGCGCATATGCCTATATTTGGCATAATAAATAAAGCCATGACCTTTTTCTCAGATATGCCCGTTATTTTTTGAACAGATTTAGGTGGCATATCCTTATTTAGCAATAGTTGTGCTACTGGCTCTGTTCTAGGCCTTTTTTGTTCTGTGCTGAGATAGGGTCATAGGCTACTAATTTCATTACATCTTTTTCAGAAAGATCAGTTATAACTTGGACGGCTCCAGGCGACATTCCATCAGCTAGAAGATTTTTGGCAATTGCTATAACCCTACTGCATGCGACTTCTTCACGTGCTAATTGGTTAAATATTTCTAAAGTATTGAGGCTGCCACCGAATTCTAGAAGTTTTTTGGCCATAGCAAAAGTGCGTTCGCCTTCTTTACGGCCTTGTTCTAGGAATTTTTCTAGGCCTTGTTTTAGGCCTTGTTCTAGGCCTTGTTCTAGGCCCTTTTTTTCTAGTTGCTGAGCTAGTGTCATAATATCCAATTAAATATTGAGAAGAAAAAAATGGCTAATCTTCTAGAGTAAGTAAATCTTGATCCGATAGACCAGTTAATTCCTTGATAACTGCAGGGTTAAACCTTTTGTCTAGCATTTTTTTAGCAATAACAAAATCTTCTTCTCTTCGGCCCTTTTGTTCTAGTTGTTGTGCTAGTGTCATAATATCCTCTCTATAGTTGGGTAAGTTATCAGCTAATGTTGAGTAAAATTGCTCGAAATTCTTAGACTCACCCTCTTGGCTTATATAATACAATAAACTGCTAAATTGGTCATGTGTCAATAGGTTCTTAGCCAATTGCAAAGCTATATCTTGTATAAATTCCAGTGCGTCTCGTTTATGAATGTTCTTTTGTATTAACTCTAGTATTGCTATCCCTCTATGTTTCCGTAGCTCATCATCGGGAATAACAGTAATATCAATGAGGGGGTAAGGTTTTAAGAAAGTCTCCTGGGCTAATTCTTTATTTTCAAAGCAATCCATAATGTCTGTGCTAAATGGGTACGGACTTTTTTTCCCACGATAAAAAAGCAAAGGAATCACGATGGGTAAAGTTTGGTGCCCTTGGTCCAAATGCTGTTTCATAATAGCGATTTGGTATCGCAATAGTTTGAAAGGTGTTAATTTTCTTGGTGTCGTTTCATGCTCGATGAGCGTATAAATATAGCCTTGCGTTCCGGCTATTTTGACCGAGTAAAGAATATCTGAAAAATGATGTTTTAAATCTTTTTCTACAAAAGAACCCGGTTTAAATCTTAAAGTAGGAAAATCACATTGTTTTTTAATTCTTTCAGGTAGATATGTTTCTAGAAAAACCTTTGCTTTACTAATATCCGCTAAAAAATTTCTAAATAGTCGATCATGTGGATCGTGAATTGTTATAGTCACTTTTTTTTATATTCCTTAAATTTCTTTTTTCAGAGCCTGAGCTGAAAGTTCTTTTGCAAGTTGAGACAAAGCTGCTTTTACTAATTTTATGTCGAAATTATGTAGGCCAAAATCATCACACGCAAGCTTCCCAAACTCATTAATTCTTTTTGCTTGAATTTTCTTAAGCTTATTTTTTTCTTTTTCTATTTTTCGGATTAGTTTTTCTTCTTTTTCTTTTTCTTTTAAGCTGTTTTTTATATATTTCATTATTTAATCCCTATTTGAAATTTAAAATTATAATAATTAACAAAATTGATTATTAATTTCTTCGTTATTGAAAGTGTCATGTTTTCTTGGTGTCGAAATAGTATAATTGATTATATGTTTTTAATTTCGATTTTAAAAGATTTGATCGCCAAACAACCTATCGATAGGCCGATTAATATCGTGATAAATAATAATTTTACGCCAGACGATTATAGCCATTTGAATTCTTGCATTGATTCTGTTAATCATGTTCCAGCAACTTTGCATCATCCAGAGAATATGCATTTTTTAACATGCATATTTCACTATATTCAAATTTTCT
>JBDKHQ010000054.1:0-7070 GCA_039797585.1 Pseudomonadota bacterium | reverse complement strand
TATTAGGACATAAAAGTAGTCGTATGACTACTCATTACTCACAAGCGGAATTAAGTAATTTAATTCATGCTGCAAATAAAGTTTGTGGGGTAGGGCAAGGTATACCGTTACTAATGGTGCTAAAAAGAGCCATGTAAAATCAGGTGTCGCGCAAAAGTCGCGCAGACAAATTTTTTGGATATTTTAAAAGTGAAGTAAGTGTTTGATTTATCTGGTGGCCGAAGGTGGAATCGAACCACCGACACAAAGATTTTCAGTCTTCTGCTCTACCGACTGAGCTATTCGGCCTAAAGATCTGTACGAAAAATTATGCTAATGCATAGGCTGTGTATTAAAGCGTTTAGTTAAAGTTGAGTCAAGCGAATCATGAAATTTATTAATCAATAGAAGTACAAGACGGTATTTTAAAATACCTGGATAGCAGGGCGGGTATGAGCATTGAAACTCCTACGTGAGAGGCTATTTCCCAGCTTTAAATTTGTAGTCAGTTGCTGTATGATTCCCGCCATAAATGATAGAATATTAACCAAATAGGTTCATGGGACTATTTTATGGCACGGGTTCCTACAGCAGCACATTGGCGTGATTCAGCGCGCATACCTCGATTTTTTTTAATCGATGCGCGTGCAGCTTTCCCGTTACTCTTATTTTTGTTACATATTCGCGTTTGGAGCTTTGTATTGGCGTTACTGGCCATGGCCTTTTTTGGGTTATTAGAGCGCTATGGTTTTTCGGTGACGGTTTTTTTACGTTGGTTGCGTACGGTATTGGCTGGACCTCGTAAGATAGCTATTCCATGGTGGAAGGAGTAGGCCCTATGGAATTAAAAAAAGCATTACATTCCATTGCCAAGGCCTTACGGGCGAATTTTACTTTAAAGGGTAGACCCATTACCTATGATGAGGTTTTTTCTGAAGTGGGATTGTTACCCGCTATTGCTCGTCGTGCCGATCAACTATGCTCGCTTTGTTTAGGTTATGGAATTGGTGTTAGTTTTGATGAGATAGAACAATCTTTGCTAGGCGTGAAAGCAAATTTTGATGAAGTCACACCAAATATTTTACGTTATCTTTGTATTACGGATGTATTATGTGAGTTGATGCAAAATGGAGGCTCAACTACTCAAACCCCGCTTGATGAACTCATGTACGACTAGTACAACATTTTAAAAGACAACTACCATGAATTATTCCGCATAGAATGTTGGTTCATGCTTAGGAATATAAAAGAATAACTTTTGAATTTTATAGAGGCCATAATGTCGTTTCCCTTAATATCAGTTAAGAAAAATCCGTTAAGATTGGCTATAGCACAAGCTTATTATGCTGATGAAACGTCGTGTGTTAAACAGTTATTGCAGCAGGCTGCTTTACCTCGTCAAGTAACAGAAAAAATTGCGCAACGTGCCGCTAAATTAATTGGGCACATTCGTGCGCAGCGTTTATCGAAAGGTGGTTTAGACGCGTTTTTATACGAATATGATTTATCCAGCGAGGAAGGTATCGCACTGATGTGTTTGGCAGAAGCACTATTACGTATACCGGATAGCGATACCATCGATGCCTTGTTAAAAGATAAAATTACTAATGCCGATTGGGCGTCTCATCTCGGTCAAAGCGCTTCTTTTTTTGTTAATGCCAGTACATGGGGCTTAGTATTAACCGGGAAATTATTACAGTCGGATCAAACTAGCGGTTTAACTAATGTATTTCGTCGCTTTGTTGGTAGAACCAGCGCGCCTATAATCCGTAAAGCAGTCAAGCAAGCCATGCAGATGTTAGGTCGCCAATTTGTGATGGGTCAAGGAATTGAAGAAGCATTAAAACGAGCTAAAGGCTACGAAGCTAAGGGCTATCGTTTTTCTTATGATATGTTAGGTGAGGCGGCACGCACTGAGAAGGATGCTGAGCGTTATTTTCAAGCCTATCAAACCGCCATCATTGCTATTGGTAAGGCGGCATCAGGCAAATCATTGAATGATGCGCCAGGTATTTCAGTTAAGTTATCGGCGTTGCATCCGCGTTATGAGTTTGCTAAAAAAGAAGTCGTCATTCCCTTTTTAATTAAGCAGTTAAAAACATTAGCTTTAGCGGCGAAAGCTAATAACATTTCACTCACCGTCGATGCCGAAGAAGCGGATCGTTTGGATATTTCCCTAGATATCATTGGCGCGGTATTTTGTGATCCCGACTTAGCGCATTGGGAAGGATTTGGTTTGGCTGTGCAGGCGTATCAAAAACGTGCGCCTTTTGTTATTGATTGGCTAATTGATTTGGCTAAACAACAAAATAAACGTTGGATGGTTCGATTGATTAAAGGGGCTTATTGGGATACTGAAATTAAAAATGCCCAATTAAAAGGAGTGCAGGCCTATCCGGTCTTTACGCGTAAAGCAGCTACCGATGTTTGTTTTGTTGCGTGTGCAAAAAAAATACTGGCACACTCGGCACAAATCTATCCGCAGTTTGCCACGCATAATGCCTATACCTTAGCGACGGTACTCGAGTTGGCTGGAAAGAATCGAGATTTTGAAATGCAATGTTTACATGGTATGGGATATACCTTGTACGATCATATCGTAGGGCCTAAACACCTTAATATTCCTTGTCGTGTTTATGCGCCTGTAGGTGGGCATGAAGATCTACTCGCTTATTTGGTGAGACGTTTGTTAGAAAATGGTGCCAATACTTCGTTTGTGAATCGTATTATTGATCCAACCATTCCCATCGAAGAAATGTTAGAAGATCCCGTGCAAAAATTATATCAATTGGATAGAATTCCACACCCTAAAATTCCTTTACCGAGAGACATTTATGGAGCGGGTCGGAAAAATTCCCAAGGGATCGATTTCGCCGATAGCGAAACCTGGGAACCACTCGCCGGCCAAATAGAGAGCGCTGCTAAAAAATCTTATAGCGCAGGACCCTTAATTAACGGTGTTTTAGAAGCAGGTGAAAAAACACGTGCTATCGGCAATCCGGCTAATCCGCAGCAAATCGTTGGGCATGTTAGTTTAGCCAGTGCTGAACAATTAGAACAAGCAATAAGCAACGCTCATCAGAGAAACTTTTCTTGGGCAAATATACCGATAGAGACGCGTGCGGCTTGCTTAGAACGTGCTGCGGATCTTTTTGAACAACGATTGAGTGAATTTATGGCCTTGGCGATCAAAGAGGGCGGTAAAACGCTCAATGATGCATTAGCTGAAGTCCGAGAGGCGGTTGATTTTTGTCGTTATTACGCCATGCGCGCTCGCTTAGATTTAATGCCACAATTATTACCGGGACCGACGGGTGAAGAAAATTGGTTAAGCTTTCAGGGCCGAGGTGTAATCGCGTGTATTAGTCCTTGGAATTTTCCTTTAGCTATTTTTATTGGCCAAGTGACTGCTGCTTTAGTGACGGGTAATACCGTCATTGCTAAGCCTGCGAGTCAAACCCCATTAATCGCGACTGCCGCCGTACAACTTTTACATGAAGCAGGAATTCCTGGCGATGTGTTGCAACTTTTACCTGCCAGTGGTGCGGTTATTGGGCCAAAAATAACCTTCGATCCGCGGATCAAGGGAATCGTATTTACAGGCTCAACTGAAACAGCACGTGAAATCAATCAAGGTTTAGCAAATCGTGAGGGTGGAATTTTACCTTTCATAGCAGAAACCGGTGGACAGAATGCCATGATCGTCGACTCATCCGCACTTAAGGAACAAGTGGTGGTTGACGTATTAAACTCGGCTTTTGGTAGTGCCGGACAACGTTGTTCGGCGTTGCGGGTATTGTTTGTACAAGAAGAAATGGCCGATTCGTTAATTGAAATGCTCTGCGGTGCGATGGCCGAACTCAAATTAGGTGATCCTAGCGATTTATTTACCGATGTCGGTCCTGTGATCGATAGCGCCGCCAAGCAAACCTTACAAGAACATTTTGATCGTATGTCCCAAGAAGCTAAATTGCTTTATCAATGCAAGCTGCCGAGTGGATTAGATCAAACCAATTTCTTTGCGCCAAGTCTATTTGAATTAAGCAGTTTAGATCTTTTAAAACGTGAAGTTTTTGGTCCTATCTTGCATGTGATTCGTTATGCAGCGAAAGATCGTGAACGCGTAATCCATGCTATCAATCATACCGGATATGGTTTGACCTTAGGTATACAAAGCCGGATTCAACATACCGTGGATACCATTTCACGTCAGGTGCATGTCGGAAATCAATATGTTAACCGCTCTATGATAGGCGCAGTGGTAGGAGTGCAACCTTTCGGTGGTGAAGGTCTTTCTGGAACGGGACCGAAGGCGGGGGGGCCACATTATTTACCTCGTCTGTGCTTAGAGCGCTCATTGTCCATCAATACGACGGCGGCTGGAGGTAATGCCTCTTTGCTTTGCCTGGAGGAATAATGGATCATAGTTTTGTTTTTTCCATTTTTGTCATTTTCACCGGCGCTGCTGTATTGGCGACGATTGCACTCTATACACGTCAATCGTTGTTAGTCGCGTATATTTTATTAGGCTTAATTTTAGGCCCCAGTTGTTTGAAGTTAGTGCCAAACTTAGGTTTGGCGCGCGGCATTGGCGATATCGGCATTATCTTTTTGTTATTTTTAGTTGGTTTAGATTTAACACCGCAAGAGTTTTATCGAAGTTTACGTAAAACTGCCTTAGTGACGTTAGTCTTCAGTGCTTTGTTTACCACCATAGGTTTTGCAGTCGGTTATCTATTTAGTTTTACGCTCTTAGAAAGTGTATTAATAGGCGCTAGTTTAATCTTTTCGAGTACGATTATCGGTCTTAAGTTATTACCCACGTTAGCTTTGCACCATAAACCGATTGGTGAAACGATGATCAGTGTGTTGTTGCTGCAAGACCTATTAGCCATAGGCATGTTGTTGTTTGTACATGGTGCGCATATGACTGGTTCGAAATTAGCCGATCTCGGTTTAACCTTAATTACTTTTCCTACCTTGCTCGCTTTTGCTTTTGTGGTACAACGTTATTTCATTAGTAAATTGTTTATTCGTTTTGATCGTGTGCAAGAGTATCTTTTTTTAGTTGCGCTAGGTTGGTGTTTAGGATTAGCGGAATTGTCACGTGCATTAGGCTTATCAGCAGAAATAGGTGCTTTTTTAGCCGGTGTATCGATAGCAGAAGGGCCGATTGCGGTTTTCATTGCCGATAATTTAAAACCATTGCGTGATTTTTGTTTAATTATGTTTTTCTTTGCTGTAGGTGCAAGTTTTGATTTAAGTTATTTACCGATGGTATTTATACCCGCGTTCTTATTAGCAGGACTGGTGTTGTTAATTAAGCCTTGGTTGTTTCAAGTATTATTGCAAATGTCAGGTGAAAAAAAAGTGATAGCCCGTGAAGTCGGTGTGCGTTTAGGACAAGCCAGCGAGTTTTCTTTATTAATTGCTTATTTAGCCGCTGAAACAACGCCTGCTTTAATCGGCAGTAAAGCCAACTATCTGATCCAAGCGGTCACTATTTTGACATTTGTGGGTTCATCTTATTGGGTGGTATTACGTTATCCTACACCTTTGGCCTTGAATGAAAAGATGCGAGTAGACTAAACTATAGCTTTTCAATATATACTCACAGCTACGCGAAGAGTAGTTACTCATACGAAGTCGAATAATAACTTTTAAACATTAGGGCTGGAAGCCCGGAGGAAGATCATGACATTTATTACATTGTTACTGTGCTTAGGACTGGAACGTTTCTTACATCGAGGTAACTTTTTAGCTCGTTTTAATTGGTTTGAACAATATGTCAGCAAAATTAATGACATGACTAAAAATATTACATGGGCACAGCAATATTTTATTCCTTTAATATTAGTCGTATTGCCTATAGTGATACCTGCAGCAGTGATTTATTTTTTAAACGCCGCTTTTATACAAGGCTTATTAGCTTTTTTAATTGGCGCTGTGGTGCTTTTTTATTGTTTGGGTCCTATCAATATTTTTGATACTAAGAAAATACATCAGCCGATATTTTGGCAAGCCAATGAATCCTTGTTTGCAGTGATTTTTTGGATGGCTTTATTAGGCCCGATCGCGGCATTGGTTTATCGTTTAGTTGAACGTTCTGCTCACATTCATGCCAGTTATCCCGCTTTAGGGAAGTCAGCGCAACAAGTTCGAGCGTTATTGGATTGGTTGCCGGTACGTTTATTTTCGATATTGTTTGCCTTAGCGGGTAACTTTGTTCAAACCAGTCAATTTTGTTTAGATTATTTACTAAGAGATGTTTCATTTAATCGCGAGTTGATTGAAAAAAGTGGACGTATCGCCTTAGGACTCGATGAAACGACTGAGTTTACTGATGAAAACTATGGTTCGGCTTTAAAACTCATAGACCGCGATTTAATCCTTTTTTTAATTATCGTATTCGCCGTGACACTGGGTGTGCTGTTATAATTGGGTCACTAAACAGTTAGTGCAAAAATTAATAGAAGAATTTCAAAAGGTAAGTCTCATATGACACAGCAAACTCCTTATTTAGATAAGGATCCACTTGAAACCAAAGAATGGATAGATGCACTGTTATCTGTTTTAAAATTTGAAGGCGCAGATAGGGCACAATTTCTTATCCAACAGCTTATCAATAAGGCGCGTCAACGGGGTTTAGATGTAACGGGTCTACACACACCTTATGTGAACACAATTCCTGTCGAGTGTGAACCTGCTTTTCCTGGGGATGAAAAGCTTGAGAAACGTATTGCCGCTTTAATTCGATGGAACGCGGTGATGATGGTATTACAAGCGGGTAAAGTTTCTTCTGAGCTAGGTGGTCACATAGCGACCTATGCGTCGGCGGCAACGCTGTATGAGGTGGGTTTTAATCATTTTTTTCATGCCGCTAATTCCGAACATCCTGGCGATTTATTGTATATCCAAGGACATTCTTCGCCGGGTATTTATGCGCGCGCCTTTTTAGAAGGGCGTTTAACCAAAGAGCAATTAGCACATTTTCGCCGAGAAATCGGCGGAAAAGGTCTTTCTTCTTATCCTCATCCCTGGCTAATGCCAGAATTTTGGCAGTTTCCTACCGTTTCTATGGGCTTAGGTCC
>JBDKHQ010000053.1:0-28261 GCA_039797585.1 Pseudomonadota bacterium | reverse complement strand
GGCACGCACTGGCCCATTCTAGGCTGCGCGCAGTGCCTCCCTCAAATCGACTTGACGGCGTGATGCGTTTCCTGCTTCGCCCGTCAACGCACGCCTTTCGCGGGCTCCTCGACTTCGCACTTCGTGCTCTCCTTGTCTCGTTCGGACGTATATGTGGTAAGGGTATGATTGCGGGTAAGCGATCTTCCTTGAGTAACGGCAATAAAGGCCTTCTTTCTTCATCGATCCAAACCCAAGTCAAGTCTATGGCTGAACTAAATTCGTGATAGGTAAAACGATGCTGCCTGGTTAGTACTAAACTTTTAGTTTCAGAACCTCGTAGCAATCCCTTGTCTAGCAAACGCTGCGTCACCGTTATTTTTAAGGAATCAACGGTCTTTAATTCACCACTATCAGAAAAAAACTCTTCCAAACCCGCCACTTTATTTGTTTTAAACCAAGGATCATCGCCCAATAAATTGAGTTTATTTAAAATAATATCTGTCTTATCGACATAACTAATATCGCGAGACATCACTACAACAAAACTACTATGTAGCTTTTCGCTGAGATAATTAACTAAATTTTTTGCGCTTATATGTAACTCAAGTTCATGAATATATGCATTTAGGATAGCATTTTTACTTAATTGGGTTAATTTATTTCCCAGTTCAATCGCGTTTTGATCCCTAATTAGATTAATTGGAAACCCATGTTCTTTTGCTTGCATCAATAAATAATTATGTGCATGTAACATATTTCGCTCTACAGAACTATCCGCTGCTTTACATACCAATACTTGATAACTATCTGGCATGGCAAATGGACGTTTGCTGGCTATATTGCTGGCCATATCCTTGGCATAAGACCGTAGCCAGTGTTTAACCTGATGTTTACTATCTAAATGTCCTTGTAATTGCAATTCAGCGCTAGCGATATTCGAATAACAGCCATTGATACATTTCTCTAATTCTTTATTAGCCAGTAAATTAATCATAATCTTTTTACGGTCTTCTAAAAGAATCAATGGCTCATCTAACATCACGGCTACTTTCTCGAGTAACTTCTTACCATCACCATATAGTAGTGCTATGCCATCGGTCGGCTGCGCTAATTTTCTCGAAAAGACTGGTAAACTTGTCGTTCCTTCAATATTATTGCTTTCCCCCCATGATTGTATTTTCGCAATACTGAGTCTTAATTCTGCTTGCAAATTCCTAAAATTATTAGTGTAGGAAAGATCTGCTTGATAAACAAATTTGTTTAAATCGTTTAAGCTGCGTCCACCTTGGTAATAAATCGGTTTTTGTTCATTCGATAAATGCGGATAAATTTTTTGTTTGATCAGTTGATCAAGCTTGTCTAATTCTTGTTGCGCACTATTTATTTCATCGATTGACAATCGATTCAACGTAAAGAATTCATCCGATAATAAAGGATCTTTTGGCATATGACGTCCTGGTCATTTTTTAAGGAAAAAAATTTTGGAAAATATATATTAATTATATAAAAAAATATAGTCTTTAAAAAATATAATTAGACAGTGAAGAATTTGGACATTTAGCCTGTTTTTTAAATTATTCTTCAACTAGGTATTGAAGATTTAGCCTTTAAAATAAGTGTTAATTTTGAATTATATAGATTTTCCTCTAAACCTACGGGATAAGCATGGGGATTTAATAGACGACGAATACTCTCATGAAATTGTTCTAATTCCAGATGGGTTTTTTCTTGACTGGATTTTAATGAGGGTACTTTATAAACTAATTTCCCTAGGCGAAAAATCGGGGTTAATAAATCGTGGTGCGGTGTTGCTGCGGGAATAGAGCGTCGCTTGGTGGGATCGATAGGATCAATAATAGTAATATTATCTTCTGAAATTCCTAATCTGTCATCATAAATAGCATCCGCCATCGCCGAGCCATTCACTTTATCGGCATAATAACGTCGCGCGGATAAAATCCCTGGCGTAGAAATTTTAATGGTTTGCTCAGATAATTTAAGCTTATTTTCCCATTCACCTTGCGCCGACATAATCGCACTCAGTTTATAAACACCCTCGAGTGCCGGCTGTTCATACGCGGTAATTAAATGCGTGCCTACGCCCCATACGTTAATGCTTGCACCTTGTTCCTTCAAACTGGTAATCACTGAAGGATTCAGATCGTTGCTACCGACAATCACAGTATCGTGATAACCCGCCGCATCTAAAAGTTGTCGCGCTTGTTGGCTTAAATAAGCTAAATCACCCGAATCTAAACGAATACCGGCTAATTTAAAGCCGTTAGGTTTTAATTCTTCGGAAATTTTAATTGCATTTTTCACACCTTCGATGGTGTTATAGGTGTCCACTAAAAAAATACACCGATCCGGAAAGGTCTGTGCATAAGCGCGAAAAGCTTCCAGTTCATTAGCAAAACTTAGCACCCAACTATGCGCGTGCGTTCCGCGTACCGGAATACCTAATAATTTTCCGGCTAATACATTAGATGTCGCACTGCAACCACCAATATAAGCCGCACGACTCGCCATTAAAGCACCATCAAAACCTTGTGCACGACGTAATCCAAATTCTAATACTGGCTCACCGCGTGTGGCTTGCAACAGGCGCGCGGCGCTGGTGGCAATGAGACTCTGAAAATTAATAATATTCAGTAAAATGCTTTCTAATAGCTGGCACTGTAATAAAGGTCCTTTAACACGGATTAAAGGTTCTTGAGGAAAAACCACGGTTCCTTCTTCAATGGCATCGATATCACAACAAAATTTTATTTGTTGTAAATAATTTAAAAAATCGGCAGGAAATAAAACTTTGCCGTGTGTATCGGTCAATCCAGCTAAATAATCGATATCGTCTTGGGTAAATTTAAAATTCAAAAGATAATCAATCAATGTGCCTAAACCTGCACAAATAGCATACCTGCCATTAAAGGGTGCCTGCCGAAAGCTATGATAAAAAACTGCGTCACGTTCGTGTATACCCGCTTTCCAATATCCGTAGGCCATGGTCAACTGGTAAAAATCGGTTAATAACACTAAAGAAGATTTATAGAGTTGTGTTAATGAGTTCATGGCTGCGCACTCGTTGGGTTAGCTTCAGCCATGCAAGGATCTTTCATCATTATTTGAAAAATTCGCATTTTTTGACCAATATATCAGCCGCCGGTTTGTTTTTCTCGAATTTCATCCAAAGTTTTACAATCGATACAAAGATTGGCGGTAGGACGAGCTTCTAAGCGGCGAATACCAATTTCAACGCCACAAGAATTACAGAAGCCATAGTGACCTTCATCGAGTTGCTGTAAGGCATCCTCAATTTTTTTAATGAGTTTACGTTCACGGTCGCGTGCACGTAGTTCTAGATTAAATTCCTCTTCCTGAGTCGCGCGATCGCTAATATCAGGTAAAGAAGTACCCTCATCTTGTAGATGATGTACGGTTCGACCCATATCTTCCAACAACACGCGTTTTCGCTGTAATAATAAACGGCGAAAATACGCCTGCTGGCTCGAGCTCATATAGTCTTCCCCAGGACGTTCCTTATAAGGCGCTATATTTAAATCGATTTCCGAATTAATAGAAGTCAATTCTAGCCTTGTTTCTGGTAAAGAACGTTGTTTTTTAAATTCTTTGTTAGGTTTTTTATGTTCTGCCATTTTAGTTTCTATTGATGATTGTTGTTTTACCGCAGGTAGCGCCTGGGAATCAGACTTTGCTTGCTGTTGTTTTTTTTTAGAAGGAGCTCGGATAACTTGTGCCTTCGCTACTTTTGTTGATTTTTTTTTAGCTATAGGCTTTCTACTTCTGGTAACACGGGAGGACGTCGACGTTTTCTTCGAGGTTTTGCTTTTACTAGGCTTTTTTTTTACGCGACTAACTGCTTTTTTTTTAGTCTTTCTGCGAACAGTCTTACGACGAGTCGCTGGTTTCTTACGTGTTGCAGCTTTTCTACGACGTGGTTTTCGAGTTGCTTTTTTAGCGCCTACTTTTTTACGACGACGCGTTGTTTTCACACCCGTTGCAGCTCTCTTCTTTCTTCGTTTTGTAGCTTTCTTACGTGTAGGTGTGGACTTTGCAGCGGTAGTGCGTTTTTTACGACGCTTTGCAACTGCAGGTTTTCTTTTTACTGGCATAAAAAGTTCTCCTCTTGAGAATTTAACATTTGCCGGAATTGGCACACACACATAAACCAAACACATCTATACCAAAAATTATTCGACATGGCAATCATTTCAAAGCACCTGCCATGTCTCTTCTTTTTATTAATGATTTATAGATCATATTTTCAATTAATTCCATTTTCCACTACTAACTCGTTGATGACCGCCCCAATCTTTGTAATTTTTTATCTGCTGATAGCCATATTTTAAAAAAAATTCCTCAACCAAAACCGCCTGCTGATACCCATGTTCTAAAAATAAAATACCGTCCTCGTGAAGGTGTGCATGTGCTTGTTGAATAATAGTTTCTAAATCATTTAAACCTTTTTTCCCTGAAATTAGAGCGTTTTTCGGTTCGTAAGCTAAAGCACATTCTGTTTGCAAGTGTGGATCATCGCATGCAAGGTAAGGGGGATTACTAAGAATAACATTAAACTTTTCATCGACTAATAATGCCCGGCACCAATCACCCTGACGTAGTTCTATGGTTTTTATGTGATAACGGCTAATGTTGCGTTCGGCAACCTGTAAAGCACCGGGGGAATAATCGGTTGCAACGAATTGCCATGCGGGTCTACTTAATGCTAATGCGACAGAAATTGCCGCCGAGCCTGTTCCCAAATCCACTATTTTTCGTTGTTCCATGCCAAAGCTAGCAAGAACCTGTTGCACCAATAATTCCGTTTCCGGTCGAGGGATAAGTACCTCTGGGGTTACTTCAAAAGACAGTGACCAAAACTCCTGTCGACCGAGTAAGTAAGCGATCGGTTCTCCCTTTTGGCGACGTGCAATGAGTTGTTTGATGTGTTTTTGCTGGCGTGTTGTCAATAATCTATCGGGATGTTGACTATGTAATTGTGCCCGGGTAAGCCCTAAAACATGGGCAAATAACAATTCCGCATCCAAATAAGCACTGGGACTGCTTGGGCTTAATTCTTTGATTGCCCTACGCCAACAGGAAATTAACAACATTGCGCAGAGTATAACTTAAAACTCTTTAGGAATTTGCTTACGTCGAATATAAGAGACAAAAAATAGGATAATTAATAAGGGTAATAACACGGGTAATAAGACGGGAAATAAAATAATCGCGACGATAGTCCAAGTAACGGCTATTGCGCCGATTATTAATGCGCCAGCCCAGGTTAAAATAAACAGCAGTAAAATACTCAGCGAAAAAAAGAATACCGAAGCGACCAAAAATCCCCAAACACTAAAACCTATCACCACGGCTCCGGTAAATAAAGCCAGTGTGATGTGACCGCCAATAATCAGCAATAACAGAATAAACAATGCGATAGCTAAGGATCGAAGCATTTATATTTCCTCCAAAGTGGGTAAATTGATCGTCATGGTGAGCACCGTAGGTGCGCCGCAATCTAGACGCGAATGACACTCGCTCACCATGACGGAAATTATCTATTCGCCCAAGGCCGCTAATTCATCGGCTTGATATTCACGCGTCAGGGATTGAATAACCGGCTCTAAATGGCCTTCCATAATATCAGATAATTGATACAGCGTTAGATTTAACCTGTGATCAGTTAAACGACCTTGAGGAAAGTTATAGGTACGAATACGCTCTGAACGATCACCGCTACCAACTAAATCTCGACGTGTTTCTGCTTCCTCACGTTGTTGCTTAGCCTTCTGTGCCGCTAAAAGTTTGGATTGTAACAAAGACATCGCGCGGGCACGATTTTTATGTTGGGAGCGTTCATCTTGACACTCGACGACTAAGCCTGAAGGTAAATGCGTAATACGAATGGCAGAATCGGTTTTTTGTACATGCTGTCCTCCGGCACCTGAGGCACGAAATGTATCTATTTTTAAATCGGTTGGATTGATGGTGACATCATCCACGATATCGATTTCGGGTAATATCGCCACCGTACAGGTTGATGTATGCACTCTACCTTGCGCTTCAGTTTCGGGCACGCGTTGCACGCGATGTGCGCCGGATTCGAATTTCAAATGCGCATAAACAGCCGTGCCTATAATACGTGCAATAATTTCTTTATAACCACCTTGCTCGCTAGGATTCATATTAACAATTTCCACCGTCCATCCCTGATTTTCTGCGTAACGGGAATACATCCGAAATAAATCACCGGCAAAAATAGCGGCTTCATCTCCTCCGGCAGCCGCACGAATTTCTAAGAAAACATTCCGTTGATCATTAGGGTCTTGCGGTAACAACAAGCGTTCTAATTCTTTTTCTAATTCGACTTGCTTGTGTTGTGCAATTTTAATTTCTTCTGTAGCAAGCTCTCGCATTGCCGAATCAGCATCATGTAAACATTGCTCGGCTTGATTTAGGATATTTAAGTTAGTCCGATATTGCTGAAAACATTGTACGACAGGGCCTAACTGAACATACTCCTTAGATAAATCGCGGAAATGATTTTGATCCTTAATTACGTCCATATCGCCTAATAAAGCAGTTAATTCTTCGTAACGTTCGACGATTAAGGTCAATCTATTGAATAAAGAGGTCTTCATACGACCACTTTATACCTAAAGCAAACCCCGAAGTCGAGTGCTGAATAGCGCACTATACAAGGCTGGCAAATTGAATCTTAATGATTCATAAGCTATTCTGAAAAGGAGTAGACCGCTATAGCGGGCGCTATAAGGTTTTACACTATAGTAACCTAAGGGGATAGTATGAAAAAATTATTACTAATGACTTCAGCTATTTGCATGGGTTTATTAGGTAGCATTAATGTGGCTATTGCCCACCCAGGCCAAAGTGCTTGTGCGTTTAGTGCTCACTTAGTAAAAAAAGCTGGCTTTGTTTCTGGAGCATACTATGACGGTGCAAGCATCCGTCAGTTACTGTCCAGACTCAACGTCGCACCACGTGCTTGTACAAATATTGCATCATGTCAATACCGTTATGTTTGCAGCGAATATCATTATCTCGCTACCAATAAATTAATTCCAAACCGAGGCCAACCTATTTATTGGCATAATTCACAACCTTTCTAATAAAGAAACCGGCAAATTCAGGTATCCCTTCCTAGTGAAGGGATATTTTTTTGTGCGATATTTGCTGGTAAAATTTATTTATCTATATTAGGTTAAGCTTCATGTCGACATCAGTTAATGCCGCTATTGCCATTTCAACCCAGCAAAAAAATCAAATTGATTGTTTCGGTACATGGACCTTAAATGGCATTCGTAAAAAAAATTTAGATAACGCTTTTAAAAAGCTGAATCGTAGCATAGGATCGCCACTCATTTTAAATGCTGAAGCCATCACGCGTATGGACAGTAGTGGTGCCTGGCAACTTTACCAATGGAAAAAACAACTTGCCCAAAAAAGAGACATACAACTCATCGGTTTGAGTAAAAAACACCACGCACTGTTTACCATGATAGAAGAAGCAGCGCAGCAATTAAAACCTTTACCCCATCCCAAACGTTATACCGGTTTAGCTTTACTGGGTAAAAAAGTATTCGACCAGTGGCATGAACTCAAATCATTCTTGCGTTTTATTGGCAAAACCTTTATTACCGGGTGGCAAACGGTTGTTCACCCCAATCAACTACGTGGTCGTGCCATCCTAAGCATCATTGAAAATACCGGTTTAGATGCCTTAGGTATTATTGCTTTATTATCTTTTATGATAGGTATAGTCATAACCTATCAAATGGGTTTTCAATTAAGAAATTTTGGCGCAACACTGTTTATTATTGATTTATTGGGCTTAGTGATATTACGTGAGTTTGCTCCGTTGTTAACGGCGATTATGATAGCTGGCCGCAGTGGATCAGCTTTTACTGCACAACTAGGTATGATGAAGATCAAAGAAGAAATCGATGCATTAAACACCATGGGTGTTTTGCCCAGTCAATTATTAATTTTACCGCGTATTTGGGGATTGTTAATTGCATTGCCATTACTCACGGTTTGGGCAGATATTTTCGGCTTACTCGGCGGCATGGCCATGACCCATAATATGTTAAATATTAGTTACACAGATTTCTTACAACGTTTTCCGAGGGTCGTTTCACCCTCTTCACTCATCATCGGTATCTGTAAAGCACCGGTATTTGCATTGATTATCGCCAACACGGCTTGTTTTCAAGGTTTACGTGTCAGTGGTAGCGCCGATAGTGTTGGCAGACAAACCACGCGCAGTGTCGTACAAGGCATTTTTTTTATTATTGTTGCCGACGCATTGTTTTCGATTTTATTTAGCCAATTAAATATCTAATCAACACTATAATTAAATCTCTGCATGCTCATGTCATCGAATAAAGCGCTATACTGCAATTATGCATGCATCTGACCCGGTTATAAAAGTCGAAAATGTTACACTTTCCCTCGGTGGTCAATCAATCCATTGTGGTATTAATTTACAAGTGCAACGTGGAGAAATTATTGCCATAGTCGGTGGTAGTGGTTCAGGCAAATCAACCTTGCTGCGTGAAATTTTGGCTTTACTGACGCCCACTTCTGGAGACATAGAAGTATTCGGTAAAAATTTAAGCAAGATTTCTTCAAGCGAGTTGCTCAAATTACAATGTCGCTGGGGAGTATTATTTCAACAATCTGCACTGTTTACTTCGCTTAATGTCATTGAAAATATTGCCTTCCCTTTACAAGAGCATACAAAATTGGACAAAACGACCATCCAAGAACTAGCTTTAATTAAATTATTGGCGGTAGGTTTACCGATGGACTCGGCCACAAAATATCCATCTGAACTTAGTGGCGGCATGCTCAAGCGCGCTGCTTTAGCGCGCGCTCTGGTCATGGATCCCGAATTATTGCTACTCGATGAACCCACCGCAGGTCTCGACCCACAAGGTGCAGAAGAATTTGATGCATTAGTCTTAAACTTACGCAATATTTTAGGATTAACCATCGTCATGGTCACGCATGATCTGGATACACTATGGCAAATTACCGATAAGGTTGCCTTTTTAAGTGCAGGACGCGTTTTGGAGTTTGCACCTATGGCACAACTGACGCAATCCAAGCAGGCGCCTATAGTGGCTTATTTTCAAGGGCCACGGGGACGCATGACACAACATCTTTATGAGGGGAATCATGGAATCTAAAGTCAATTATACCTTAGTCGGTGCTTTTGTACTTATTTTAACCATCGCTCTCATTATTTTTATTACTTGGTTGTCGGCTGGTTTATCGACAAAGAGTTATAAAAATTTCATGGTCATCATGCAAGAATCCGTGGCCGGTTTAGGTACTAATTCTTCCGTTAAATATAATGGTGTTAATGTCGGTACCGTTAAGAAAATTTCCTTAAACGACCAGAATCCTGAACAAGTCCGCTTACTGTTACAAATAGAAGAACATACACCGATTACCGAAGGCACAACAGCGACATTAAATAGTCAAGGTTTGACCGGTATCACCTACTTGGCATTACAAGGCAGTGATTCTAACTTAAATCCTATTCCACTCATCCCTGGTGAAAAATATCCTATTATTAAAAGCGCTCCTTCTTTGTTCTTACGTTTAGATACGACATTGCGTGATTTAAATAATAATATGAATCAAATTACACAGGATATTAATGGAGTATTAGGTGGTGAAAATCCAATTTTATTTAGAAAGATTCTAAATAATTTATCTATTACCAGCAATCACTTAGCCGCGCAAAGTAAACGTCTGGATGCTATTTTAATCAATACTGCTCGTTCTACACGAGCATTCCCGTCCTTAATGAACACCTTAACTCAACAAACGCTTCCTTCTACCAATCAAGTATTAAATAATTTAAGCATCATGACCGATAATTTACTTGAACTTTCTGACAATCTAAGGCAAAACCCCAGCATATTAATCCGCGGGCAAAAACCACCACCCTTAGGACCTGGAGAGCAATAACGTGTTTAATTTTTTATGTGGTATGGGTTTTGTAAAGAATAATAACTTATATAGAGTAACATGTTGTTTACTGAGCTTGCTACTGCTGTCGGCCTGTTCGATATTCGAGCCTATCAAAACCCCCCCGATGCATTATTTTACTTTAGCCATGCCTGATCCCGATTGGGATTGCTGCGCACAACAAGGACGCAGCACGATATTAGTCAATCAACCGCGTGCCAATGCAATTTACAATAGTCCACGCATGATTTATATCCCTGCGTGTTATCAAATCCAATATTTTGCACAAAATCGCTGGGCAGACATGCCCACACAAATGTTGCAATCTTTATTAATCAACTCTTTACAACATACCGGTTATTTCCAAGCCATTATTAACACCCCTTCCACCACTTATTATGATTGGGTATTGAATACGCAATTACTCAGTTTTCAACAAGAGTTCATAACCGTTCCCAGTCGTTTCCGCATTGCGATACGTGCGCAACTCATCGATGCCCGATCCCGACATGTCATCGCCACACAGGATTTTGTCGTCGTACAAACTGCAGCACATGATGATCCTTACGGTGGAGCGCTGGCTGCCAACCTCGCCGCACAAAAAATACTCAATGAAATTAACTGTTTTTGTTTAAGAAATTTAAGCTGAGATCAGCTTTTTGCAATTTTACATACTTCTATTTATTGCTTATCCCTGCAAATTTAAGCCTTCAGGGAATAAATGAATGACATTTAAGTAACGATCATTTTTTTGTATCACATCCTCAACCCAAACATAAACTTTTTTGTCATTGCTGGTTTTTTTCAAAGCGTTTACTTTTTTTCGCAATGAATAATGACGACTTGTTTTCTTAATTTTTTTTCGTATCGGTAACATAGTGATGCTCAACCTTAATTAATAGTATTAGCAATAAATTTTTAATAGAATAAAAAAATAGAGCCGTAGTATAATTAAATTAAATTAAGCCTATATTAAATAAAAATTAAATATGTTTGTTTTAAATTAAAAGTTAGCGTAAGAATCAAAAATACTGAAAATCCACAACATTAGCTAAAACTAATATTGTGGATCTTAGATTCGTTTATTACTAAGGGTTTAGTTTTATCTGATCAATTTCAGATGGTTGATTTTCAGTTGCGGTTGTAGATAAATTAAAAAGACTAGCAGCACTGTATGTTGAAGATATTTTCTTTACATTTTCTCTCAAGTCTTCAATAAAATCCGTTAATTTGTTACGTGGCTTTTGATCCTTTTCATCTTTATCCTTATCATCCAAAACTTTAAGCACCGTTTTATCACAAGCATCCAAATGGGCTAAAACACTTTGAGAAATCTTACAAAGAGCCTGGCGCTTCGAATCTTGTGTAAGACTTCTTTTGTCCTTTATTTCCTTGATAACTGTTTCTACCATATTCCGTAAGGCTTTAGCATAGGTTGCTAACCAATCTTTTGTACTTTTAGAAATTTCTTCCGCTTCAACTTCATCACCTGCTAGAGTAGTTTGTAGAGCCAAAGTCAAATGAAAATGTTCAGCCATATATTCAAGATACTCTTCCGCTTGTTCAGGAAATAGCCTATAGGCATTACGAAGCTTATCGGACCAATAATCATCTTTGCCAGCAACAAAATCCACGTAAACATCGCCCATCATTAGATAGGGTTTGTATTTTTGGAATCCTTGATGACTGTCTAAAAGAGATTCTTTTATAAGCTGTTCTTTCCAATGTTCCTTTTGTAATTCAATCTTCATACTGGTCGCATTATTTATGTTTTTCTGTTGCTGAATAAAAGCAATATCTTTCCAATCAACTTGGTTGTACACACAATAAGCTAGCAATGGAAACTTTATAGTTTTATCGTGCGGATTATCTCTATAGGTAGTTTCGTAGGTATATTCTCCTTCAAATTCAACTAAATCTTCAATTAATCTAAGCTCTTTTACAACAGAGCTTCTTTTTGCTTCTATCAATTTGCAATATAATAAAAAAATATCAGATTCAGATAATTTCAAGTCCTTAAAATCATAATCTTGCCTTGCTACGCCAACCAATTTAATGATATCTCCGTCCGAAGCTTTGTTTTGAATGAGATCCACAATAAGTTTTATAAATGTTCCATCTCGATTCCAAGCATCTTTTTTAATATTTATCGTCATAATTTAACCCTTTGAGTTTATTATTTTTAAAAATACTATATATAGTAAGGTTTCATTCTAAACTATTTGTATTAATTTTATATTAACTAAAGATAAAAAATTTCTAAAAAATAAATATAATTTGTTATACTCGGCTTAAGAAAAACTTAAAAATGGAATATTTAAAAAATAAAAGCGTAATGATCCAATTCTTTCCCCTATTATTAGTTTGTTACGAAATAATTAATTATTTAGCAAACGATATGTACTTGCCAGCTTTGCCGAGTATGATTCACGATCTCGGAATCAATACTCGCTTAGCGCAACAAACCGTAACCGCTTGGTTTCTTGGTGCAAGCTCGTTACATTTATTATTGGGTCCGGTCTCGGATCGATTTGGCAGAAGACCAGTACTACTGATAGGTGGGGTATTGTTTACCACCGCCACTTGGATTTGTGCCTTCACATCGAGTATTAATGTTTTACTGATCGCACGCTTTATTCAAGGCGCTGTGGTGTCGACTTTAAGCACCGCCGGTTATGCCAGTATTCACGAAACCTATGATCGTAAACAAGCCATCCAAATTTTAGCACTGATGGGCAGTGTCGTGATGTTAGCGCCTGCCTTTGGCCCTTTAATAGGTGGAATTTTTTTACAATGGCTGAACTGGCGGGGAATATTTGTTTTTTTAGCGCTGAGTGCCAGCATCATTTGGCTAGGCTTATGTTTTGTCATGACAGAAACTCATTCCAGCACGCAAAGATTTATGTTCCGATGGTCGCATGTGCTAATCAATTATCAACAGATACTAAAAAACAAAGCGTTCATGCTTAATCTATTTATTATTAGTTTTAATGTCTTAGCCAAAGTTGCGTGGATCGTGGGCGGGCCGTTTCTAATCATTAGTCAATTTAAATTGAATACTTTATATTTTGGCCTGATCCAAATCTTGGTATTTGGCGGTCAGATTCTTGGCGCACAAATAGTCAAACGTGTTATCCATCGGGTGGAAGTAAATCGTTTAATTAATCAAGGCTTAAGCATTTCCCTATTCGCCAGTTTATTAGCGGTTTGTTTGAGCTTTATTTTCCCGTACAAACTGTTAGGACTGGTCGTTTGTTTAATGATTTTCTGTTTTGGTACCGCACTTTCCGGGCCGTTACAACGACTCTGTATCGAAGCGAGCCCTGAGCAACCCATGGGTGCGCGCATGGCCGTGTATGCAACTTCGATTAGTTTATTTTGTAGCTTCGCCAGTTTTTTATTTAGTTTTACCTACACCGGCAGCTTACTTTGGTTTGCTAGCTTACTGTTTATACTCGCCAGTCTCGCCAGTCTCGTACGCTGGTTTAGCTTAAAATACTTTTTTAGCGTTTAAAATTCCTTAGCTACCTATTGCTTTTAATAGTTTTTTAAGCTTGATGCTATAGAATTAAAATCGAGCGAAAGAAAGCGAGTGCCACAACGAAGCACTTCAGCATCTAGTTTTTTTACAAAAACCGCAGCATCTAATGCTCAACACACCACCAACGACTTCTTGATTTCACTCAGCTCCTTGTGATCTGTAAGCTAAAGTTGCTAAGCCCCTCTCGTCTGACCTAAGTTTTCCTTAAGCTTAGGTCAGTACTATAGAATTAGCCCATAAGCTGAGACGAGGTCATTATGCCGATAGTCACTGAACTAGGAATACATACCGCAGAACTTTGCCCAGACAATAAAAAGTATTTAAGTCGTTTATTAGTCGGCAAGACCGGAATCAATTCCAGTTGTATCACCTGGGACCTGCTGCTAACCGAAAAATTAACTTTAGATACTTTTGTAGAAACAGGCGAAGAAAATTTAGCTGAACTCATGGAAGCAAGGGCTGAATGGAATCGATTACTAAAGGGAAATAAATTAAAAGCCGCCATCGAAAATAAATTAGCTGCCATCGAAACTGCTTATCTTCCAGAACGGCTAAAGCCTTATGATCCTGAAGTCAGAAGTAAGCAAGAAGAATCACGTCACAAAAACCGTGTTTGGGTTTCTATATTTCTGATTATCGTGCTACCGATTGCATTTTATTTGGCTTTACCTTACTTGGCTGGAGCGGCTATTTTAGTCGGAGTCGCAAGCCTAGGAGTAGGGGCTGCTTTGTTATCCTATTCAATCTCAGCTTTTATCGGCAAAAGACTCCCCCATCCAGAATGGTATAAGGAACAGCCTATTGAAACAGAAAAATGGCAGAAAAAAATCTCAGAAATCATTATAGAAAAAGCGGAAGAACCTTTAAGTAACAAACAAATATCTCAACTATCTAATGTTAAGCAAACAGAACCATTAATGGTTGAAGCGGCTACACAAACAATACCCGATGATTCTGTTAACGATAAATCTTCTAGAATCTGTCATATTTCTTTTTTTAAACAAGAAAAACAATTACTGGATTCTGATCATCAGACTATTCTTCCGCAATGTATAACCAGCTAAATAGTTTTATTGAAAGAACTATTTAATCAAATCATTCAATACTGTTGCTAACAGATCTTTTTGATTCAGTTTGGCAGCGTTGCTTAAAGCAACGCTGGGTGGATGTATCAGTTTATTGGTTAAACGGTAAGCTAATTGTTTAACAACTTCTTCTTGTGTGTGGCCTTTTGCTAACAATGCCAAAGCCTTTTTGACTTCTGCATCACGGAATTGTTCGGCCTGCTGACGATAGGAACAAATGATCGGTGCGGCGGCTGTTATTTTCAATTGTTCCAGATAATGTTGCACTTTTTCTTCTATCAGACTTTCTGCTTTCACAGCCGCCGCTTTTCGACCTTGTTGATTTTTCTGGATCAAGCTATGCAAATCATCCAACGTATAAAGGTACACATCTTCCAACTCATTCACACTGGATTCGATATCCCTAGGCATGCCGAGATCGGCGATAAATAAAGGTCGACGTTTACGTTCTTTTAAGGCTTGTTCCAACATCAGCTTTTTAACCAGTGGTACATCACTCGCCGTCGCGGCAATAATGATATCGGCCTTAGTTAAAAAATAAGGAATCGCATTTAAGCATATCGCCTGACCACCGATAGTTTTGCTTAGTTTTTCGGCGGATTGGGGTGTACGATTGGCAATTGAGAAGTGACGAACGCCTTGCGAAAACAAATGCTTAGCGACTAATGCAATGGTATCGCCCGCCCCCACTAACAAAACCTGTGTATCGGCTAAACGAGCAAAGATCTGTTTGGCGCAAGTCACCACGGCGAATGCCAGAGAGACAGGATGGGCGGTAATATCGGTGGCACAACGCACTTGTTTGCTGACAGAAAACACATATTGAAACAAACGATTAAAATGCGCACCCACGCTGCCTAAGGAATAGGCTAGAGAATAGGCATTTTTTATTTGACCTAAGATTTGCGGTTCACCTAAAATTTTAGAATCTAAACCGCTGGCTAAACGCATTAAATGACGTAAAGCATGTTCTTGCTGGTAGACATACCAATGCGATTTGAGACTATCTTGCGGAAGTTTTTTATGTCGATACAACCAGTTCATGGTAGTTTGTGCATCGCCATTGATACAATAAAACTCAGTACGATGACAAGTCGATAAAATCACCGCTTCTTCAGTTTGCGTATCCTGCAACAGTTCACGCAACGAGCTCGCCAAATAATCTTTATTAAAACTAAGCTGTTCCCTGATCGCGAGATCGGCTGTTTCATGATTAATTCCACAGGCAAGCAATTTCATATTGTTTACACTGCGCTCCCCACTAGACTCGCCCATTCTTGTTGATGATGTATATCGATTATTTTAAATCCTGCTGCGTTATACGCTTGCTGCACGGCATCAATTTGTTCATTTAAAATCCCTGCTAATACACAGTGACCTTTTGGCTTAACTAAGGATCTAAAATAAGTGGCTAAATCAATTAACGGTTGCGCCAAAATATTCGCTAGCAAAATATCAACCGGTTCTTGCAAGCGAAAATCAGCAGGTAAACAAATCTTTAATTGTTCTGTCGGTATATCATTTTGTTCGGCATTCATTCTAGTCGCAGCTAATGCTTGTGGATCATGATCCACCGCCGTAAGCTGTTTTGCACCACATTTTATCGCAGCGATTGCCAAAATACCGGAACCGCAACCATAATCAATGATCGTCTTTTCCTTAAGTGGATGTGCATCTAACCATTCTAAACATAAGGCCGTACTAGGATGTGTACCGGTACCAAACGCTAACCCTGGATCTAAACGTATATTCACAGCGGTTTTCACCGGCGGCTCATAAGTGCTAGGACAAATCCACAGCTTTTTTCCAAAGCGCATCGGTTTAAAATCTTGCAACCATTTACGTTCCCAAGCTTGATCGGCTAATATTTCGCTATGACTGGCGAAAATAATTTTTTCATCAAATGCTTGATGTAAAGCATCCATCAACGTAGACAACGAAGTATGCTCGTCAAATACGGCACTAATTTTAACATGTTCCCACAAAGGTGTGCTGTCCAACGGAGGTTCATATAGACTTTGTTCATCTATTGCTTGCCAGGTAACCGACAAAGCGGATGCGTTTTCTAAAAAATCACTTACCACTTCGGTATGCTCGCGCAATGTATTCAGATGTAATTGCAAACAAGCAGTCATAGAATTACAACGCTAAACGTTGCTCAAGATAATGAATATTCGTTCCACCTTTAATAAAATTAGCATCACGTACCAAGGCTTGATGCATTGCAATATTCGTCTGTATACCTTCGATCACAATTTCATCCAAGGCATTGCGTAATCGAGCCAGTGCAATTTCGCGCGTCTCACCATAGGCAATTAGTTTGCCTATCAAGGAATCATAATAAGGCGGCACACAATATCCGGTATAAATCGGCGTATCGACACGGATCCCCGGACCCCCCGGAGCGTGATATAAGGTAATCGTTCCAGGAGATGGCATAAACGTTTTCGGATCTTCGGCATTGATACGACACTCAATAGCATGACCACGTATCGCTATTTGTTTTTGTTTATAATTCAATTTTTTACCTGAGGCGATATGCAACTGCTCGACGACTAAATCAACACCGGTAATCATTTCAGTAATGGGATGTTCGACTTGGATACGCGTATTCATTTCGATGAAATAAAAATGACCATCTTCATAGAGAAACTCAAACGTACCTGCGCCACGATAATTCATATCACGACAAGCCTTTACACACAACTCGCCCATGTGATGACGTTGTTTTTCAGTAATCCCAACTGCAGGTGCTTCCTCAATCACTTTTTGATGACGACGTTGCATCGAACAATCACGTTCACCTAAGTGTATGGCATTACCTTGTCCATCACCTAATACCTGTATTTCGATATGTCTAGGATTGGTCAAAAATTTTTCTAGATACACACTCGCATTTTTAAAATTAGCTTGTGCTTCGGCACGTGTAATCGCAATTGCATTTAACAGCGCTGCTTCACTATGCACCACGCGTATTCCTCGTCCACCACCACCACCGGCCGCTTTGATTAACACCGGATAACCAATTTTTTGCGCAATTTTTAGATTTTTTTTGTCATCATTATCTAATTCACCTTCAGAACCCGGCACACACGGTATCTTGGCCTTACGCATCGCGGCAATCGCCGATACTTTGTCACCCATCATACGTATAGTTTCAGGTTCAGGTCCAATAAAAACAAACCCACTTTGTTGTACACGCTCAGCAAAATCCGCATTTTCAGAAAGAAAACCATAACCTGGATGTATACCCATCGCATCGGTAATTTCAGCGGCACTAATAATAGCGGGAATATTTAAATAACTAGCGCTAGCGGGCGGAGGACCAATGCAGACCGTTTCATCGGCTAATTTCACATGCTTTAAATTAACGTCGGCAGTAGAATGCAAAGCAACCGTTTGCATGCCTAATTCTTTACAGGCACGTAAAATACGTAAAGCAATTTCGCCGCGATTTGCAATAACGACTTTATTTAGCATTATTTTTACCTACTCAGGTCTTTTAAAAGCAAATGTGTAAGTTTCTATTCAATTATAAATAAGGGTTGATTGTATTCAACCGGCATACCGTTTTCTACCAATCTTGCTTTAATCACGCCTGCTTTATCTGCTTCAATCTGATTCATCATTTTCATGGCTTCAACGATGCACAATACTTCACCTAATTTAACCGTCTGGCCTAAATTCACAAAAGGCGCGGCATCTGGATTAGGCGCCAAGTAAACAGTACCCACCATCGGTGAACGCACCTTATGACCGCTTGCTTCCGCTTCTGCAGAAATCGATTGAGGTGGCATAATCCCACTCGAAGGATTAGGCTGTAAGAGTGTTGTCCGAGTAGGTGAAGACTCGCGCTTAATGCGTATCGATTGATCCCCTTCAGAAAATTCAATTTCAGTCAAACCATGCTCATTTAGGAGTTTAATAAGCTGATTAATTTTTTCCGAATCCATAAAAATGGCCTCTTTTTCAAACAACAATATGCTGCATATTGGAGCATATCCTAGCTAACTTTACTAGTCTTTATATACTCTTCGCACTTGAATTTTTGGCTGTGAGTATCTGCATATGTTTGCTAAGCTTATACAGCTGTAGTATTGAGAATCGCATTATGCAAAACCTAGGTTTGAAAAACCCGAATACTGCTCACAAGCTGGGCTTGTCAGAGATTAGTTGCACACAATTGCTCGGCGTTGGTCCAAAAATTAGCAATTATCTAAGCAAATGTGGAATACTTAACTTGCAAGATCTGCTACTGCATTTACCTTTGCGTTATGAAAACAGAACGCAACTCACCGCTATCAAAGATGCTCGTTGTGGGACTCACGCACTGATTTCAGGCGTTATACATCACGATTTACACCCGATTAAAAGCAAAAAAAGCTTTTCTTGTAAACTCAGCGACGAAACCGGTAGTATCGTGCTACGATTTTTTCATTTCAAACCTAAACAATTTCATCAACTTAAACAAGGGCTACGCCTACTTTGCTTTGGTGAAGTTCGTGCCAAAAAAAATAGATTTTTTGAATTAGAAATGCTCCATCCTGATTATGAATTTTTGCGCAATAATAATGCGCCTTTTTTACCCAATTATCTAACCGGTATTTATCCCACCACACCCGGTATGTCACAAAAACTTTGGCATAAACTGATCGCCCAAGTATTTCATCTACTATTCACACACAATGAAGCTAAACCAATCAAAAAACAACAACATTATTTTCCTGAATATTTACCCAAAGATTTATTAAAACGGATAAAATTTCCTTCGCTTTTGGAAGCTTTATATTACATCCATCGCCCTCCTGCCGATGCACCTTTGGAGGAATTAGCCACTGGCAGACATATCACTCAACAACGTTTAGCTTTAGAGGAACTATTGGCCCATTCGCTCAGCGTACAACAAATTAAAAGAAAACGTACGGCGGAAACTGCGCCGCGTTTAAAATCTGATCCTGATTTAATTAAACGTTTTCTGACCGCCTTACCCTTTCAATTAACCCAGGCTCAAAAACGCGTTATTAAAGAAATTAATCGGGATATGCAAGCTACCATTCCCATGCAGCGCTTATTACAGGGAGATGTCGGTTCCGGTAAAACCGTAGTCGCCGCCTTTGCGGCATTACTTGCCATTGCTAATCATTACCAAGTCGCCTTGATGGCTCCCACCGAGCTGTTAAGCGAACAACATTATCAGCACTTTTATCGTTGGTTAGCACCCTTAGGTTTTCATGTGGTTTGTTTAAATGCCGGCTTACAAGGCAAAGCTAAGAATCAAACGCTGGCTGAAATAAAAAGCGGTAAAGCGCATATTGCTATCGGCACTCACGCTCTTTTTCAAGACGGTGTACATTTTGCCAACTTAGGTTTTATCATCGTTGATGAACAACACCGGTTTGGCGTGCAACAACGTTTAGCCTTATGGAAAAAAGGTCAGCAAGAAAAATTACAAGCGCATCAACTTTTTATGACAGCCACACCGATTCCGCGCACCTTAGCGATGACGAGTTTTACCGATTTAGATATTTCGTTTCTGGATGAGTTACCGCCTGGCCGTTTACCCGTACAAACGATTGTACTCTCTGATCATCGTCGTCCAGAAGTGATAGAAAGAGTACGCGCCACGTGTACACAACAAAAACAGGTCTATTGGGTATGTCCACTCATAGAAGAATCGGATTTACAACATTATCAAGCCGCCGAAACGACCTTTAAAACCTTAAAAGCCGATTTAACGGATCTACGTTTAGGATTGATACACGGAAGACTCCCTAGCACTGAAAAAGAACGGATCATGCGTGATTTTAAAAACGGTGAATTAGATTTATTAGTCGCGACTTCAGTCATCGAAGTCGGTGTCGATGTCAGTAGCGCTAATTTAATTGTGATAGAAAATGCCGAACGCTTAGGTTTAGCACAACTTCACCAATTGCGCGGCCGTGTGGGCCGAAGTGAAACCAAAGGTTTTTGTATCTTGCTGTATCAAACGTTATCGCCATTAGCCAAAGAACGTTTAGGTATTATGCGCAATAGCAATGATGGCTTTATGATTGCACAACGCGATTTAGAATTACGCGGTCCCGGTGAAATTTGGGGCTTGCGCCAAACCGGCTGGAAACAACTACGTATTGCCGATCTAAAACGCGATCATGCTTTAATTCCGCATGTCCTTAATCTTAGCAGCACGCTGCACACCGAATATCCCTATTTGATCGAGCCTATCATTCAACGTTGGGCACAAAACAACGATGGCAGCTATAGCAAGGTTTAAGAAAACTAATAATTTAAGGATTATTACATGAAAAATACCTATAGGAATAAGCGGGTGGAAGATTATTATTCACCGCACCATTGCTAGAAACAAAATGAGGACAATGTTGAAAAAAATGTGGGGAATAATGTGCTAAAGCCGGTCTAGGAATATTTATCGGGGAAGTTTGCTGACGCATGGATAGCTCTGCAGCATTGTTTACTGCCTGGACATACGTAGGTAGTTCTTGCAATCCAGGCGCAGTAGCAGGCATCGTGTTATCTACTACCTCCTCATAACTAGGTGGCGGTGCGCTGGATGGCATACATAAGCGATATATTTTATTTTCTAATTCTAGCAGCTTTTCCGTATTATTTTGCCGAAAACCAAATGAGAAGATTCCAAATCCAAACTTCACAACACCTACCAATGTATTTAAAACTCCATAAATGGCAAGAACCACAATCGGAATAATAAGAAAGCTCATCCAACCCGCTAAAGCAGTGGCCATGCCCATCAGCATCAGCGTAAACCCAGCTACACTACCGGCTAAAATAAATAAACCATAGAAGATTTCTTTAAGCGCTCCCTTTAAATCGGACTTTATTTCATTATTTTTATCTTTTTTTTCAGTATATTGGAGATATTCTTTCAATATTTTGACTGATTCCGACGTTATTTTACCGTCGTGCATTTTTTTAAAAAATGTACAAACTAGTTCAGTGTTACAATTTTTAGGTAAAATACTCATACTAGTGCCTGTACCTAAATTGCTAAAGGCAGGATGATCGATAACCATTATTTCTGTAGAATTGCCCCTGTGAGAGAGAATGTGCAAACCACGCAAACCTTTCAAAATAGATGCGTCGTTTTTTTTTATCCGGTAAATTGTCATGCTTTTCCTCCATGCAAATGGGTAGACCAAATCCTTTTAAGATTAGATAGAATAACATCTTTCTGGTCGTCTTGGATCAGTATGATCACTCGCGTTACTATCACTAAACTCGTTGTTAAACGCAGCGTGATTAAAAAAATTCGAAACATTACTCCTCATCGCATCTTCCCATAATACATCTTGATAGGAAGGAAGTATGGATTCAGAAGATCCAGGATAATACTCGACTGCTTGCGGCACAGAAGAAGAAAGTGATTTAAGAAAATTTATTTTTTCCATGAGTTTACTTTCTAATTTATCTAAAGCTTGCTCGTTTTTACTAAATGACCATACCGAAAACAGCCAAAAACCTAAACCATAAAGATCAGCCGTTAAGCCACCGTAAATTAATGTCCTATTATTAGGCAAAAATAGTAAGCTAAGATGTAAAACCATAAAAAGGCCTGCCATCAAACCCGGCGTCACGGTATAATACGCACGATCAATATCTATTTGTTTTAACAACAACAAATATCTTTTAAAAATCATTCCAATACGAATCAGCTCTTCACGATCGACATGATCTTTTTCTAGTTCCTTAAATAACTGCTCAATGATGTAATGCTGACTATAGCGCGGCAATCGACAACCGGATCTAGAAAAATAAGCTAAAGAATTCTGATGATAATTAATCGTTACATTGACAAAATCTGCTGATTCGCTGTCGCTTATTCTGAATCCTGGTAAACCTCTTAAAAAAGAGGCAAATTCTAATTGAATGTGGTAATTATTTTCGTTGTTTGGCATTTTTTTCCCTCTAGCATTTCACCAAAAATGCAGCTTTATTATTTACTCACTTAACAGAAATTTATTTTTATTTCTTTCAAGCATGCGTGCTAGAACGTGTAACGTCTGTAAGCTGAATTATTAGTATCATTGCAATCAGTTTCAGATATTTCAGATGATGAAGACGACGAAAAATAAAACTTTACTATGCTAGCGTCTGATGAACTCGGTGTGTGATAAGGTGTGCGGGGTAATGAACTTGCCGTATCATCAGAAAAAACACTCGAAAATGATTGCGTTGGAGATCGCTGTAAACTATTTTTTTTCAGCGAATTTTTTTCTTCTTCTTTTAATCGGGCATGTAAATCTGGATCGGTAAGGGTTCTTGTTAGGCAAGCTCGACATTTGCTTTCGATAATCGTTGTTTCGGAATGGGTTTTATTGTTCGGCATTTTCTTCCCTAAAAATTTATCGTTATTAGTATGCAAGGGTTTTATTTTATACTTAAAATAAAAAGTAATATACTATCTTTTTTTTAAGCGATTCCAATGACACGCTCGTAATGACGTTGATCCTATTGTCATTGCGAGCGCGTAGCGCGCGGCAATCTAGGATGTTTTCTTCTTCGGCATATACAAATCGGTAATTGTTCCTTCAAAGATTTCACTGGCTAACATCACACTCTCTGACAGTGTTGGATGTGGATGTATCGTCAATGCTATATCTTCGGCTTCACAACCCATTTCTATTGCCAGTGCAATTTCACCGATCAATTCGCCGGCATTAGGACCGACGATGCCTGCACCCAGAATACGTTGCGTTTTTGGATCAAATAATAATTTAGTCAACCCTTCATCGCGCCCTTGTCCTAAGGAACGACCACTAGCTAACCAAGGAAATACGGCTTTTTCATACGTAATATTTTTTTCTTTGGCAACAATTTCCGTTAAACCAACCCAAGCAATTTCCGGATCCGTATAAGCCACGGAAGGAATGCAACGCGGTTCGAAAAAGTGTTTTTTACCGGCAATCACTTCGGCTGCGACACGACCTTCAGCCACGGCTTTATGTGCCAACATAGGATTACCAATGACATCACCTATAGCAAAGATATGCGGAATATTCGTTCTCAGTTGTTTATCGACTGGAATAAAACCTTGTTCGGTGACGTTGATGCCTAAGGCTTCCGCACCGATCAATTTTCCATTCGGTTTACGTCCTACAGCAGATAAAATTCGATCAAATCGTTGTGGCTTCGTATCTCCCTCACCTTCAAATGTAACCCATAGTCCATCCTTCTTAGCTTCGACCTTGGTTACTTTAGTTTTTAATAAAAACTTATAATGTTTTTGTAGACGCTTGTATAAAGGCATCACCATATCCTTATCAGCGCCATTGACGATCATCTCGCCTGCTTCTACCACCGTAATATCGCTGCCCAGCGCGTGATAAACGGTGGCCATTTCCATACCGATAATTCCACCACCTAACACTAATAAACTACCTTTAACTTCGTTTAATTCGAGCGCACCGGTAGAATCAAAAATCCGTGGATCATCCGGTAAAAAAGGTAAATGTATTGGTTGAGAGCCTACGGCAATAATCGCTTGCTCAAAAACAATTTTTTGTTTTCCTATCGTTAACTCATTTTTCCCCGTAAATTTTCCTTCACCAACAATGCATTCAACTTTACGTTGTTTAGCTAACAGGGATAAACCGCCGGTTAATTTTTTTATTATACTGTCTTTCCAGCTACGTAATTGTTTGATATCAATTTTAGGTTTGCCAAAACTCACACCAAACTCCGCCATTGCGCTGGCATCTTCGATCACTTTAGCAGCATGTAATAACGCTTTTGAAGGAATACACCCTACATTTAAACAAACTCCACCTAACGTAGATTCTCTTTCCACTAAGATAACTTTTTTGCCTAAATCGGCAGCACGAAACGCGGCACTATAACCCCCTGGCCCACTACCTAACACGAGTACTTTGGTTTTTTTAATTTCTAATTCAGGCATAGTTTCCTCTAAAATAATTTATATAAATAAACGGATCAGTTGAGACCTACAACAACCAACGGCGTATATCCGAGAGACATCCCGTTAAATGCATAATAAAACGGGCTCCTTCAGCACCATCGATGACACGATGATCATACGATAAGGATAACGGCAACATTAATCGAGGCACAAACTCACCGTCCTGATACACAGGCTTAAACTGCGCTTTGGACACACCTAAAATAGCCACATCCGGTACATTCACGATGGGTGTAAATGCCGTGCCACCTATGCCACCTAAACTTGAGATGGTAAATGAGCTACCTTGTAAATCTGCACTCGTCAGTTGTTTGGCGCGTGCTTTTTGACTGATGGTTCCTAATTCTTGCGCTAATTCTAAAAGACTTTTTTTATCCACATCACGTATCACCGGAACCACCAACCCTTCCGGTATATCAACAGCAATCCCGATATGATAATATTTTTTTAGGATCAATTCCTCGCCATCGGCCGACAAAGAAGCATTAAACGATGGAAATGCTCTTAAACTAGTTACCACCGCCTTCATAATAAAAACTAACGGAGTTAATTTAATATGCTGCTTGGCAGCAAAGCCTGCTTGTGCTTTGCGAAACACTTCTAGTTCGGTGATATCTGCATCGTTAAATTGTGTGACATGCGGCACCAACAACCAATTACGATGTAAATATTGTGCGGTTAATTTTTTAATTCGAGATAAAGCCTGCTTTTCTGTTTTACCGAATTGATTAAAATCAATCTCCGGCGCTGACGGTAAACCCATCGGGCTATTAGCACTTTGACTGAGATGTGCTTTAACAAATTTCTGTAAATCTTCCTTAATGATGCGACCTTTTTGTCCGCTACCGCTAATTTTATTCAGGTCAAGTCCAAACTCTCGCGCTAAACGTCGAACACCAGGACCGGCATGAATATCTTCTTGTTCAGCATCATTGTCTTCATCAGCTTCATCTTTCAATTCTGCCGACCGAGAAGAAATTTCTACCTTGGTTAATTCTGGCGCAGCAGTGGTCGTGCTTACATCTGAGGTGGATTTTTTTTCTGCACTCGCTGCAGCAGCAGTAGTAGTGGGTGATTGTTCATCCGTAGCACTTGATTCCGTTGTTTCTAAAATAGCGATCAAATCTCCTTTAGAAACTTTATCACCTACTTTGACTTTTAATTCTTTTACTTTTCCGGCTAAAGGCGATGGAATGTCCATCGATGCTTTATCACTTTCTAAGGTAATTAAGGCATCTTCCACATCGATTACTTGACCCACTTTAACGGGTATTTCAATAATAGCCGCCGCGGCAACGTTACCTAAATCTGGAACATGTATTTCTTTTAAACTAGACAAACTATTTCTCCTCGATACTCTTCGCACTTGAATTTTTGGCCGTGTTGCCGCTCAATTCGCAATCCTCATGTATACTGAATACATTCCGGTTGCTTCATTCTCGCGGCGCCTTGCCAAAAACCCAATTGCTGCGAGTATATTCATACAAAGTTAAATGGTAAAAGGATTAGGTTTTTTAGGATCAATAGCATATCTTTTAAACGCCTGTTCGATCTCGGTCGTACTTACTAAACCTTCCGTCATTAAGGCGTGTAAACTGGCAATGACGATATAATAACGATTCACTTCAAAAAATTGACGTAATTGCTCGCGTGTATCACTACGTCCATAACCATCGGTTCCGAGCACCACATAAGATGCTTTAACAAACCCGCGAATCTGATCGGCATTTAAGCGAATATAATCAGTGGCTGCAATTACCGGCCCTAATCGATCCTGTAAACATTGTGACACATAGCTCTGTTGTTCGGGTTTATCCGGATGTAATAAATTATGTCGCTCAGCATTTAAAGCTTGTTTACGCAACTCTGAAAAACTGGTCACACTCCAAATATCAGCGGTCACACCAAAATCTGTTTTTAATAATTCCGCAGCGGCTATCACTTCATTTAATATCGTACCTGAACCTAATAATTGTATGTGACGTTTACTCGGTTTAGTTTCGGATAATAAATACATCCCTTTAATTATGCCTTCTTTATTAACTTCGCTTAAGGCAGGATGCGCATAGTTTTCATTCATTAAGGTCAGATAGTAAAAGACATTTTCCTGATCTTGCATCATACGACGCATACCATCTTGAATAATGACCGCTAATTCATAACCAAAACAAGGATCATAAGCCACACAGTTAGGCACTACCGAAAAAAATAACAGATTATGTCCGTCTTGATGTTGTAAACCTTCGCCGGCCAATGTTGTTCTGCCCGCTGTTGCGCCTAAAATAAATCCCCGCGCTTGCATATCACCCGCGGCCCAAACAAAATCGCCCACGCGTTGATAACCAAACATCGAGTAATAAATATAAAAAGGAATCATGCTTAAATTATTCGTACTATATGAAGTGGCAGCCGCCATCCAAGAACAAAATGCACCGCCTTCATTAATTCCTTCTTCGAGTAATTGGCCTTTCTTATCTTCACGGTAATACATCAATTGGCCGGCATCGACCGGATCATATAGTTGGCCTACGGGAGAATAAATACCAATTTGACGGAATAATCCTTCCATACCAAACGTACGTGACTCATCGGGTACTATCGGGACAATACGCGGACCTAAGGTTTTATCTTTTAGCAGATGACGCAAAATTTCCACAAATATCATCGTCGTAGAGATTTCGCGTCCTTTGGAACCCTGTAATATATTATCAAAATTGTTTAATGGCGGCGCCGGTAAACTTTCGTCGGACCGTGTACGACGCGCTGGTAAATAACCACCAAGCTTTTTACGTTGTTCTTTTAAATACTTAATTTCTGGACTTTTTTCATCCGGACGATAAAAACTTAAATTTTCAACCTCAGCATCCGTCATGGAAAGCTTAAAGCGATCACGAAACGCGAGTAATTGTTCTTGCGTCATCTTTTTTTGTTGATGCGTGATATTTTGGCCTTCGCCGGCCGTCCCCATGCCATAACCTTTAATGGTTTTTGCTAAAATAACCGTGGGTTGGCCTTTATGTTCGACTGCGGCTTTATAAGCGGCATAAACTTTTTTAATATCATGGCCGCCGCGCTTTAAAAGCCATAGTTGCTCATCACTCATATCGGCAACCATCGTTTTTAATTCTGGATATTTCGCAAAAAAATGTTCACGAATATAAGCACCATCTTTAGCACGGAAGTTTTGATATTCACCATCAATGGTTTCCATCATTAATTGAGGTAACAAGCCTTGTTTATCTTTTTTAAATAACAAATCCCAAGCGCTACCCCATAACACTTTATTCACATTCCAACCTGAACCGCGAAATACACCTTCTAATTCTTGGACTATCTTGCCATTGCCACGTACCGGCCCATCCAGTCGTTGTAGATTACAATTAACCACAAAAATTAGATTATCCAATTTTTCTCGTGCAGCGATACAAAGTGCCCCGAGGGATTCGGGTTCATCCATTTCTCCATCACCACAAAACATCCAAACTTTTCTATTATTGCTCTCTAAGAGGCCACGGTTCTGTAAATATTTCAGAAAACGGGCTTGGTAAATGGCCTGCATGGGACCTAAGCCCATAGAAACGGTAGGAAACTGCCAAAATTCTGGCATTAGCCAGGGATGAGGATAAGAAGAAAGACCTTTTCCGCCGATTTCTCGGCGAAAATGTGCTAATTGCTCTTTGG
>JBDKHQ010000052.1:0-3921 GCA_039797585.1 Pseudomonadota bacterium | reverse complement strand
CATTTTGTACCGTTAGATATTGGAGTTATAGATACATATTGTACCGAAATGTAAAATTAAGTCTATAGATACGGTTTTAAGTCTGATTTTATTAGGTCTTAAATTGTTCCGTTAGGCTATAGCCTATAAGTACAAGGGTTGAATTAAAATTTTTGGGCATAAAAAAAACCGAACTAGGATAATCGGGCGGAAAAAACTACAGCCTTGATTTAGACTATTGGGAAGCAGGAAACTCAACGACTGTTTTCCAATTTACTTTTGACTCTTGTTGTTTGATTTCTTGGCAGTTTGGAATATGGCTTTTAATTATGTTCTTATATGAGCAGAGCCAACATCCCTAACGCAAAAGCTTTGATCTATGTACAGATTTGTTGCATAAAGATTTCATAACTATATGATTTTAAAGGTTTTGATTTATTTTTAATATAAAATTAAAGTCAATAAAATCAATTGCTTATTTCTTTTTTGCAACAAAGCCTATTTTAAGTATTTGTAATATATTATTTTAAAATCTCACGTGGGAAGAAATGTCAAAATCCATCAAAAATATTACTTAACTTACGTAAGTTAAGTAATATTTTTGATGGATTTATTGATCCAATGACCTATTTTTTACTTAAAATAGGGAAATTTGCCTATTTTTTTCTGTATATATGAGTTTTTACTGCTTAATTTACAGATTTATTAATATTTAAGGTAAATCACATGTTGTGGTTGTAAGTATTTGTAATTAAAATATTATTTTAAATAATGTGTGGTAGGAAATGTCAAAATACAAGAAAAATTTATTAAGTTATTAAACTTACGTAATTTATTAAACTTACGTAAGTTTAATAACTTTTATCTAATTTAATTCTTTTAAGATAAGATTTTTTAGCTCATCCTTTGGAAGCTGTTGTAAATGATGAATTGCAGCTTTAACAATAATAGATCTATTGGCACGGGCTACTTTAGAATCAACGAGAAGATCATCAATTTCTTTATCGACATCTTTTGTTAAAGAAAATGTCAATCGAAGATATTTTTGTTGAGATTTTTCTAATGTTTTAACCCGCTTAGATGCACCGCTTATGAAGTTATCTATGTCTTGCTGTTTAGTATCTTGATCAGCTTTTTTGAGACCCTTTAGAGCCATCATAGTTCTCCTAAAAACTCTATAACTATTCTCTCAATTTCAGCTTTTGCTTTAGGATCAGAATCCACTTCAAAAACCGATAATCCATTTTCATCTGCATCATCATATACATTACGATTTGTCGTGAATTGATTGAGGGCTATTAGCCCAAAAGATTCACAAGCATCTTTAGCATCTAAAATACGTTGAGCTTGACTAGGAAGTGTCGGGCATTGAGTAATAACTGCTTTAGTGACTAATTCAGGGTTAACAGCTTTTGCTAACTTAATTAGTTGCTCTACGTGTACTAGAGTTTTTAAATCCCTACGTTTAGGACGAAATGGTAAAAGCATATGAGTGGCAATTGTCATTGCCGAACGGAGAGCCTCTGAGTCTTGGCCACCAGCATCAATAATAATGTCTTGATAACGTCGAGAGAGGTCGTCAAGGACTTGACGAATATTTCCTGAAGCTTGAACTGATGGAATATTTCTTAAATCCGAGTTTTCATCTCTTTCTTTAATCCAATCAGTAGTTGTACCTTGTGGATCTGCATCTAGAAGTAATATGTCTCTTTTTTTTTGTTGAAGGTAAACGGCTAGATTTTGTGCTAAACAACTTTTACCTGAACCACCTTTTTCACCACCGACTAAAATAATCATACTTATTATGTAACTTACGTAACTTATTTAATAACCAATCTTAATAAACCTTATAGTTTTTAGCAAGTTACGTAAGTTACGTAAGTTAAGTAACTTGTGTGAGTTATATAACTTTCATAATTAGGGTCGGAAAATGTTGCTATAACAGTATGGCTAAATAGCGGTATATTGTATAAGTCATTGTTAATAAAAAAAATATTCTAATTAAATAACTGAATTTTTATATATTCATAAGAGTGACTTTTTATGCAAACGCACACTTTTATTATAGAAAATAAAAAATTATGAGGATTAAATAAAGATACCCTCATTTTATCTTAAAAAATTAGTAATTTATCCTGCCAAATATAATTATAACTAATTGTAATTCATAAGTTTTATTACGAATAATAAAGGTCGGAAAATGTTGCTATATGTCAATATAGCGGTATATGTTTTAAATGACGTTCAAGGTTTAAAGCCCACTTTTTCTAAATAAGAACTATAGAACTCTACCTTTTGGGGAGTATTTAATTCTTTTTCTAATCTGATAGCGAACTCCTCATAACTTTCACCAACTTTGCTATATTTTGATGCAAAATCTGAATGGTGTGCTAGTTTTTCAGCGAAGAATATAATCTGTTTATTCGTAAGTTTCTTAATTGTATTCTTTTGAATTAAAGAGTTATCGACTTTCTTTTGTTTGAACTTAAAGCTAAATCCTGTTATTGATCTACCAGCTTTATGTTGCTCATATTTAACTAATATATCAGTATGTTCATTTATTTGTTCTACTGCCGCATCTAAAACACGTCGTTTAAATGCCTCGGTACGATTATATAAATTTTCTTCTACGCCAAGTTGTTGCCTAAACTCAGCTATTTGATATATACGGGTTTTTCCTCTGCTGCGCCATGCTATTAACAATTCATATAGACGTAATGAATAGCGGCTTGTAAGTTTTGCAACTTGTTTTAATTCATAGCTTGTAAAGCGTTCTTCTAAACGTGTTATTAGGGGAATTACATCTGGAGCAAAAACAACTCTTATAACCGCTTCATTATCAACATAAGTAATCTTACTGACCCATCGAGAACGGACATATTCTGGATTTTGTGATTCATTAAAAAATTGATAACTAAATTGTCTATGAAATAATGCCTCACAAGCTTGTTTCAACATCTCGTAAGCAGTATGTTTTTCCACATTGAAGTGATTTATATAACTGGAAACATTTACTGTTAATTCAGTTTCTGCATTAATTCCTTTTTGAGATTCTCGTGCTTCAACGATAGCTAATAAAACTAATCGTTGTTCTACTAAATCAAGGTTATAACTAGCATTGATTAAGGCGTTATCTTTTACTACTAGTTGCTTTTTCATAGAAATTCAAATTAACACTCATTAGCTATATAACAACATAGAATAATGATGTTGTCAAAAGGTCGGAAAACGTTGCTATATAGGTCGGAAAACGTTGCTATATAGGTCGGAAAACGTTGCTATATAGGTCGGAAAACGTTGCTATATAGGTCGTGAAAACGTTGCTATCAAAGATTTTGAGTTGAGTTAAAAGCATTTAAAAATTTAAAAATAATTAAAAGCTCCAATCATGAAAAATTGCCCTTGGTTTTCGCTTCGCTCAAACTCTATTGAATCTCGCTTCCGCTCGATTCGGGGGGCAATTTTTTGGCCAATATTTCCGTGACTTTTGGAGAAAGCAAAAGCGACTCGGAATTCGCTTCGCTCATTAAACTTTTTTGCTCGCTTCGCTCGGTCGAGACTCTGTTTTCTACATGTGATCTAAGTTTTTTTAGGATATGAAATCGTAAAAAACTGTTTTTCAGGGAGTCTAGGCGCGAATTTTTATTGTTCGCTCGTAGACACTCGCTCTATAGATACCGATTATACGCCTATATTCGCGCTTTTTAGCCTGATTACATGTTTTTATGATGTTGGGTAGCTTTTTTATAAAAAGTGGCTTAAAACGCAAATGAGAGCAAAACAGGAAAGCCCTGTCCAATAAACTTTGAACAGGGCTTATGTTGGAGTTTCACGTTACCGCCTAACGCCAATAGAACGTATTGGTACGTTTTCACAGTTATCAACTTGTGACATTCTCTTTGCATAGCAAAGGAAGCGAATCTCAAACCGTTCAGACAGCTT
>JBDKHQ010000051.1:0-18455 GCA_039797585.1 Pseudomonadota bacterium | reverse complement strand
TTACTTGATCGCGCATCACATCCATTTGATAGGATGTATCCATCATGTACGGCTGCATCGCCAATACGGGCCCGCTAAGCCCAAGTGTTACGAGTGAAGCAACAATCGCTTTGAGTTTCATACTCATCCATCTCCTTAATAGGTTGTTAAATCAACATTAGATTGTTTGAAAGCTAGATTTTTGCTCTCTCATCGGCAAACTAGTTTGTCGACTCAAACAAAAAATTAGTTTTACAAAAATCTATTACTTCTTTAATTTCATGACCGCAACACACCGATAAAAGTTGGAATATGCTACGTTCATAAAAATAATTCAAAAACAATTTACTTATATTTATCCCTTGTTATTTCCTACCAAGGCTGTTTAATTTCCATTCCTGCCTTTTAAAAGCGATATCGGCGAAAATTAAACAACCCTGGTCTTGGCACCGCTGTAAATTTACAATCTACAGTTTCGCAAACTCTAAACGGAGACTTGCTTAGCGGTTTACCAGAACCGTTTTACTGATATTATATTTGTTTTTTTAAGGTTTTCAGCGATTTGGAAGGTACAAGACTTTGTTATTAGTGCTGAAAATAGCTTTCTTTAAAGACCCTACAGCTATTGCATTTTATACCTAACACCATGACCTATGTCAATGGTTTCGTTATAAAATACGCCATGCTACCTTAGCTTATAAAGAAAACGTACCAATTAAAGGAAAATAGATGCTAAATCAATTAAAATCAAGTTTCTGATAATTTTTTTTGTAGCTCGCCAGTTTTGTAAAGTTGTTCAACTATATCGCATCCACCCATTAACTCACCTTTATAATAAAGTTGTGGAAAAGTTGGCCAATTAGCAAACTTTGGTAGATCACGACGTATCCCACTCTCTTCAAGCACATTAACATGTGCAAATTTTACACGACATGCTTTTAATATTTGTACTACTCGAGCCGAAAAACCACAACAGGGTTCTTCCGGAGTTCCTTTCATATAGAGAATCAGGGGATATTTCGCAATTTGTTGCTTGATTGTTTCTAGTGTATTCGTTTCAATAATAGACATTTATTTTCCTCGCTTATATACTTCTCAGACTTGAATTTTTTGTTGTTTACCGCTTAGATTTTCTTTATAACACATACGATCAAACAAAATTTACAATATACCGCATTTGAGCTTGCCTTATCATTTTCTGGATTTTAAACTGGCGCAAGCCATTTTAGCAAATCGATAAAAATAGGATACTCCCATGAAACATGAATTACCCCCTTTACCTTATACCCTAGATGCCCTGGATCCCATTATTTCAAAGGAAACCTTAGAATATCATTACGGGAAACATCACAAAGCCTACGTCGACAAACTAAATGAATTGATTCCCGGCACGGAGTTTGAATCTTTATCCCTGGAAAATATCATTAAAAAAGCCCCTAAAGGCCCCATTTTTAATAATGCCGCTCAGGTCTGGAATCATACCTTTTATTGGCATTGTATGACACCAGAAGCATCAAAAAACCAATTAAAAGGTTCTTTAGAAGAGGCTATTAAGCAATCCTTTGGATCTGTCGACAAATTCAAAGAAGCTTTTGTTAAAGCAGCTATCGCTCAATTTGGTTCAGGTTGGGCCTGGTTAATAAAAGGTGCTCAGGGGTTGAAGATAGTAACCACCGGTAATGCTGAAACCCCGATGCGTGATGGAGAATCCTGCTTATTCACATGTGATGTATGGGAGCATGCTTACTATATCGATTACCGTAATGCTCGTCCAAAATATCTGGAAAAATTTTGGGAAGTAGTGAACTGGGGTTTTATAACCGAAAATTTTGAGAAATAACAAGAAAATAAAAAAAATGACTATGACATCTGCCTTGATGCCCATTTACCCAAATCGACTGCCTGTGGCCTTTGAAAAAGGCTCGGGAGTTTGGCTTACCGATATCCAAGGAGAAAAATATTTAGATGCATTAGCGGGTATAGCAGTATGCGGTTTAGGGCATGCTCATCCAGCAATCACCGAAACAATTTCCAGTCAAGCTGCAAAATTAATTCACACTTCTAATACTTACCATATTCCCGAACAAGAAATATTAGCTTCAGCTTTGGCACGCGTATCAGGAATGGATCAGGTTTTTTTTTCTAATTCAGGTGCAGAGTCTAACGAAGCGGCTATCAAAATGACGCGACTTTATGCGCGTAAAAAAGGAATCGAACAACCCATCGTTATTGCCATGAAAAATGCCTTTCATGGTAGAACCATGGCAACTCTTAGCCTATCGGGTAGTGAACGTTTACAAATCGGCTTTGAACCTTTACTAGAACGTTTTATTCATATCCCATTTAATGATATTGCTGCATTAGAAAATACTATAAAACAACATAATAAAAATATAGTTGCCATTATGTTAGAACCCATTCAAGGAGATGGCGGGATTAAAGTAGCAACACCTAGTTTTTTACAAGCTATTCGGAATTATTGCGATCAATACGATTGGCTTATGATACTCGATGAGATACAAACCGGACTTTGTCGTACCGGGCCATGGTTCGCGTATCAATCCTATAATATTTTACCTGATATAATTACTATTGCTAAAACCCTAGGCAATGGTTTTCCTATTGGAGCCTACTGTTCTCGCGGCAAAGCAAATAATATTTTTCCTATTGGCAAACATGGTTCTACCTTTGCTGGTAGTGCGTTAGCTTGTGCTGTTGCAATCACTGTTATTAATACTTTAGAAAAAGGAAATTTGTCTGCGCATGTAAAAAAAATTGGAGCTTATTTGCTAGAAAAATTACAAAGTATTTTTGCTAAACATCCACATGTCGTCGCTATAAAAGGACAGGGACTTATGATAGGCATTGAACTCGATGCTGAATGTCGTAGTATCCCAAAACTTGGCTTAAAACATCGTTTACTTTTTAATGTTGTTTCCAATAACACCATTCGAATATTGCCTGCTTTAATCCTACAAGAAGTTGAAGCGGATGAAATTTGTCAACGTTTGGTTAAAACTATAGATGAATTTTATAATTCATCATCCTCGTTATGAAAAATAGTGAGAAAAAATTAGATTTTGCTACGCGCTGCATACACGCAGGACAAGTACCTGATCCAAGTACGGGTGCTTTAATAACGCCTATTTACGCAACTTCAACTTACGCTCAAAAAAGTCCAGGAGTACACCAAGGCTTTGAATATTCCCGAACGCAAAATCCTACGCGATTTGCTTACGAACGTTGTATTGCCGACTTAGAGAATGGTCGCGCTGGATTTGCTTTTGCCTCTGGAATGGCAGCTATTAATACACTACTTGAGCTTTTAAATCCTGGCGATCATGTCATAGGCATGGACGATTTGTATGGCGGCACCGTGCGTTTATTTAATCAAATTAAGCAACGATCATCGGATTTAAGTTTTTCATACGTAGATATGACTGATTTAAATAATTTAAACAAACAGATCAAACCAGAAACTAAATTATTATGGATGGAATCCCCGACTAATCCGTTATTAAAATTAGTTGATATAGAACAAGCAGTTAAAATTGCTCGCCAGCATAACTTAATCACTGTACTGGATAATACGTTTGCTACGCCATGGATCCAACAACCTTTAACACTAGGCTGTGATCTCGTTGTCCATTCTGCCACTAAATATTTGAACGGACACTCCGACATGGTCGGAGGCATTGTAGTGGTGGGTGAGAATGCTGAATTAATTGAGAAAATAACCTATTTACAAAATGCTATGGGAGCCATACAAGGTCCTTTTGATAGCTTTCTTGCTTTGCGGGGTTTGCATACTTTAGCCTTACGTATGCAAAGACATTGTGAAAGCGCATTAAAAATTGCTCAATTTTTAGAAAAACATAATAAGGTTGAAAAAGTTTTTTATCCTGGTTTAATCAGTCATCCTCAATATGATTTAGCTAAAAAACAGATGCAGCACGGCTTCGGGGGCATTATAAGTTTTGTGTTGAAAGGTGGTTTAGAAGAAACACGTCGTTTTCTTGAACATTGTCGTTTATTTACGTTAGCAGAAAGCCTAGGCTGCGTAGAGAGTCTGGTTGATCATCCTGCGATTATGACGCATGCAGCTTTGCCAATAGAAACTCGTGAGCGTCTTGGAATTACTGATAGTTTGCTGCGTTTATCAGTAGGGATAGAACACGTTCAAGATCTTATGGATGATCTTGATCACGCATTAAAATGCTAAAAATATTTATTACTTTATTATGAAAAAAAATACATTTCTAATAATTTTCTTTGCATTATTTATTTCCGCTTGTTACCTACCTCCAAATACATTAGAAAGCTCGAATAACCAACAAAGCAACCCTTTTAAAATAAATCCGAATACACACCTACCAGTACTTCCTCCTGGTTTTGGTCCTAGCCAGGGGCCTTTAATAAAACCACGAAACGGCCAATATCCTGCAAATTATTACAATAGACAACCCTATACATCTTTCAATTCACCCATTTCACAAAAGAACTTTTAGGTGTCTTTAATGAATAAAAGTAAATTTTTATTACTTTTTTTTTCATTATTTTTGTTGGCTTGTCATTCAAATTTAGATCAGGATAGTTTAATCTCGTCTGATAATTGGCCATTTACTTTTAAAGTTACGCCAGGAAAAGCTAAAACTCCTTCAAGTATAATGCCAACAGGGTTTGGTCCCATCAGAGGACCCTCCATAACATCCGACACAGAAAATTCTTTTAGCAAAGATTTAGGCAAATGTCGAAATAACTTGCTGAATCAACAAATACATTTTGAATTTAATTTTTGAATGGTTTGATTATGAAAAAAGCGGTTGCTCTTATTTCTGGTGGCTTAGATTCTATGCTTGCCGTTCGTGTTATCCAAGAACAAGGGATTTATGTTGAAGGCATAAATTTTTATACTGGATTCTGTATTGAAGGCCATACACAGGCCATACGTAATTCTGAACAAGCAAAACCCAAACGTAACAATGCTTTATGGGCTGCGGAACAATTAGGAATTAAATTACATATTATTGATATTATTCAAGAATATAAACAAATAGTTTTGAATCCTAAATACGGTTACGGCGCCCATCTCAATCCTTGTCTTGACTGTAAAATTTTCATGGTTAGCAAAGCCAAACAATGGATAGAGCAACATCAATTTGATTTCATTATTACCGGCGAAGTCATTGGCCAGCGGCCAAAATCCCAACTTAAAAAAAATATGCCCATAGTGGCACAAGAATCTAAGGCTGACGATATCTTATTACGGCCCTTGTGTGCCAAATTATTAGCGCCGACTTTGGTAGAGCGTGAAGGATGGGTAGATCGTGAAAAACTTCATGGGTTTTCAGGCCGTACTCGTGGTCCACAATTTGATTTAGCCAAGAAATTTGATTTTCAAGAATATGCGCAGCCCGCCGGAGGCTGTTGTTTTTTAACTAATGGTCATTACACACAAAAACTTAGGGATCTTTGGAAACACCGTGGGAAGAAAGACTATGAATTTGACGATATCATCTTGCTCAAAGTAGGTCGGCACATTCGGCCTAGTCCCGATTTTAAACTCATTATTGGCCGGGATGAAGGTGAAAATCATTTTCTTGAAAACTATCAACATCAATATACCTCGATAAAACCTATTAGCCATTTAGGTCCTTTAAGCTTAATTGATGGCAAAGTTAACGCTGAGTACATCCATTATGCCGCACAAATTGCGGCACGCTTTACCGACGCAAAATCCAATGATATGGTAACTCTAGAAATTAGCTCATTAAGTGGTTCAGTGCAAACACTGAAGGTTAACCCTTTTACTACAGATCAAATCCTTAAAGAATGGTATATTTCTGGCTAATCGATATTCTCTGAATAAAGTATTTTATTTAAAGCAAGTCAAATTTTAATAGATTAACTAGACTGCCTATTGAAAGCTAAACATTATGACTCATCAATTAGATGCACGACGTCTGCTCTGTCCTTTGCCTGTGATTAAGGTACAAGAGTGTGTAAAAACATTAAACCCAGGTGACATTTTAGAGGTCATTTGTACAGATAAAGGTAGTCTCTCTGATATTTCAGCTTGGTGTCGCATCCACGGTCATTATTTACTATCAAGTAGCACACAATGTCGAGAAATTTTTATGGCGATACAAATAGGTAGTAGTTAAATGAATACTTCTCGCTATCAACAAACACGCTTTATCGCTTTATGGGGCGGACTAAAAAACATTCTGTTAGCTGGACTAAAAATAGTCTTTGGTGTGATTGGCCATTCCCATGGCTTACTAGCGGATGGGATTCATTCTTTGTCTGATTTAATTGTTGATAGCGTCGTTATCATTGCCGCAAAATTTGGCAATAAAGCAGCTGACGAAGATCATCCTTACGGGCATGGCCGTATCGAAACAGCTGCTACGGTTTTATTAGCATTAATTTTAGCTATTGCGGCTTTTGCTATTATTATTAATGCTTTTATTACTATCACTGCTACTCAGGTCAATACCGTCCCTGCTCAAATTGTTTTATGGATTGCTCTTAGCTCAGTTGTGCTCAATGAACTACTTTATTTCTGGACCAAGCATATAGCAAATCGCATTAAATCTAGGCTTTTAATGACTAATGCCTGGCATCATCGTAGTGATTCATTTTCTTCTATAGCCGTTGCTTTAGGTGTGATTGGAGCTTGGCTTGGCTTCCCTAAATTGGATGCGGTTGCGGCTATTATTGTAGGGTTAATGATTTTAAAAATAGCTTGGGATTTTGGCTGGCACAGTATTCGTGAGTTAGTGGATACCGCTCTCGGCATGGAAGAAACTGAAAAAATTAAATTATTTATAAAAGAAATCCCCGGCGTAAAGGCTATTCATCAACTCCGTACGCGCTCAATTGCCGGATCCATCTTTTGCGATGTTCACGTTTTAGTTGATCCATCCATTAGTGTTTCAGAAGGGCATTATATTGGCCAAGAAGTCGATAAACGTTTAATTGCATCATTTCCAGATATTACTGATGTTACTGTTCATATTGATACCGAAGATGATGAATTAATTAACCCGTCTTATAATTTACCTGATCGCGCTACATTACAAAATATTTTGGAGAAACATTGGAAAAATTTACTGCCAGAAACAGCCATTAAAACCGCTGCCTTTCATTATTTAGAGGGTAAAATCACCATTGACCTTAAATTACCTATTGTATTCAGCAATCAAAGTGACTTAGAAACTAAGTTAAATAAAATTTTAGAAACAGAAAACTTTATCACTGATATAAAAATTTTTTATTATAAATGAGCAAACTATTTAAAATTGCGACTTGGAATGTTAACTCTTTACGCGTACGTTTAGAGCATGTTTTAGCTTGGCTAAGCTCACATCAGCCCCACCTCCTTGCAGTGCAAGAAACAAAAGTTGAAAATCAACATTTTCCTGAAGAGCCATTCAAGACAGCGGGTTACCATGTCTTATACAATGGCCAAAAGACCTATAATGGTGTTGCCTTCATTAGTCGTATTCCCATGCAAAATGAAGTGACTTTCTTACCTGATTTTGATGACACTCAACGTCGTATATTAGTTGTTAATGTAGGATCCTTGCGTATCGTCAATATTTATGTGCCTAATGGCTCAAATTTAGATGCTGAAAAATTTATTTATAAATTACGCTGGCTAAAGCAACTAAAAATCTATTTACAACAAGAATTAAACCAGCATCCACATTTAATCGTTCTAGGAGATTTTAATATCGCCCCTGAAGATAAAGATGTCCATGATCCACAAATTTGGCAAGGTAAAGTATTGGTTAGCCCTGAGGAACGCCAAGCTTTAAAAGAAATATTGGCCTTAGGATTAAAAGATAGTTTTCGATTATTTAATAATGAATCTGGTCAATACACCTGGTGGGATTATCGAGCCGGAGCTTTTCGGCGAAATCATGGTTTACGTATTGATCACATATTAACTAGCGATGCCCTAGTTTCCCAATGTATTGCTTGTGAAATTGATAAAGAAATACGACTGTGGGAAAAACCATCGGATCACGTCCCCGTCATAGCAACTTATCAAAATATCAGCTAGGATTTATTTATGGTGGAGCCTATAAAAGCACGTTTCGGAATTGGAGAAATTGTCCAGCATAATTTATTTGGCTATCGCGGTGTCATTGTTGACGCCGATGCTGGTTTCCAAGGAGATGATGCTTGGTATAACAAAAACGCCCCAGGAAATCCTCCTAAAAACCAACCTTGGTATCATATTTTAGTTCATGGCTCTGTTCATCATGCTTATGCAGCCGAAATGAATCTAACTAAGGATGATACACTGGATCCCGTTGAGCACCCTGAATTAGATTACTTTTTTGATAGTTTTAAAAATGGCACTTATCATCGTCGTCGTTATAACAATTGAAATGAGCACTATCGCCTAATAAAAATCAGAATCTGTGAAAAATATGAAAAATTTGACGCTAATTCGACATGCCGAAACACATCCGCAACAAATTCTTGAAAGTGATAAAGATCGTACGCTCACTCAAAGAGGTCTACATCAAATTGAGAATATCGCAAAGCAATTAAAAGAAAAAAAATACTTGCCAGATTATTTGGTCTGTAGTTCCGCTAAACGGGCCATACAAACAGCCCAATTTCTTTGTGAAAAACTAGAAATAAATCCAAAACTCATTAATATTAACCCAGTACTTTACTCCGGTGATACCGAAGATATTTTAAAATCATTTTCTTCGCTGAATTTATCTCATCATGCTTGCATAATAGGTCATAACCCCATCTTGAGTAGTTTGGCCCACAGGCTGTGTCCGACTACAAAATCTATCATTTTGCCTACCGCAGGTGTAATTTCGCTAGGTTTTGATGCCAAAACGTGGGATGATTTATTGATTAAGCAAGGAAAGCTGCTCTTTTATATTGAACCTCAGGTATGAATGATACTCGCTTTTCAAACAACAAGACCACTTCTATGCTCAATGACCAGCACGACGAGCAAAGTACTCTATTAAGTCCGATCAAAGCCTCGGTAACCAGCCGTGAAACTGCAGCATTGCCTCAAGCTGAAAATCTGTCCATTGAGGCTTTTTTTCAGCAAGCTTCAAATGCCCATCAAGCCGGTGATATTAAATACGCAAAAGACGTCTACGAGTATATATTAAGCGTACAACCCGAGCATGTAGAAGCTATCCATGCTTTGGGTTTGCTAGCCATTGAACTACTACAATGGGACACTGCGATTGCTTGGATACAAAAAGCTTTATCCATTCAACCCAATTCAGCACGTTTTCATCTTCATTTAGCAAACGTCTTTAAAAATATTAACCAATGCGAATTCGCATTAACTCATTATCAAGCTGCTTTGCGTTTGGATCCAAACTATGCTGAAGTTCATAATAATTTAGCGGGTTTATTTTATAAACAAAATCAATTAAATCTAGCTCGTCAACATTATGTGCAAGCCATCGATCTAAAACCTGACTATCTGGATGCACATTTTAATTTAGGTTTAGTATTTTTAGCACAACAAGAAAAAAATGCTGCGGTTACGCAATTCAAAAACGTATTAAGCTTACACCCAAATTCTATCCAAGGACACTGGCAACTCGCCAATATTTATTGGCAGATTCAGGATTTAGAAAAAGTTCATTATCATTATCAAAAAATTCTAAATCTCGATCCTAATTCAGTAGAGTTATTAAATAATTTTGCTGCCTTAATGTTAAAAAAAGAACAAATAGACTTAGCTATCGATTATTTTAAACGCGCACTTGTTATTGATCCTAAGCACAAAACCGCGAGAAATAATCTTGCGGCTATTTTATTACAGAACAATCAATTGAAAGAAGCCATATGGCATTATTCTTTGTATCTAAATTTAGACCCCTTAGATATAGAAGCGCTTTTTAACCGTGCACATTGCTTAATGTTGACGGGTAATTTGAATGAAGCCAACCATGATCTAAAAAGGATTTTAGCTATTGATGACAAACATATGGATGCTCATTGTAATCTTGCGGCAATTTATCTAAACCTAAAAGACAAGACTGCCGCTTTAACTCATTATCAAATTATTTTAAATTTAAACGATAAACATGCCATTGCCAACTATATGGTCTGTGCGCTCACTCAACAATCTATACCAAACAGCGCACCGCTAGAATACATTAAAAATTTATTTGACAACTATGCCTTTCAATTTGATACACATCTGCAAAATATTTTGCTCTATAAAACGCCTGAATTACTTCGCGAACAGCTAAATCCTTTTTTGGAGAAAAAAAAATATAAGCTACTTGATCTAGGTTGTGGCACTGGTCTTAGCGGTCAATGCTTTAGTGATATTGCCAAAAAAATAATCGGTATGGATATTTCACGTAATATGCTTAATAAAGCAAAAGAAAAAGCCTGTTATGATATCTTAATCGAAAAAGATATTTTGAGTGGTATTCCTGAATTAGCGGAAAATTTTGATCTTGTTTTGTGTATAGATACATTAGTGTATTTTGGAAATCTTAATGATTTTTTTGAAAAAATAATAGTTTGTTTGCAGGTAAATGGTTTATTAGCCTTCTCCGTTGAACTGGCCAATGAGGCTGCCACTTCTTACCTTTTGCAAACTAACGGGCGTTATCAACACGCTGAAACTTATATAAAAGAATTAGCTGAAAAAAAACCATTAAAACTATTGAAATATGCAAGTGTAATAGGACGTCAACAAGACAACGAAGCAATTCAGACAGGTTTATTTATTTTTCAAAAAATATAGTGATAATCTAAAAGCTTATGAATCAAACAATTTGGATATCTAAAATAATTTTATGTATATCTCTGCAAAAAAACTAATCTGGCTAATTTTTTCTTTTTTATTGCTTTATCCCTCGATAAAAACTTACTCTTTCCCTTTAAATTTAAAAAATTGTGAAAATTCTCATTATCTCTTACAACATCCTCATCAAGTACTACTTTGTGCTGAAAAGGTATTACCCTCACTCTCTTCGCAATTAAGTTATCTAGGAGAAGAAAAAACACCACAATATACCCAATATAAATATAGCTTTACATCCGTCACTTGGCCAAAAATTTTTCGGAACAATACTCCAGATGTTATTAAACCCAATGTTTGGAAGCATGAAGTAGATATCTTTGTTCCCAAAGAAAATCCTAATGTTGATACGGCTGCTCTTTATATTACGGGTGGTTACATCAACTCTAAACTAATAAGAAACAATTCTCCTGATAAAATTATCAGTCAGTTAATTCTGCATAATGTTGTCATTGTACTCAAAGATAATCCTAATCAATACCTAACTATCAATGATAAACAATTAAAAGAAGATGAGATTATTGCCTTTACATGGAATCGCTTCATTCACAATCCAAAATTATCTTATTATCCTTTACATATTCCTATGGCAATTGCTGCACAGCAAGCGATGACCTTAGCACAAAATATATTACAGCATCAGCATATATGCATAAATCATTTTGTGGTCATAGGCGCTTCAAAACGAGGATGGGCTACATGGATGACTGCCTTGCTAGATCATAGAGTCGTTGCCTTGATTCCAATTGTGGTTGATGTATTGAATTTTAAAAAACAAATTCCACATATTTATAACATTTATGCTCAACATTGGCCCATTGCATTAAACGATTATTATCAGCAACGCCTACCTGAATATGCTAACCCTAATAGTCCTTTTTACTCAAATTATTTGAAGCTATTACAGCTAGAGGATCCTTTTACCTATTTTACCGTCGCGCCTTATCAAAAAAAGTTAGCTCAAATGTCTAAATATATTGTTAATGCAAGCGGAGATGATTTTTTTCCTCCCGATAGTGCACAATATTATTACCCTGCGTTATCAGAAAAAAAATTATTATTTTATTTGCCGAATTCCGGTCATTATATAGAATATTCACCGTCAATCTCGCAATTGGCTTCTACGCTATCAGCTTTTTATAAAAGAATTATTTCTCATCAAGCTTTGCCGGTAATTACCTGGAATAGAACTGCAGATGAATTAAAAATTGATTATTCAGAAAAACCATCAAAAATAATATTATGGTCCGCAGAAAATCCTATTACTCGGGATTTTCGCTTTTCCTGTGCAATTCATTATCAACCGACTGACATACAGGTAAAGGAGCAAGTTTCCAAACTTAAGATACCAACTTCTAAACAAGGTTGGAGCGCATCGTATGTGGAGTTAGATTTTCCTGATGGTTTAAGAGCAAGCACACCTATTTTTATATCTCCTAATACTTACCCTAAAAAAAATCAAATTATGCCGCCACAAGGAATGTGTCTGTTGATAAAACCGGAGCATAAAAATGTTACTGAATAACTTTAAGAATATAAACCTGAAATATAATTTGCTACCGCAATAATTTCTGTATCATTCATTTTTTTGGTAATTATTGGCATCATCTGATAATTATCATTACTGCGCTTGCCGTCACGAAATGCTTTTAATTGCGCAGCAATATATTGAGCATGTTGTCCACTTAATCGAGGGAATCCTGCTGGCGGATTCCCTAAGCCCGCAGGTCCATGACAAGCTAAACAAGCGGGTATTTCTTTATTTGAATCTCCGCCACGATAAATTCTCTGTCCCAAAGAAAGCAAATGAGGTTGAGCGGTGTCAATAGTCCCTAGCAAATTTGCATAATATTTCGCTATTTTTATTTTTTCTTTTTTCGACAACGCAGCAATTAAGGAATTCATTATTGGATTATCACGTCCATGTTTCACATTTGGTTGAAAATCCCGCATTTGCTTCATTAAATAATTAACGTTCTGGCCCGCCAATTTTGGCCAATTTTTATTGCCCGTAGAATTTCCATTCCTTCCATGACATAGCTCACATCCAACAATAATATCTTTGAATGTTTTTTTAACCATTTTGGCATCAGTCGGCGAAACCCCTAATAAAAAAATGAATACAAAGATGCATGTAAAATTTTTGTAACCTAACATCGAGAACCTTTTTATAATGTTTTGGAAAAAATGTGATGTTGCTAAACACTAATATTTAGTTTATAGTTTTGCCAGGCTTTGATAAACTATAAAAATAATATAAAGGCCAGGGAATTTTTCTTTTTTAATTAAGCGGAAGATAACCTTGAGTTCCCATGTCTTTCCACTTATCGCCTTTTTAAAAAGCGTAGCTCAACTAGATCAACTGCCCGCAGATCAAGGCGCGGAAGTTGCGTTTATTGGCCGTTCCAATTCTGGAAAATCTACAGCTATTAACTCAATTACTGGAAAAAAGGGGTTAGCCAAAACCAGTAAAACTCCAGGCCGCACTCAATTACTAAATTTTTTTCAAATCAATGAACACCTACGTTTAGTCGATCTTCCTGGTTATGGCTTTGCCAACGTCCCCAATGACAAAAAAGCAGATTGGGAGAAAACCATTGCCACTTATCTAAAGATCAGGAAATCTTTAAAAGGGTTAGTGATCACTATGGATATCCGCCACCCCCTTAAGGACCGGGATCAAGCCATGTTGACGTGGGCCTCTCATTATCAAATACCGGTATATATCCTTCTGACTAAAGCGGATAAATTGACACGAAATCAAGCGGCAAATGCCTTGAAGTTAACAACCCAGCAATTGGCGATTCTTAATAAACCCTGTGAAATACAAATCTTTTCAGCAACTAAATCGATAGGTCTAGCAAACGCCCGGAGCAGGATATTAAATTGGTTATACTCAGAATAAACCTGAATTTTTTTCTAATAATTACCCGAAAACTTCCCTTTTTCTTACATCAATTTTTTGACCTATACCAGACAATGTGATAAATAAAATGTTACTAAAAAAAACTTCGGATTTCATGTCACCACAACCATCTGAAATAAGTTTTCGTGCCATCCTGTTGGCTATTCTGCTCGCTGTCATTTTAGCTGCTGCAAATGCCTATTTAGGCTTGAAGGTGGGCTTAACTATTTCTGCATCCATACCTGCAGCTATTCTTTCTATGGGTATCCTACGCTTTTTTAAAAACTCCTCCATACTTGAAAGTAATATTGTCCAAACTGGAGCATCTGCGGGTGAAGCGCTGGTCGCAGGAACCGCATTTATTCTCCCCGCCTTAATAATTCTCCATTACTGGCAACATTTTGATTATTGGCAAACTGTAATAATTTCCCTAACCGGTGGGATTTTAGGAATCTTATTTTCTATCCCTTTACGACGAGTTTTATTAGCCGATCCTACATTGCGCTTTCCAGAAGGCACCGCCATAGGTCAAGTTTTGAAAATCAGTCAAGAGGGAAAAGGAAATCTTAAGGAGCTAGTCCAAGGCGGATTTTTAGGTGCTTTTGTGGCACTGTTTCAATCGGGCTTCCAAATCATCGCAGATAATTTTCCATTATGGTTTAAGGCAGATAATAAATTTATTTTTGGATTTACGTTTGGTTTTGAACCTGCATTATTGGCCGCTGGATATATTGTTGGTATTGGTGTAGCACTAAGTACATTACTCGGCGTGGCAATCGGATGGATAATAGGAATTCCTATTTTTAGTTATTTACATCCTCTGGCAATAGCGACTAATCAATCTGCTAGCAGTTTAGCCACTAGCATTTGGCAGACCAGCATACGTCCAATTGGCGTCGGAACTATGTTAGTGGGCGGTTTATGGACGATGATACTGCTCATTAAACCTATTATTAAGGGCGTACACTCATCCTTTGTGTCGTTAAGAACCATTAAAGAAAGTGGTTACACATCCTTGCCAAAACATGAACGTGATATACCCATTAACTATACTTTAGGTTTATTGGGTATTTTAATATTACCGTTGGGATATATTTTATTTAGCTTTATAAACCATCCTGCCTTGGGATTAACCAACACTATCCAAATAATAACTTTAGTTATCGGGATTGTTTTTATTTTAATCACTGGCTTCTTTTTTTCTTCGCTATGTGGCTATTTTGCAGGGCTTATAGGAAGTAGCCAAAGTCCCATCTCAGGTGTTTCTCTTTCAGTACTATTGTTCGCTTCTCTTACATTACTTGCTATTTTTAGTTGGGCCCCCGGCTTTACTCACGATACGAAGCATTTACTTGAAGGGGAAGGCTTAGCAATCATTATAGGAACGCTGGTCAGTAGTAGCTGCGCTATTACTAATGATACCATTCAAGACCTAAAAGCTGGACAAATTGTAGGTGCAACTCCTTGGAAACAACAGGTTATATTAATTTTAGGTGTTGTAGTCTCTGCTTTAATTTTAGCACCCACATTAGAGTTATTATTTAATGCTTATGGAATTGGCGGCATTTCTCCTCCCGGACGACATATGGATCCTGCCCAAATGTTATCTGCGCCTCAAGCTACACTAATGGCAAGCTTAGTTGCAGGTGCATTTAAACATAACTTACCCTGGAATTTAATTAGCATTGGTTTCGCTGTGGCTATTTTTTGCATTATCATTGATCGAATATTGCAAAAACGCGGTATGCGTTTGCCTGTATTGGCGGTCGGTATCGGTATTTATCTTCCCTTAGATACTTCATCTGGGTTAATTTTAGGTGGACTTGCTTCGTATTTCGTTGAAAGAACATTGATTAAACAACACCCTATACAAACCGAAAAATCGGCCGACAATATCGCTAGGCAACGCGGACTAACTTTAGCCTGTGGTTTGGTAGCGGGGGCATGCTTAATGGGTGTGGTATTAGCGATTCCCTTTACTTTAGCAGAATCTACCGACGTATTACGTCTTATGCCTAAACATTTTACCCTACTAGCCAGCCTATTTGGGGTGTTATCAACACTAAGCATTTTGGGATGGATCTATCGTTCAGTCTGTAAAAAATAAATCTATTAAATTTGCATATTGACAAAATAAATAAATCGAACTACGCTCCCGCTAAATTTCAGGGGGTAAATATATGCCTCCCCCAGTTAGGCTTACTCACGGCGTGGGTTTTTAAGCGGCAACGCAGATAAAAATTCAAGCCCGAAGAGTAAAGTTAGTGGGGGGCAAATATCTACCTCCCCCAAACCAATGGGGGTAGGTCCATGTCAACATTCTACAATCGATTTTCTTTTAGAAATTCATTCAAAATCCTTCCGAATGGCTGGGATTTAGTTGCCTTTATTATTGTGCTAGGGATGCTTGCAGCCTTTGTTTGGGCGGGCAAACAAATGACTGCTCCTTATCAAGTCGGACAAACCTTAGCTTTATCTTTAGATCCACATCAGCTGCCCAAATATGCTTTGTTTACCGTATTGCGTTTATTTACAGCAATGGCGTTTTCTTTATTATTTACCTTTACTGTAGGAACGTTAGCCGCTAAAAATAAACGCGCTGCTAGCATTATCATCCCTTGTATCGATATATTGCAATCCGTTCCTGTCATTGGTTTGTTATCTATTACCATAGTAGGATTTATCGCTTTATTTCATGGAAGTCGGCTAGGCCCTGAAGCTGCAGCTATTTTTGCGGTATTTACCGCTCAAGTGTGGAATATAACACTTAGCTTCTATCAAAGCCTGCGCTCGGTGCCAAATGAATTGAAAGAAGCCGCTGATATGTTTCATTTGTCAGCCTGGCAACGTTTTTGGCGGCTTGATGTGCCTTTTAGCATGCCTGGGCTACTGTGGAATATGATGATGTCTATGTCGGGCAGCTGGATTTTCTTAATTGCTTCGGAAAGTATTTCGGTAAATAATCAAACTATTGTGTTGCCCGGTGTCGGCTCCTATCTCGGCCTTGCTATCAGTCAGGCCAGCATTTCGGGTGTGATTTACACCATCCTTACTATGCTCATTGTCATTTTGCTTTATGATCAACTCCTTTTCCGTCCTTTGTTAAATTGGTCAAAAAAATTTACCTTTGAGCAAGTTAGCCAAGAATATGTTTCTCGTTCCTGGGTTACTGTGTTATTACAACAAACCTACATTTTAAAATATATAGGTCGTTTTTTTGGAAAATTGGGCGATGCGATTGTCAATATCTCTTTTTCGAAGCATATAAAAAAAGAAGTTGTAAACAAAAAATCTTACCCTAATAAATCCATCGAAATTATTTGGTATAGCAGCATTACACTTATGGTGGCTATATCAGTTTGGCTATTATTGCACTTTATTTTAAAACACCTTTCATCACATGAAATAATTCACGTGTTATTTTTAGGTTGCATAACGGCATTAAGAATCGTCACCATTATTTTGATAGCTAGTATTATTTGGATTCCTATTGGAGTTTACATAGGATTAAATCGGCGTATTGCAGAGTGGGCGCAACCCATCGCACAATTTTTAGCAGCATTTCCAGCCAACGTATTATTTCCAGCCGCCGTTATTTTAATTTTAAGATATCACCTAAATATCGATATATGGTCTACGCCATTATTATTACTAGGCACGCAATGGTACATTTTATTTAATATAATCGCCGGCACAGCCGCCCTACCGGAAGATTTAAAAGAAGCGATCAGCAACTTTGGTGTTAAAGGTTGGCAATGGTGGCGACGTTTGATTTTACCTGGAATTTTTCCTCATTGGATCACGGGTACTATTACCGCGATTGGTGGAGGTTGGAATATGACTATCTTAACGGAAGTAATCAGTTGGGGCTCTACTACACTCACTGCAACTGGATTGGGTGCTTATATTGCAAAATCGACTGATGCCGGGGATTTTCCACGCGTAGCTCTTGGAATGGCGATGATGAGTGTGTTTGTATTAGTTATGAACCATTTAGTTTGGCGCCCACTCTACAATTTAGCTCAATCACGTTACCGATTAGACTAAGGGGATATATCATGAATAAGAAACCCATTTTTACTGTAAAAGATATCAGCAAATCCTTTAAAAAAGCTGAACAACAAGAATTATTAGTCCTTGATAAGGTTAATTTTCAATTATATGAAGATGAGATTGTTGCTCTATTAGGCAAATCTGGCTCGGGGAAATCTACGTTATTACGTATCATTTCTGGTCTTTCTGATCCTAGCAGTGGCACAGTCACCTATCGTGACCACGTAGTCAATGGACCTGTACAAGGCATGGCAATGGTTTTTCAAAATTTTGCACTCTTACCTTGGTTAACCGTTTTAGAAAATGTTGAATTAGGTCTCGAAGCATTGCGTGTCCCTCGAGTTGAACGTAGAACGCGATCTTTAAAAGCTATCGATATTATCGGCCTTGATGGATTCGAATCTGCTTACCCCAAAGAACTATCCGGTGGCATGCGTCAACGTGTAGGTTTTGCACGCGCACTCGTTATTAATCCTGATGTGTTATTAATGGATGAACCCTTTTCAGCCTTGGATGTACTCACTGCAGATAATCTTAAAAGCGATCTGCTTGATTTGTGGGAAGCTAAGCAAACAGGGACTCGTGGAATTTTATTTGTAACGCACAATATTGAAGAAGCTGTTTTGCTCGCCAATCGTGTCATTGTCTTTGATAGCGATCCAGGCACTATCCGAGCGGAATTAACCATTGATTTAC
>JBDKHQ010000050.1:0-12065 GCA_039797585.1 Pseudomonadota bacterium | reverse complement strand
ATAAAGATTGTCTTAGTTTAAGAGAACAATCCTTATGCCGAAGAAAAAAAATAAAAATCAAAACAATGAGACCCCCCTAGAAAAATTAGCCAAGAAAATTTTAGTAAACTCACAGAAAGGTTTTTATTTTGGAGCAAATAATAAAGGTTCTGTTCCGCATAGCAATATTCAGGCTATGTTTATCCATGAGCTTCTCGATGATTTATCTACAAAAACTAAATTAAACCTAAACAAATTTTCTTTTACGACGCAAAAAAAGATAAGAGGGGTTCATAAAAATTATGTAAATGAAAAAAATGTTGTGCAAGGACTCTTTTTAGTAAGCCTGCTTTATAGCTATTCAGACCTAAAACATGAGTTTAAAAAGCAAAAGGGAATAGAATGGAATGAGGATTGGTTTGCTGATTTAAATCTTATTTGGGCTACGGCTTGTTTAGAGCAATACCTAAAAAATGAGATACCTATCTTTTCATTTAAGGATACTTTGATATATAAAAAATTACGTCTCGACGGAGTTCCAGATCAGGGCAATGAACGGGAAATTTATTTCAAACGAACCTTTTTTGATCTCGAAGCAGCCACATTGCATGGGACGGGGGCTTGTGAGCTAATGGCCGAATTTGCTTTGTTTGATGCGATACGTATGAGTAAAACCTTAGACTGTCCTATCCATTATATTAGATTTCTGACTGCAGAATATCAAGAGATACGATATCAAGAGATAAACGCTATTGCATTAGGAGATTGGCCTAATGAAGATGCTTTGATTGTTTGTCCCTGGCTTGAAAAAGGTGAAAATCTTATTTGGAAAAGAGATATACAAAATACAATATTTGCAAACTATCCAGAGGCTGATATTAAAATCATATTCAAAATTTTTCCCGGAGCCGAAATGGATCAATGGAGAGAAAAATTGGCAAAGGTTGATTTTATTGCCGAGACCGAGGAAAAACGAGCCATAAGAAACAGGATTGAGAAATTAAGTGAGAAGTATCAAAAGGGTTTTGATAAATGCTTCCTCAACAAAAATGTTGATGAAAACCAATCCGCGCCAAGCATAAGTTTCAGGAGATAGTATATAAAAAAATCTACTTTTCTTAGAATTTTTTTATACTCACAGCAATTGGATTTTTGGCAACATAGACAAAAATTTAAGTGCGAAGAGTATAGTTATTTTCTTCTTAATGCTCGCGCTTTATACAGAGCACGTAAGGTTAAAATAGGTCCGGAAAGGGCATAACAGAAAAAGATCAAAAATAATATTTTAGGTGGATCCAGTGAAATGCCAACAAAAGCTAATACGACTAATAAAATAGCCACAAAAGGCACACGCCCTTTCAGATCAATTTCTTTAAAGGAGTAATAACGGACATTACTGACCATTAAGATAGCGATGAGGATAGCTAATACGGCAGTTATCATGCTGACGCCATCACCTAAAATTTCTGAATCAACACATAACCACACCATGCTGGCTAACACACCAGCTGCGGCAGGAATAGGTAATCCTTGAAAATAACGTTTATCGGCTATCGATACCTGTGTATTGAAACGTGCTAAACGTAATGCTCCAGCCGCTGTAAATATGAATGCGGCTAGCCAACCTAATTTACCTAGTCCTTCTAAAGACCAGCTATAAATAACCAGCGCGGGCGCGACGCCAAAAGAAACCATATCCGATAAACTATCTAATTCAGCTCCAAAAGCGCTTTGTGTATTGGTTAGGCGTGCAACACGACCATCAAAAAAATCCATAATCATGGCAACAAAAATAGCAACCGCCGCATAATTAAAATAACCTTCCATGGCCGTGACGATGGCATAAAAACCTGCGAATAAACCTGCGATGGTAAATAAATTGGGTAGTAAATAAATTCCACGCCGACGGTAAGCTAATCTTTCGCCCTCTTCATGATCACCATTGTTACTAGCTTTATCCTCTGAAGTAGCCAATTTTTCTTCAGTAGACTGGAAAAGTTTTGCGTCATTTAAGTTATTCATACTGGAATTCCTTGCAAGGATTTTAGTCGATAAAGGATCTCTAGCGCTTCTTTTGGAGCCAATTGATCGGGATCCACCTGTTCGAGTAGAGACATAATACCAGGGTTGACAGAGAGTTTCTGTGAAGTGGTGGGTAGATTTACAGGATTGTGGTTAGCATGTGCAGAGTTTTTCTCAAGCTCTGAGAGTTTTTCTCTGGCACGCTGAATAACAGGCTTAGGGACGCCTGCTAATTGCGCTACTTGTAGTCCATAACTTTGGTTTGCGGACCCTTCCTTGACAGTATATAAGAATACAATGCTATCGTTATATTCTTTTGCATCGACATGACAGTTGTTTATAACTGCATTTTCTTCGCTTAAGCCTGTCAACTCAAAGTAATGAGTTGCAAATAAGGTATAAGCTTTAACATACTTTGCCAAATATTCCGCACAAGAAAATGCTAAAGCAAGTCCGTCAAAAGTACTGGTCCCGCGTCCAATTTCATCCATGATAACTAAGCTTTGCTCAGTTGCATTATGCAAAATAGCGGCAGTTTCTGTCATTTCTACCATAAAGGTTGAACGACCACTGGCAAGATCATCAGCGGCTCCAATTCGCGTGAAAATACGATCAATGGGGCCTATCGTAGCGCTTTTTGCAGGAACAAAACAGCCTATCATTGCTAATAAGCAAATTAAAGCCGTTTGTCGCATATAGGTTGATTTCCCACCCATGTTTGGACCGGTGATGATTAATAAGCGTTGATCAGGAGTCAAATGACAATTATTTGCTATAAAGGGGGTATCTAAGGTTTGTTCTATAACTAAGTGTCGGCCTGCTTCAATATGGATACCTGGATTTTTACTTAATAAAGGACAGGTTAAATTAAGCGTCGTTGCTCGTTCGGCAAAGCACGCCAGTACGTCTAACTCGGCTATGGCATTGACGGTCTTTTGTAAGTCGGTTAAATAAATGCCTAGCTTATCGAGTAATTCATCATAAAGTTTTTTTTCCAAGCTTAAAGCCTTAGAACGAGCGCTCAAGGCTTTATCCTCAAACTCCTTTAACTCGGGCGTAATAAAACGTTCTGCATTAGTTAGTGTTTGCCGACGAATATAATGTGGAGGCACATGTTTGGCTTGTCCACGACTTATTTCGATGTGATAACCATGTACGCGATTGAAGCCAACTTTCAGCGTACTAATTCCTGAAAGTTCTCGTTCACGTTTTTCTAAATCAATCAGATACTGTCCAGCATGATCACTTAAGTTTTGCAGTTCATCAAGCTCAGCATGATATCCTTTGGCGATCATGCCTCCTTCACGAGTAACGGCAGGTGGATTTTCAACAATAGCTTGCTGTAATAAGTGAAATAACTGTGGAAATGTTTTAATGTGTTGGCTTAATGCAGTAAGCAACGCTGATTTTTTTTCAGAGGTTAGAGTTTTTAAGCAAGGAGCTAGTTTATTGTGTATGTCGGGCAAAAGGGCTAAGCCAAGACGTAATTGGCTTAAATCGCGAGGTCTTGCGGATTTTAATCCAACCCGTGTGATAATACGTTCAAGATCACCGAGTGATTTTAACAGCGAGTGTAAGTTAATATAGGCTAGTGTAGCTAATAAATCTTCAATAGCTGTTTGCCGTGCTTCTATGCTAAATATTTTACGTAAAGGGCGATGCAACCATCGATTCAGTAAACGACTTCCCATGGGCGTTGCCGTTTTGTCTAAAATGGACATTAACGTATTACTTTTCTCCCCCTGTAAATTGTGCGTTAACTCTAAATTACGTCGGGTGGTAGCATCTAATACGATACTTTCTTCACGTCTTTCTATACGTATCGGCTGAATGTGTTTTAATTGAGTGCGTTGCGTGTCTTTGACATAATTTAATAAACAACCGGTCGCTTGTATAGCCAAAGGCAAATCCTGGCAGCCAAAACCACTCAGATCGCGTACTTGAAACTGTTGAGTTAATAAATGCGTTGCAGTATTTAAATCAAATTCCCAGGGTGGTCGGCGACGGATAGTTTTATAAGGTTTTAATAGTTGTTTGGTTCTATACTCTTCGCTGATTAAGAGTTCAGAGGGGTTGAGTCGTGCTAATTCACTGGCAAGCGCTTCTTCACCGGTAACCTGTAGAATGTGAATTTGACCACTCCCCATATCAAAATAAGAAAGTCCAAATTGTTCATTGTAATTATACAGCGCGAGTAGCAGACTTTGATTATCTTCTAATAATGCTTCATCGCTCAGTGTGCCAGGTGTAATAATACGTGTAACCTGTCTTTCCATAGGCCCTTTGGATAGATTCGGATCACCTATTTGTTCGCAAATAGCAATCGATTCGCCGAGTTTTACCAATTTGGCTAAATAGGTTTCGACGCTATGAAAGGGTACACCTGCCATTGGAATGTCTTGACTAGCGGATTGCCCTCTCTTAGTTAACGTAATGTTTAATAATTTTGCAGCTTTGATGGCATCTTCGTAAAATAATTCGTAAAAATCTCCCATGCGATAAAATAATAATTTATCTTTATGCTGAGCTTTTAATTGCAGATATTGACGAATCATTGGCGTGTGTTGATCTAAATCGATGCTATTTTTCATAAGTCCTCTTGCAAAACCTTTGCTTTTTATTTGATTGTTCCATTAATTCTAACTTTTGCAATGTTAATTATTCGAAAAAAAGTTTTTAAAAACTGGAAATTAATATCTTGAGAGAAATTCCTTAATTAATTAATAGTTTAACCAAAATATAAGTTTAATTATACCGTTGATTAAGCAAATAGGATTAGTCGCTGATTGAAAAGCTAGATTGTTCTATTTTAGTTAATTGGGGACTTTTAGTGATAGATAAGAAAATATTAATTTGGTTATTCATTATTTTAGATAATTTTTCTTTAAGAAATTGATAGAGTTGATAAGCTAAGGCTTCAATAAGTTTAAAAGAATGATCATCACAGAACCGTTGCAACTCATCAGCTAGGATGGCATAGCAAATCGTATCATTTAATTGATCATTGAAACAGGCAGGGGGAAGGCTATCAAAACAAAGCTTTATTCGCACTGAAACCCATTGAGGTAAGCTACGCTCTTCGATTGTATGACCTAGTTTAACGAGTAAGTTAAGTTTTTCTAGTATTAATTGAGAATTCATGGGGGGAAAGCATAGCAAAATAGCATAAGTTTGGCTACTATAACCCCAATCGGCTCATATAAGAGTTAAGTAAAATAATAAGAGGTTCTTATGGGTTATATTGATAAAACACTCTTGCCGGATGAAAAGGTTATATATCGCAGTCATCCACATTGGATTGTTGTTTTTAGATCGCTAGTTGGGTTGATTTTAATTGCCGGGTTTTTGATGGTAGGGACTCGCCATACTCTATTGATAATCAGTCTTTTTTCTTTGTTGGGTTTAGTGGCTTGCATATCTGGGCTGATCGTTTACTACTCCTCTGAATTTGGCATAACCGATAAACGAGTCATCATGAAATCAGGGTTAATAAGCCGCTATGCTTTTGAAAATTCGTTGGATCGGATTGAAGGGGTAGAAATTAGCCAAAGTATTATGGGTCGTATTTTTGATTATGGTTCAATTCGCATTCGTGGAGTGAGCGGGACCAATGAGTTGTTTTCTGCTGTTCGTTATCCGTTTAGATTCCGATATAAAGTATTAGAAGAAATTGAACGTCAAAAAAAAGCTAGATATACCCTTCGCACTTGACATTGCCTATGTTGACGCTCAACTCGCAATCCTCATTATCTTGAATAAATTCCGGTTGCTCATTTTCACGGCTTAGCAAAACTTCAATTGCTGTGCGTTGAGTGTAGTTATTTGAAATTATTTTTCCATTGACGAAGATAGGCGAATATTTCAACAGGAGTTGCAAGTTTTCTCCCGGTTCTTTTTTCCATGCGCAACTTTATTTCTAAATTATCGCAACGTAAAAAAGGATTACTTAAACGTTCTTCAGATAGTAGGCTAGGTACACTGGCTAAGTTTTTTTGACGCAATTCTCTAGTTTTTTCTAGGCGTTCTTTGACGTGGGTATTGTTGGGTTCTACTGCTTGAGCGAAATGTAGATTAGCCAGCGTATATTCGTGACCGCAATAAACCTGTGTTTCATCAGGCAGCTGAGCCAGTTTATTCAAAGAATTCAACATTTGCTCGGCGGTACCTTCAAATAATCGACCGCAACCCGCGGTAAATAAGGTATCGCCGCAGAATAAAAGAGTGTTTGCAGTGTAAGCAATATGTCCTAAAGTGTGGCCAGGAATAGCAAGCACTTCAAAAGTGGGCCAATTAGGTAGTTCAATTTTATCGCCTTCATCGACTGGGTTGCTTACGCCGGCTATTTTTTCTCTTGCAGGTCCAAATACAGGAACTTCATGTAGCTTTAAAATAGAACGAATGCCATTGGTATGATCCCAATGATGGTGCGTGATGAACACAGCATCAAGTTTAAGATTTAACTGTTTTAATTGTGATAGAACAGGTTTTGCTTCGCCTGGATCGACAATGATGCAATGTTTTGTTTCCTCATTGATAAGACACCAAATATAATTATCCTTAAAAGCCAAAATAGGTAATATTTGTATCGTCATAATCTCTCCAAAATTCTTTTATTTTTGTTAATTGTCATCCTAGAACAGTTAACCCAAAAGGTAGCGCAAGAGGATTTAAATTATTGATTTAGTATTTATTTATCAGTCCTTTTTTCTTGATGCTTGATGTCGACGCTCGCGTCGCTTGCCTGCTTCTTCATAACGTCTTATTTCATCTTTCGTTTCAGGAATAACTTTAGGAACGTGTGCAGGGCGACCATGCTCATCCGTACCTACAAAAGTAAAATAGGCAGACACCATATGACGTCGTATACCAGTACGATAATCTTCAGCAAGAACGCGTACACCGATTTCCATTGAACTGGTCCAACTACGATTAATAGCAGCTTGAAAAATTAAAATATCTCCCCGGGTTGCGGGTTGCAAAAAATGCATAGCATCCACAGAAACAGTTACACAAGGCCTTTGACTATGTCTCTCTGCAACTACAGAAGCGACTCTATCGAGTGTGGACATCACTAAGCCACCAAACACGGTTTCTGTTGAATTCAAATCATTAGGAAATATTTTATAAGTATGATCATGCACAGCCGATGCTGAAACTTTTTTTTCTTGTGGTATCGTCATTTGCCACCCCAACTTTTTTTGTCATCGAAAACATATTATACCCACAATATAAATACATCTTATATTGTCTGACCAATATTTTCACCAAATTTCACTTTTTTTCCCGATAAATGAGTTAACCATTTCATACGATTGGGCGCGAATAAAATAATAACTGTAGAACCTAATTGAAATTGCCCAACTTCTTGTCCTTTGTGTAATGAAATTTTGTTATCTAGATAATGCCAATGATAAATATGTCGCTTCGAAGCAGGAGCGATAATTCCTTCCCATGGAGTATTGATATGGCCAACAAGCATAGCACCGACTAAAATAACCGCCATTGGACCTATGGGCGTAGAAAACAAGGTTATAACCCGCTCATTACGAACAAATAAATTTGGAAGTTCAGTAGTAGTTTGAGCATCTACTGAAAATAAACGCCCTGGAACATAAATCATTTCTTTCAGTTCACCGCTATATGGAATATGTACGCGATGGTAATCTGGAGGGGCTAGATAAAGTGTTGCAAATTGCCCTCCTTGAAATTGCGCAGCCAGTTTTGCAGAACCGCCTAATAAGGCTTGTAAGTTATAATTTATTTTTTTGGCTTGAATCAACTGATTTTCCTTAATACCGCCAATTTGACTGATAGTACCATCTACGGGCGATACGATATCCGCAGCATTACTGGAAATCGGACGCTTTTCAGGTTTCAACAATCGAGTAAAAAAATCATTAAAATTAATATAATGTTCGGGATTTTCTTCCTGCGCTATCGACATATCGACATTATAATGTCGTATAAATCCACGGATTAGTCTGTTTTTAATCCAAGTTTGTTTACAGTTAGCTATCCATCCCGCAAAGCGGGATAGGCTGTGTTGGGGTAGTAACGATTGATAACGGGTATGCAATTAATTCTCCTTAAGAATTTTAGCAAGCAAAATATTTGACCATTATAGCGCGGTGATTTTACTTCATGAAAGCCTGGACTATAGTTTTTTTATGGATACCCAAGTATTGATTGTTGGAGCAGGCCCCACGGGGCTGATAATGGCCTGTCATTTATTGCGTTATGGTGTCAAATTTAGAATTTTGGATAAGCAACAGGATCGAGCGCATGAATCGCGAGCCTTCGCTATTCAAGCTAAATCGATGGAAATATTCCAAAACTTAGGTGTTGTTGATGAGTTTCTTAAATTAGCGCGTTCAAATATGGATTTTGCTTTTTTTATTAACGGGAAGAAACAAATAGAAATAAAGTTTAAGCATTTCAAGCATCAAGATACTCCCTTTCCTTCCGTCTATTTTCTTCCGCAAACAGAAACCGAACGTATCTTGATCGAGTTCTTAGAAAAAAAAGGTATTTATATTGAGCGCCAAAAAGAATTAATTACTTTTACGCAAGATATTAAATGTGTGCAGGCAACTATTAGAGACAATATCGTGGGAAGCATTGAAAAAATTAATTGCGCCTATATCATAGGTTGCGATGGTGCACATAGTAGTATACGCCATACGCTTCATTTTACATTTGAAGGAAATGCTTACCCACAAATCTTTAATTTAGTTGATGCAAATATTGAATGGCCCTATTCGCGAAACAAATTTCTGTTTTTCTTAGGAAAAGATGGCGTCTTCGTGCATATTCCGCTTACTGAGAAAATTAGCCGCATTATGTTAGCAAAACGTGCAGCTCAAACTGAAGAAAAACTATCCACGCCAAACTTAATAGAATTAGAGCATTTGGCTAGTTTGCTGACCCAAGTTCCTGTGAAATTAGTTAACCCGATTTGGATATCTCAATTTCGACTACATCATCGTGGGGTAACGAAGTATTATCAACATCGCGCTTTCCTTGCAGGGGATGCAGCTCATATTCATAGTCCGGCAGGAGGTCAGGGTATGAATACCGGAATACAAGATGTCACTAATCTTGCTTGGAAACTAGCGTTAGTATTGAAAAAGGCTACTAGCGTTAAATTATTAGATACTTATGAGACAGAAAGGCATCCAGTGGGAAAAATTTTATTAAAAACCACGGATCAGTTTTTTTATTTGCTCACCGCAAATGGTTTTTTTATTTCCAAACTAAGAGATTGGTTATTACCTTTTGTTATTTCATTTCTTTTTTCAAAGAAAAATATAGAAAAGCGTTTCTGGTTTATGTCGCAGTTGAATATTCACTATGCTAAAAATCAGTTTAACTATGATATCAGTGAAAAATCTCATCAAGTATTTAAAGGGGGCCCACGCCCAGGGTATCGCGCGCCTAATGCGCCGGCTAATTCGGCGAGTTTATTTAAATTATTTGGCCTGAAACCTTTTAATATACTTTGTTTTAAGACCAAACAGGAACAAACCGACCAGCGCATAGAAAAAATAAATGCTTTTATAAAAAATTATCAAGTTTGGGTGCAAGTTCATGTTTTCGTTTTATCTCCAGCGAACAAGATACTTTTTAAACGATATGGAGTGGTTTCATCTGCAATTTATGTGGTTAGGCCCGATGGCTACGTCGGATTTCGCATTAATTCTGATAATTATTTATTTTTAGATGAATATCTAAAGAATTTATTTAAATAAAAATCAAATGGAGATTTTTAATTTTCTATCTCTTCCTAATAGAAAGCTTACACGGCTGTAAATATTTTGACCATGTAGTCGCTTCGCTATATAATTAGCCCATTTAATTTCGTAATTTGGAATTTAAGCGATGTTTAAAAAATGCTGGCCTATTTTTCTGGCCTTATTATTGACCACATCATTAGTATCCGCTAAAGAAAACTTTACCTTAAAAGCCAGAACCGGAGAATTTACTATTGATCCAGCAACTTTAGCTATTACGGTTGCTCCCAGCGATGATGCTGCAGCGATTAGTTTGACACAAGCATCACTCCCCTTTGATGAAGTAAAAGATCTAAAAATCAATAATAAAACCGCTCAATGGACTTATCCGCATCTTAAAATGCAAGTTAAAGTTGTTGTAGATGAACAAGGCCTAAAATTTTCTTTTAAAACCAATAAAGAACAAACGTTTCAGTGGCCTCTAGCAGGATTAACCCCACAAGCTAAAGCTTTGGTTCTGCCAGATGGAGAAGGTTTATATATTCCTAATCATGATACATTCTGGCGTAAAGAGTTCAATAAGTATCCAAATTTATCCTTAAGCATTCCTTTCTGGGCAATAGAATATCCTGATGAAAATTATGTTAGTTATATTTGGAACGACCATGATGTTGATACCGATGCACAAGTCCGTGAAAAACAAGCCCAGCTTTATGTGATAAACCAACATCATTTTTTAAAAAGATCGCGATTTCCTGAATATACTTTATTACTACATTTGACTGGAGATACTCCGATAAGCCCCGCACTGGACTATCGCAATCTACTTATCAATGAAAATAAATTTGTTTCACTCAATCAAAAAATTCTAGAAAATGCCAATGTGAATAAATTATTAGGTGCTTTCCATATATGGGTATGGGGGGATGGTAAAAGCATGGCTATGTTGGATGAGCTGGAAAACTTAGGCATTAAGCATGCTTTAATAAATTATGATGCCAGCCCAGTTCAGGGTAGCGCAAATATTGAAAAAGGATATATTCGCAAAGCTGAAAGTATGGGCTATTTAATAGGGCCCTATGATAGTTTTGATAATGCACAAAATCCAAAAACTTCAGATAGCATAACTTCAACCTGGCCTAATCATTTATGGCCAGAAGCATGCATTCGAAATCCCAATGCATCCCTGTTGGCGGGATTTGCAGATCGTGGTTGTTATTTAAGTTCAGAGGCGCTTCGGTTAAGAGAATCTAGACAGAAAAATATCGCAAATCAAGTCGAAACAATGTTGAATAAGGGAGACAATACGCTTTTTCTAGATTGTGATGCAACCTATCCTCTTTATGATGATTATGCAAAACATCATCCTATGACACGTGAGCAAGATTTAAATAATCGCTTAGAACGAATGCGCTTTATTTGTAGTACCCAAAAGATAGTGTTAGGTTCTGAAACAGGATTGGCTTGGGCAAATCCGACTATCGCTTATAATAATGGCGCCTTCTTGGCATTTCCAGAAGCCTTTTGGCCTGCCTTACAAGATAAGAAGCATTTTGGTGTTTGGTGGCCTAACTATGCTCCAAAAGTTCTATTCCAAGCATATAATGCACCGGATGAATTTACTCGTGCCTCCTACAATCCACGTTATAGATTGCCGTTGTATGAAGCTGTATTTCATGACTCAGTGATTAGCACCGATCGCTGGGAATTGAATGAGTTAAAGATTCCTGCGATTAGAAAAACTAAAGCATTGTTACAAAATCTTTATAACGTTCCTCCAATTTGGGTACTAGATCAAAAAACCTTACAAAAAAATAAAAAATACTTTGTTGACTACTATAATTTTTTCTCTCCGCTCCATCAAATGACAGGTATTGAGCCGCTAACTACGTTTGATTGGTTAACCGATGATCATTTAGTGCAGCAAACACAATTCGGAAATCGACTTATCTTAACCGCTAATTTTTCCGATAAATTCTATGAAGATATAGGGCCGCATTGTATTCAAGCCGAATGGAAAGAAGATGGTAGTAAATCTTTATTTTGTCCAAAAAATTAAAATTTTTTATACTAGATCTTTTTATATATCTAATTTAATCTAAGCCACTTCAGTTTATTAAAAATAATAAAAAATACTGAGTGGCTTGTCGTAAAAAATTTATTTCAATTTGGAATGAAATAAAAAAATTTCCTAGCTTTATGGGTAAGACGACCGCAGTGGATCAATTAAATGATACCACCTCCTTTCCTTGGTTTTTGAATTTCTCCAAAAATTTTTCTGCAGATTATCGTAAATGTAAGAGTAATAGTTGGGATTATTTAATTTCTATTCAT
>JBDKHQ010000049.1:0-8806 GCA_039797585.1 Pseudomonadota bacterium | reverse complement strand
CCACGAGAAATGTTGGTGCTACATGATTTTGTAACGCCCCATCTGAATGGCATTAAATATTTTGAAAAGCCGCCTTTATTTTACTGGTTACAAGCCGGCGCGATTAAAGTTTTTAATCCGCTGATTATTCGAACAGAACCTGGATTGAATAAGTCGAGAAGCAATCAATATTTGCCATCTATCAGTGAATGGACGGTTCGTTTACCTAACGCCATCGTGGCATTATTGGGTTGTTTATTAGTTTATGCATCGGGTCGAATTCTTTTTGAAAGACGAGCTGGATTATTAAGTGCCATTATTCTTGCTTCCAGTCTTCTATATTTTGCGTTAGCACGGATGGTAACACTCGATATGACCTTATCGATCTGTTTATCTGGAAGCTTGTTAGCTTTCTTAGTCGCATCCAATCAGTCACCAAGTTTAGGGCGTCGGTGTTTATTTTATAGTGCTTATCTATTTGCCGGCCTAGCAGTTCTCACAAAGGGACTGATCGGTATAGTATTTCCTACTATGATTATTGGGCTTTGGATATTATTATCTAATCAATGGCGTTTGTTGAAGCAATGTTATCTTGCTAGTGGGGTTTTGTTATTTTTATTAATGGTTTTGCCTTGGCATATTTTAGTTCAATCTAGAAATCCTGAATTTTTCCAATTCTATTTTATAGATCAGCAATTCCTGCGTTATTCCACTTTGATAGCACAGCGTTACCAACCCAATTGGTTTTTTATTCCAATTTTTATTGCCGGGTTTTTACCTTGGGTATGTTTTTTTCCTCAAGCGATAGTGAGTCACTTTCCTAGAAACTGGCAACAATTCAAAGAAAAAAATAATTATATTTTTCTTTTACTCTGGGTAGGGATAATTTTTATTTTCTTTTCCTTTTCACATTCCAAATTAATTCCATATATTTTACCGATTTTCCCTGCTTTAGCCTTATTAACTGGCCATTATCTTTCTACCCATTGGCAGCGGAGCTGGGATATTAAATGGGGATATATAGCGGTACCTTTGGTTTGGCTAGGTTTAGGAAGTATAGGTATATTATATGTAGCTAACGATGCGACTATTACGCTATCTCCGTCTGCCAGACTTTTTTTGATAACCGCTTATGGTGTTTTTCTTTTAAATAGCATAATCGCGAGTTGCTTGGCTATGCGGAAAAAATCCAAAATGGCATTTGCAACTTTAGCAGTTGGAAGTGTGATCAGCTTCTGGATTGTTTCTATGGGGATTCCTCAGCTCGATACACGTTCGATAAAGCCTTTAGTTGTCGTTCTTAAACCTTTAATAAAGCCAGGCGATAAAATAGTGGCATACCATGATTATTATCAAGATTTGCCTTTTTATTTAAATCAGCGGGTATTTACAGTCAATGTCGGTGGGGAACTAACGTTTGGTATGCAACATCAAGATACTAGCCATTGGATGCTACAAGAGGCTAATTTCTGGCCTAACTGGAATAGTTCGCAGCGTATTTATATGATAGCCAGCGAAGAAGCATACCAGCAGATTATTAAACAAAAAAAATATCTAATTTATTTGCTTGCAAAGACGTCGCAAGATGTTTTATTAAGCAATCACCCTATAGAAAACAATACTTATAAAAAATATTACTATGGTAAGAGAGGATTAGCGAATGAATAAGCCCTATATCAGTGTGGTTATCCCTGTTTATAATGAGTCTGAAAACTTGGAGCAGCTATATCAACGCTTGATTGCAAGCTTGGACAAGTTAGGCAAACCGTACGAGGTTATTTTAGTTAATGATGGTAGTCAAGATGACTCCTATGAACGACTTAATGAATTACAAAGAAGGCGGCCAGAGCAAATTCGGATTGTTCATTTTAATGGTAATTTTGGTCAGCATATGGCACTAATGGCTGGTTTGGAACGGGTCAGAGGGGAAATTATTATTACGTTAGATGCCGATCTCCAAAATCCACCAGAGGAAATTTATCATTTGGTAAAATGCATTGAAGAAGGTCATGATTATGTAGGGGGTATACGAAAAAATCGCCAAGATACTTTTTTTCGACGTTACGCATCGATACTTAATAATTGGTTGCGCTATAAGATGACTAAGATTCGTTTGACTGATCAAGGCTGTATGTTAAGAGCATATCGACGTTCGCTCGTCGATTTAATGATAGCCAGCAAGGAAACTTCTTTATTCATTCCAGCACAAGCCTATAAGCTTTCTATATCCCCCACCGAAATTGAAGTTGGACATGATGCTCGTAAATCCGGTGAGTCCAAATATAATCTCTATCGCTTGTTACGTTTGAATTTTGATTGGATGACTAGTTTTACTTTATTACCCTTGCAGATTTTTACCATGCTAGGATTGTTTATCTCAATCTTAAGTAGTTTTTTTGTCGTATATTTGTTTGTACGGCGGATTATTATCGGGCCAGAAGCAGAAGGGTTGTTTACGTTGTTTGCGATAGTTTTTTTCTTAATGGGAATAATGTTAATGGGCTTAGGTATTATGGGTGAATATATTGGACGTATTTATCAAGAAGTACGGCATCGTCCGCGTTATGTTATTAGAAAAATTATCGATGATACAAATAAAGAGTAGTCATTTTTTAGAATTTTAGTCCTCTAATTGCATTTTTAACAATAACGATTTTAAGTGGTAAAATATGAGTTTAAAAGTATTAATACTAGGTATCAATGGCTTTATTGGTAGCAGCCTACTGGAGCATTGTTTAGCAAAAACAGATTGGAAGTTAATTGGTTTGGATTTAAGTGAAAATAAAATTAGTGAGTTCCTTAAACACGCACGGCTCACCTTTAAAAAAGGCGATGTGAATCAGGAAATGGTATGGATAGAACAACAGATTCAGCAGTGTGATGTTGTATTGCCTTTAGTTGCTATTGCAACGCCAGCAAGTTATGTAAACAACCCCTTAGGTATCTTTGAGCTAGATTTTGAAGCCAATTTAAAAATTATTCGTTTGTGTGTTAAACATAAAAAACGCATTGTTTTTCCGTCTACTTCCGAAGTCTATGGTATGTGTACAGATGAAGCATTCGATGAAGAGACCAGTAATTTTGTATTAGGACCTATCAATAAACCTCGTTGGATATATTCTTGTAGTAAACAACTTTTAGATAGAGTGATTCATGCTTATGGTTTAAAAAATGAATTACGCTATACACTCTTTAGACCGTTTAATTGGTTAGGTCCTAAACTGGATGATCCACATAACCCGAGGCCAGGGAGTTCGCGGGTGGTGAGTCAATTTATCGGCAATATATTACGTGGCGAAGCCATACAATTGGTGAATGGTGGACAACAACGACGTAGCTTTATTGATATCGATGATGGGATGGCTTGCTTATTAAAAATAATAGCAAATGAAAATGGATGCGCTGAGCAAGCTATTTTTAATATTGGTAATCCAGCCAACGATATTTCTATTCGTGAATTGGCTGAATTATTATTAGAGTTAATTAAAACTTATCCCCGTTATGAAAGCTATGCGGAAAAAGTCCAATTACAAGCAATAAATTCAGATAATTATTACGGAAAAGGTTATCAAGATGTAGAACGTCGCATGCCATCAATTAAACGGGCTCAACAACAGCTGGCTTGGCAGCCATATATAGATATGAAAACTAGCTTGAAGAAGATTTTAGATTTTTATCTATTGCCGTAATTCGATTAAGTACGGCATTTAGAAAATTATTGTCTAGCTCTGTTTTTGTTTTTAAACACCAAAGTCTGGCATCAACAAAGCCTACGCATTTTACCGCATCTTTTTCGGTCATTATAACAATAGCATCATCGCCATAATTAAAATCGCGTGGTTTAAATAGATAATGATCGGGGAAGGGATGTTCAATGATCTTAAGGCCTAGTTTACGTAGGGTCCTAAAAAATTGACCCGGATTGCCGATACCAGCCACAGCATGTATTTTTTTGCCAAGAAAAAATTCTTTTGTTTGTTTATTTTTGTTTTGAATAAGCTGATAAAAACTGTCAGGAATTAAAGATAGTTTAAATTCATTGGCCTGAGCTGTTCCCTTGCTGATAACAAAATCAACTGAATTTAAGCGTGAAACCGGTTCACGCAATGGCCCTGCAGGTAAACAAAAATTATTTCCAAAACGTCTTTCGCCATCGACAACAACAATTTCTATGTTTCTACCTAAACTTAAATGTTGTAGACCATCATCACTGATAATAATATTGCAATTCGAACGCTTTAATAAACTTTTAGCCCCGCGACTACGATTAGGATCGATGATAGTTGGACATGCAGTATGCCGAGCAATTAATATAGGTTCATCACCCACTTCACGAGCATTACTGTTTTGATGCACTAAGCAAGGAAAATGTTGAGTATTCCCCCCATAGCCGCGACTGATAATGCCTGGTCGCCAGCCTTTTTCTTTTAAAAATCGAGCTAATGCGATAACAACCGGCGTTTTACCCGTCCCTCCCACAGTAATGTTTCCAACGACGACGACGGGTACTGAAAGAAAGTTTACTTTTAAAAGGTGCAACTGATAAAGCTTGCGACGTAAAACAATAAAACCGCCGTAAACTAATGACAATGGCCAAAGTAAATAAGCCAAAAATTTTTTTTTCTGCCAAATTTTTAACATTATTTTTTTGGGATTAATGACGTAATGCTGCGTTTTTTCTTAAATAATTTATAATGCCGAATCAGGGGTGTTAACAGATTAATGAGCAGAACAGCAGCGGTTGAAAGGTAGGCTATCCATAAATAGAAACGATAATCTTTCATTGTAACTTCCTGTTATTCTATCTGTTGTAGCATAACATAATCTGGAGCAGCTTGCTTATAATCATTATCAATAATTTTTAACTCGCGGCGATTTGCTGAAAGGGTGGCTTGAATTACTTGATAAGTTTTATTTAATGCTAAGCTGAAAGCGGCTAAAGCATTTTTGGTTAATAATAAATGACCTAAATACAGCGCCGAAAAAAGATCCCCGGTACCATTGATAGGTGCTGGAGTGTTTGGAATAGAAATTGTAGCGATCCATTGTCCTTGTTTGTTTGAAAGAAAAGCGGTGGGTTCTTCAAAATTAAATTTATTTTTTTCTTTTAAATTTAAGCTGGTCACAATGACAATAAGTATTCCTTGATTATGAAAAAAATGCACTGCATGTTTTAAATCATCTAAAGTATTAATTTTTTTTCCGTATAAATATTCCGCTTCAAAATGGTTAGGTGTGATGATGCTGGCCATAGTTAAACTTTGATTTCGAAAGAAATCTGGAATATCGGGTTTAACAAAACACGCTTTACCATTCGGAGTAGCCATGACAGGATCGCACAGGTAAATGAGTTTAGGATTTGCTTGTCGAAATTGTTGTACTGTTTCAAGGATAACTTGCCCAATTTCTTTATTCCCAATATATCCAGATAAAATTGCATCACATTGCCTTGCTAGATCTAAGGAAACTAAACCCTGTATGACGGCGCGTACCTGCTCAGCGGTGGAGATATCACCTTGCCAGTGACCATAGCCGGTATGATTAGAAAATTGTACGGTATTGACTGGCCATACTTCAAAGCCGAGAGCTTGTAAGGGAAAGGTAGCGGCTTCATTCCCAACATAGCCATAACTGACATGCGATTGTATCGATAAAATATTCATTCGACCTCTTAGCAAAAGCCTAGACGTTTTTTTATCGGCTTGCAAAAAATGGCGCCCCAGGCCGGATTCGAACCGGCGACCTGTCCCTTAGGAGGGGACTGCGCTATCCACCTGTGCCACCGGGGCTTGAACGAAGCGTATTATACGCTGACTTTTTTATATTCGTTTCTACTACGTTTAATTCAATTCACCAAAGTCTTGTTAGCATTAATATTTTTGTGGAATACCATTTTGATAAGGAGTGCAAAATTTGACTAATAATGCCATAATTCCCCGATAAATGAATTATAAGGTTTAGCGCGCTATGCATATTGAGAAGAAACATTTTACCTCCCGCCATTGGTATCCTTGGTTAGTTATTGCATTAGCAGCCGCTTTTTTATTTTATAAATATATCTTGCAAGTCTCACCTAGCATCATGACTGACGATTTGATGAGTGTGTTTCATATACAAGGAACTGGTTTAGGTAACTTAGCCGCTAGCTTCTTTTATTCTTTTTTGCTGGCACAGCTTTTTGTTGGCGTTTTGTTAGATCGTTACAGCCCCCGTTTATTAACCACGATGGCTATTCTTTTATGCGCTGCAGGCATCTATATTTTTTCTAAAGCCCATATATTGAATATTGCGACTTGGTCTAGAGCATTAATGGGTGTCGGTGCTGCGTTTGCTACCGTCAGTTATATGAAGATGACTAGCCTATGGTTTAAACCGAGTCAATTTGCTTTTGTTGGCGGCTTATTGGCGACTGCGGCTATGTTGGGTGCCGTTGCGGGTCAGGTACCCTTGTCTTTCGCGGTTAGTACCTTCGGTTGGCGGCAGAGTTTATATTTGTGCAGTGTTAGCGGATTAATTTTAGCCGGGTTATTTTATTTTATCGTGCGTGATAAACCGGCTGGAATATCAAGCGAAACAGGAGTAGTAGAAAAATTTTCATTTCATGATGTATGGATGGTCTTGAATAATAAGCAAAATTGGTTAATCACACTGTATAGTGGATTGGCTTTTGCACCGATTGATGGTTTTGCAGGTCTTTGGTGTATTCCATTTTTAAAGGAAACCTATCAGGTTTCGCATACACAAGCCGCAGGGTTGGCTTCTTTAATTTTTTTAGGTATAGCGTTTGGTAGTCCTCTATTAGGCTTATGGTCGGATCGAATAAATAAGCGTCTTCCAGTGATGTTGATTAATGCTTTTGTAGCCTTGGTTACCATTACAATGATTATTTATGTAAATCACTTACCGCTTTGGTTATTGGGCACTTTATTATTTATCTTTGGATTTAGTACCGGTGCATTTATGCTGGGTTTTGCTTTAGGTAGAGAATTAAATAAAATAACCGTTGCCGCAACCATAATCGCCTTAATCAATACCGGCGATATTATCTTTAGTGCGTTGACGCAACCATTGATAGGAAAATTATTAGATGCACATTGGCAGGGTAAATTGATCGCAGGTGTGCATTATTTTTCGGCCACAGAATATCGTCATGCGTTAAGTATCTTGCCTGTCTATATTTTGTTGGCCCTAATATTGTTATTCTTTATTCGCGAATCGAATTCACAGCAGTTAGATGTTTAACTACGGTCTTGTTTTATGGGCCAGCAGGATTAAGTTGATCGATAACCTTGGCCTTATAATCGGATTGCATGATAGGTAAATTTCGAAAATCCTCTAAAACTTTCATGCAAGGAATAGATTGTTTCTTTCTCTCAGCCATTTGTGCTTCTTGGCTAATACGCTGATAAACCAGAGCGGCGGCCGCTTGTTCGGAAGGATCATTAGACAACTTGTTAATTGCTTCAGTAACTCTAGCGGAAAAATCGCCTAGATTCTGGCCGCAAGCCTGTGCGATACCGGCGATTGCGCCCGCTTGTCTCGCAAACTCTATCGCCTTGCTTTGTGGGTTGCTGAGTGTGGATGATGGAGAAGTGCTATTGGTAGGAGGAGCATCCGCTAGGGCCATGGTGCTCATACCTAATAACAGAATTAAACTCAATATTTTTTTTTTGTGTGCTAAGCATATTATGTACTAGTTAGTAGAATAGGGCAGTTCTAAAAAGTCTAATAATGGGCCTTCAAAACTACCTAGTCTGATACTATGGGAAATAGCTTGAGTTTGCAAACAAACTAAGGCCTCATAACGATTATCCTGCTCTTTAGCACACATAATAAGTGTGCCTTTTTCGGTATTTTGATCACCAAATAGCGGGGTGCTTAGCAGAAAGGGGCTATTGGCTTCAAATCTCACTCGATAAAGGCGACTTTTGGATTTCCCTAAATAATGAGTGCGAGCGATGATTTCTTGGCCAATATAACAACCTTTGGTAAAGCTTACGCCGCCTATCTGCGTAAAATTCAATTGATGTGGCGTAAATTGACCACTGGTTTCCGGATAAATGGTTGGAATACCCGCCATAATATCCAATAAGTGCCAATGATCGACACTTTCCTGCTCAAATTGGCTATCGACAAAGCTGATGATAACATTCGAAACTGGTGCAAGCAGGATAACTCGAGATATGGGCCCTGGAATAGCTAAACTTAGTTTGTGATCAGCTACTGCAGCGCCATTTACTTTGGCACTATATAACTCCTGTTCTTCGAGTAAATCTTTTATAGTAGGGCCATAAAGACCAATTTTTTGCCAATCTTTACTGACCTCCGTTAAGCTTACTTTCGAAAAAACTGCATATTTTTTCAAGGACGCTAATAAAAATGGTAGTGTACTGAGCGGTAATAAAAGATAATAGGCATCTTGATAAAAAAATAAACGAAAACTAGCAATTATGCGTCCTTTGACATCACAATGCGCACCTAGTCGGCTTTGTTCTGCGCTGATTTCTTCCAAATCGCAGGTTAATTGGCCTTGTAAGAATGGCTTAGCGTCCTTACCACTGATTTGAATAAGGCCAAGATCGATGAGATTGATAGCGTTATTTTTACTCATTATTTTTTCAAGCATAAACTTTGGCCTTATTCGTTAAATTGGCAATTATTCACTAGAATAAATTAACGATTATAAATTATTACGGCGACCTAAAATAGCTGATGCAATAAAAACTAATTATCAAAAACTATAAACGCTTTAGGTCTCATTGGGGGAGGGATTATGCGTTGGTTTATTAAATGTTCAGTCGGAGTGTTGTTTTTTTTATTTCTTCAG
>JBDKHQ010000048.1:0-15652 GCA_039797585.1 Pseudomonadota bacterium | reverse complement strand
CAAGATGTTTTTGCCTGATCGTTATGTAAAAGGGACATGTCCTTGCTGTAAAACACCTGATCAGTATGGTGATAATTGTGAGGTTTGTGGCTCTACCTATTCTCCGCTAGACCTCATCGATCCAAAATCCACTATTTCGGGCATTACGCCGATCGCAAAAGAATCTGAACATTACTTTTTTAAACTTTCGCATTATTCAGATTTTTTACGTGAATGGATCATGACAAAAAATCACCTCGCTGAAGAAATTAGTAATAAGCTCTTAGAGTGGTTTAAGGAAGGGTTGCATGATCTCGATATCTCGAGAGACTCGCCTTACTTTGGATTTAAAATTCCAGGGGCGGATAACAAATTTTTTTATGTATGGATCGATGCGCCTATAGGCTATATGGCAACCTTCAAAAATCTCTGTCAACATCGTGACAATCTTAACTTTGATGAGTACTGGTCAAACGCGGAAAAAACTGAACTTTATCATTTTGTTGGTAAGGATATTATTAATTTCCATGCTATTTTCTGGCCTGCCATACTAAAAAGTGCTGACTTTCGCAGACCTACCGCTATTTTTGTACATGGTTATGTAACCGTTAATGGTAAAAAAATGTCAAAATCGCGTGGTACTTTTATCACCGCGCATCATTATCTAAACTACTTAGATCCTGAATATTTACGTTATTACTATGCCACCAAACTCACTCGAAAAGCGGAAGATATTGATTTTAATTTTGAAGACTTTATCCAGAAAATTAATTCGGATTTGATCGGGAAATTAGTCAATATTGCGAGTCGTTGTGCAAGCTTTATTAATAAAAAATTTGCTAATCAATTGTCTTCAACTTCATTCAAACCCGAATTTATCCTGCAATTTGTTAATAAAGGTAATGAAATTGCAGATTATTATGAAAGCCGTGACTACAATCGAGCAATGAAAAGTATTATGGAATTAGCCGATCAAGCCAATCAAATGATTGATGCTGAAAAACCTTGGCTCTTGATAAAAAATTCTGACAGCATTCAGCAAGCTCATGATGTATGTAGTTTAGGTTTAAATCTGTTTAGAATTTTAATGATCTATTTAAAGCCGGTACTACCCATCACTGCTGAAAAAGTGGAACACTTTCTAAATATTCCTGCAATGACTTGGGATCAACGACAAAAAATCTTACTTGATCATACGATTAACACTTTTACGCCTTTATTGCAGCGCATTCCTGAAGAAGCTATTCAGAATATACAAAAAACGGATTCTATCGGCGCAGATTAATGAATAGTATGTATTAAACCAGAATATGCCATAGACACGGAATAATATTAATCTAAAAAATGAAATCAAAAAAATTATCTCTTCAAACTAGAGATTTAAACACATTAGTTAACAAAATTGATGCTTTGCTACCACAAACGCAATGTGGACAGTGTAGTTATTCGGGTTGTTTGCCTTACGCTCGAGCTATTTCAGAAGAAAAGGCTGAGATAAATCGTTGTCCGCCGGGCGGTGTAAAAACGCTAATAACTTTAGCCACATTGCTAGAAAAAAATCCTGAACCATTTATAGAAGAAATGCAGAAGCAGGCAAAGCCTGCTTTGACAGCACATATACGCGGGTCCGAATGCATAGGCTGCACGAAGTGCATCCAAGCTTGCCCGGTTGATGCTATTATAGGTGCTGCCAAGCAATTACATATTATACTAACGCAAGAATGTACTGGTTGCGGGCTTTGTCTGCCACCTTGCCCAGTTGATTGTATTGATATGTTACCAAGTCGACTTAACTATGAACCGCAACAAGCAAGACAACGTTATGATGCAAAAAAACAACGTCTTGAATTAAAACAAGATCAAATTAATTCAATTAGAAATATTTCGCCACCAAACGAACAAACCGCTTATATACAAGCTGCAATTAGACGGGCGAGAGAAAAAAAACAACGCTTGCAAATCGAAATTGACAACAGATCTCCTTCTTGTGCTTAACTAAACCTTTAACGCTTGATAGATATTATAGTTTTCTGAATAAGTAAAAATTTGACCCGTTTTAATATCAAAAAACCAACGATGGATGATTAACGCTTGAGCTTCTGTTTTTTCTTTTATCCAAGGAAACGTCATACAATTTTCATAAGATCGATTTAAAGCTAATTTTGCATATTCATCTGGATTCTTTACCTGATTGCCAGGTATTTTTATTGAAGAAACCCATTTAGTAATAAAATCGTTTTGTGATAAGTTTTGGCTATTTAATAAAGCATCTATCCCTCCACACTGACTATGTCCTAATAAAATAAGATGCTTAATACTCAACAGGCAAATTCCAAATTCTAAGGCGGCACTCGTTCCATGCAATGCTTCATCCTTTTGGTAAGGTGGCACTATATTCGCGACATTCCGCACCACAAATAAATCACCTGGATTACACTGCAGTATTAATGCTGGATCGACGCGTGAGTCACAACATGAAACCACCATTATTTGAGGTTTTTGACCGGAGTCGGCTAAATATCGCATGACAGCATTATCGCCTATCGCATATTTTTTTCTAAACTCGCTATAACCATGCAATATTTTACTGAAGATATGACTCATGTTTTTCTCCACATCAATATTTATTTCAAGTAAATATTTAATTTGAGACTGGTTTATTATTATAAAAATATAACTACAAAATACTTATTTGCGAGAGCAATCATATGTTAACGATTAAATTATATTCTTTAGATTCTAAATATCTTAAAACCACATACAGGAGATTGATGATAGCTCTAGATAAAATCCAGTAACACAGACGACGAATTTTTTTTAAAGAAAAAATGGCGTCCCCAAGGGGAGTCGAACCCCTGTTACCGCCGTGAAAGGGCGGTGTCCTAGGCCTCTAGACGATGGGGACCTGAGGTTTTAAGGTCCGCTATTTTGGCCGCGCTGAGCTAGAATGTCAATGTCTAAAATAACTACATAAAATCAAATTATACAAAATCTATTTTAAAGCTGTATATTTGAGTTTGATCATCTAAACAGGATAGCTATGTCCAACCAAACCATAAACCTAAGCGATACGCTCTATCAATATATGTTATCAGTTTCCTTGCGTGAACCGGCTATCCTAAAGTCCCTAAGAGAAACAACATACCAATTATCATCCCATGGCATGCAAATTTCTCCTGAACAAGGGCAATTGATGGCATTCCTGATTGAGCTCTCCGGAGCTAAAAAAACATTGGAGATAGGAGTCTATACGGGTTATAGCGCTTTAGTAGTCGCTTTAGCTTTGCCTGAAACGGGAAAAATTATTGCCTGTGATATCAATACTGAAACAACCTCCATTGCACAAGATTTTTGGCAAAAAGCCGGCGTTTCACATAAAATTGATCTGAAATTAGCACCGGCATTAGATACTCTCGATAATTTAATTAAACAAAATCAGTCAAATAGTTTCGACTTTATCTTTATTGATGCAGATAAACACAATTATTTACAATATTATGAACGTTCATTAACACTACTCAGACCAGGCGGGCTAATGCTGGTTGATAATGTGCTGTGGAGTGGCCGAGTCGCTGACACTCACGCTCATGACAAGCAAACTTTAGCTATTCGCGCATTTAATCAAGCTATTTATCAAGATAAGCGCATTAGTATGTGTTTAATCCCAATAGGTGATGGCCTGACTATGGTAAGGAAACTTTGACGACACACCCTATTTAATAAAATTTAGAGTGTGGCAATATCTCCTTTTTGTTCTAACCATACTTTTCGGTCGCCTGATCGTTTTTTTGCTAACAGCATATCCATTAAAGAAAGCGTTTTTTGTTCATTATCTATGGTAAGTTGAACAAGCCGTCGCGTATCGGGCGCCATAGTTGTTTCACGTAATTGCATGGGATTCATTTCACCTAGACCTTTAAATCGCTGTATGCTTATTTTCCCTTTTTTCTTTTCCGCAGTTAATCGATCCAAAATACCTTGTTTTTCTTCATCATCCAGTGCATAGAAAACTTCTTTACCAATATCAATACGATAAAGGGGTGGCATTGCAATATAAATATGTCCTGCTTCAACTAAGGATGGAAAATGTTTTAAAAATAAACCGCATAATAGTGTAGCAATATGCAAACCATCAGAATCCGCATCAGCTAAAACACAAATTTTACCATAACGTAATCCAGATAAATCACTAGACCCGGGATCAACACCCATAGCGACGGCAATATCATGAATTTCTTGTGAAGCTAACACTTGATTACTCGCGACCTCCCAAGAATTTAATATTTTCCCTCGTAATGGCATAATTGCCTGAAACTCTCGATCGCGCGCTTGCTTTGCCGAGCCGCCAGCGGAATCACCCTCTACTAAAAATAATTCGGTACGACTTAAATCTGTTTGCGTACAATCGGCTAATTTCCCTGGCAATACCGCACCGCTTAGAATTTTCTTACGCGCGATTTGCTTACTGGCACGTAAACGCTTTTGTGCGTTGGCTATCAATAATTCAGCTAAACTTTCCGCTTCAGAAATATGCTGATTGAGCCATAAGCTAAAGGCATCCTTTATTACACCTGAAACAAACGCAGCAGACTGACGCGAAGTAAGTCTTTCTTTGGTTTGACCAGAAAATTGTGGCTCTAATAATTTTACAGACAATACATAGTGACATCCTTCCCATACATCTTCGGGCGCTAATTTTAAACCTCGAGGTAATAAGTCACGTAGCTCACAAAAATCTCGCATTGCCTCGAGCAAGCCGGTACGTAAACCATTGACGTGGGTTCCACCCTGAATGGTGGGAATTAAATTAACGTAACTTTCCATCAATCCTTCACCGCTTTCTAATAGCCAGCATAATGCCCAATCGACTTCTTCAGTTTCTGAAGCAAAATGGCCATGAAAAGGCTCTGTAGGTAAACACTTATATTGACTTAAACTATCTTTTAGATAACTAACCACGCCATCTTCATAGAACCATTCCTCCTTTTTATTGCTTTGTTTGTCAATAAAGCTAACGTGTAAGCCTGGACAAAGGACGGCTTTAGCACGCAAACTATGTTTTAAGCGATTGACCGAAAATTTTTCCGTATCAAAATAATGTTTATCCGGCCAAAAGCGCAAAGAAGTTCCAGTTACCGCTTGATCAACTTTGCCCATTTTTTTTAAGTTGGATTTTTTATTACCGTGTTCGAATTGAATCTGATAAATAAATCCGTCGCGCTTAATGGTAACTTCTAAATGACGTGACAAAGCATTTACCACGGATACTCCGACGCCATGTAAACCGCCCGAATATCGGTAATTTTTATGGTTAAATTTACCACCTGCATGAAGTCTGGTCAGAATAAGTTCTACCCCTGTCACTTTTTCTTCAGGATGGATATCTACAGGCATACCACGACCATCGTCACTGACTTCTAAAGAATTATCGGCATATAGCACCACATCAATATGTTTTGCGTAGCCGGCCATAGCCTCATCAACACTATTATCAATAACTTCTTGTGCCAAATGGTTAGGCCGAGAGGTGTCGGTATACATACCGGGTCGTCGTTTTACGGGGTCAAGGCCGCTTAGGACTTCGATCGCTTCAGCGGTGTATTTTTTTGAAGAAGAAGATTTAGATTTCATAAAATAGTAGTTACCCGCTTTTTTTCAAGAATGCGTCTCTCACAATGTGCTCATTATGTTGCAGCCATTGTAAAGCAATAATAGTCGAACCATTATTAATTTTTCCTTGATTGAGTAAATTATAAGCAGCCTTTAAGCTTAAAACATGTAAACGAATATCTTCACCTTCCTCAGCCACGCCATGAATTCCTTGTGCTAATTCGGCATCTACTTGTCCACAAAAAAGAGAAATACGTTCTGAACTTCCTCCTGGACTCACCCAATATCGACAAATGGGAAATAAATTGGTTATTTTTAGACCGGTTTCTTCTTGTGTTTCGCGTCGCGCAACTTGCTCTAAATCTTCACCTTGTTCAATGACACCAGCTACTATTTCAATTAACCAGGGGTTTTTGGCTTTATTAGCAATGCCTACTCGAAACTGTTCGATTAAAACCAGCTGATCCCTATGCGGGTCAAACAATAGCACGCCCACAGCTTCACCCCGTTCAAAAACTTCCCGAAGTCGTGGTGCACTCCAGCCACCCTCAAATAGACGAAATTGGACCTTCCATTGTTCTAACTGAAAATGTCCTTGGTAAACTATTTGCTGCTGCAAAATTTTGACATCTGAACGGTCGAATTGGGAATTCATAGAACTATATCTCGATTATGAAATCTGTCATAATAAGCGGCTTTTACTTAAGAAAGCCTAGGTTTTTGCTCTTTTAGTATAAAAACAATAATGACACTACTCGACTTTTTTTTCTATAAATCTGCCAGGCGACTAACTATTTACTCTGGATTAGTATTAGTTGTTAATTTGTGTTTTGCACCCCTTACACCTACTTTTGCTGCAGATTTAATCGATATTTATAAAGCCGCCTTAAATAGCGATCCTACCTATCAGGCTGCTGTATCCACTCGATTGTCCCAACGTGAAGCGATACCTCAGAGTGTAGCTGCCCTTTTACCTAATATCTCAGCCCAAGCTAACATCTCTAATAATTACCAAAACATTACCCAGCCTCCGATTGCCGGGCAACCGAATGGAATCAGCAACCTGGAATCTCAAGGGTATAATATTTCAATTAAACAACCCTTAATTAATATCAATGCTTGGCTGGCGGTAAAGCAAGCCAATAATGCCGGTAAGCAAGCTGATTTAAGCTTGGCAGTCGCAGCACAAGATCTGATTTTTCGTGTTGCAACGGCCTATTTTAATGTTTTATCCGCACAAGACACTCTCAGGCTCACTCAAGCAGAAAAAAAAGCTGATAGTAAGCAGCTAAATCAAGCTCAGAAACGGGCCCAAGTTGGTCTAGATGCCTTGACTAGTGTTTACGAAGCCAAAGCAGCATATGACAAATCCGTTGCCACTGAAATAAGCGCAGAAAATACTTTACGTAATAATCAAGAGGCGTTGCGTCAGTTAACAGGACAAACCTATTCCTCCGTAAAGGCTTTTACAAAAAAAATTCCATTACAAAACCCTCAACCTGAAAATATCGAACGCTGGATTAGTGCAGCCACTCAGAATAACCTGAAACTGATGGCCGCGCGCTATGGTGTAGAGGTCTCTCGAGAAAAAATAAAGATGCAAGCTTCTGGACATTTACCCAGCTTAAGCCTAATAGGTAATTATGGAAAAACCGATACATTTAATAATGTTCCTAGCTCGCTCAATAAAAATGGCGGAACTGTGGGCTTGGAATTAGATGTGCCACTCTTTGCAGGAGGTGCAGTGTCTTCTAAAACCCGTCAATCTCAATATGACTTTCAAACCGCCAGTGCTAATTTAGATAATACCTATCGCATGCTTATCATCAATACCAGACAAAAATACAATGATGTACTCGCCGATATCAGTAAAATCAAAGCTGAGCAACAAGCGATCAAGTCTGCACAACTTTCACTGGATAGTACCGAAGAAAGTTATAAAGCTGGAACGCGGACTGTTGTCGATGTCCTTATTGCACAGCAAAATCTATATGATGCAAAACGTGCTACGGCTAGCGATCAGTATAATTATCTGTTGGATACACTATTACTGAAGCAAGATGCAGGTAGCTTAAAGCCAGAGGATTTGGTGCAGATCAATCAGTGGCTTGATAGTTAAAACTTAAGCTGCTGTCGCTAAGCTCAATGCATTCTTTACATGGGTTTCTGTCGTAGTTGGTTTACTTGTATTGAAACTGAAAAATCCTCTGCGCGTCTGAAAAATGTTGCAATAGAGTAATGGTGGCTTTTGAGTATTGTTATTTCCTTTACTATGTCCATTTTCTACAGGAGATTTTCCCAATCCATTTTCTATAAACGCTTTTATAGATCTATTTAACTCTTCTTCATTTGCGCTATGATCTAGATGTTCACTAATTCCATTTCCAAGTTTTTCTTTTAAAGCATTCTTTTTAAAATACATTTCCACTGCATCCTCGATGCTTAAATTAGGGATTTCCTCTCGCTTCGCTTTAAAGAAATTTATTATGCTCTCTCTATGTGAAGCTAATAATTTTAATTTGCTTTGCTTTTCAGCAGCAATATGCTTATCGAACCAAGCTCCATCTAAATGTTTTATAGCTTTAGATAAAATCCAGTCTACCCGTTCTTCTTCGCGCCAGTTTGCAGATAGTTCCTTAGGTGTTTCTGGTTGGTCTGGTATGCTATGATCATGAGTATGTATATCGAAACTTTTCTTAATCGATTCAAAAAAAGTTAAATTATTTTCGGATTTTTTAAAAGTCCAATGCCAAATAGCACTCGGCAATAACAGGGGAAAGAAAACAATATTCAATAAAGGCAGATCAAAAGTATTTTTTATGGCCTCAAAAAAACCAACCCCACTTCCAAACTTTTTTAAAACCCAATAAAAAATCCCGGCTGGCAAAAGAATAGGGAAAAGAAAGAGTTGCAGAGGTAGCTGTAATAGATTTCCATGATCATGACCATCATCTTCTTCATGATCATGTTGACCATGAGCATGGCTATGATCATCCTCTTTGGTGAGGAAACTAAGATCCTGTAAGCCTTCTGATGTAGCGCAGAGCCCCGCTACCACAGGAGGGGGTACATTAAAAAAACGATCTGTAGTCAATCCTATGCTAATCAAATGCCCTATAAAAACTAATGATTGCAAGGGTGAAATGACTAGCATAGCTACAATACGAAAAGGATTAAAGAATTGTCCCCAGCTTTCTTTTTCCTTTAATTTAACTAATTTATTTTTAATGTTGAACCAAAAATTTTTAATTGCCTCAATGGGATGCGTTATCCCCTCAAATATTGCAATGAATATGCTTTTACAATTATCAATAGTTTGTAAAGTGGTACTAAATCCATAGATTAAATCTGTTGCAAAATTTATTGGTATTAAAATTGTACTTACGCAGTAAGCAACAAAAATTGGCAACTTAGGAGCTAATAATTTTATTCCTTTCTGCATAACAATCCAACAAGTGCCTCCAGAGGCAGCCGTTGCAAATACTGTTAAGCTAGCAATTCCCACTACACCTAAACATAAAGCCAATAAGCGAAATGAATAAGCACTTATAGATTCTTCCGTTTTTTGCTTAAATAGCTCGAGCGTTTTACTACAAGCCTTGCTAATAGCATCATTTTTTACAATATCGGTAATCGCGTAATAAAGTAAAAACGTTGCTCCTATAGCAGCAAATATGGCAACTGGCCATACTATTGCGGATAGGGCTGTTGCAGATAATGACAATGCTAAACCAACGGTTATTGCTTCTTGTACGGCAAAAGCTGTAACAAACCCCGATACGATCCCAGTTAAAATACTAATTATCCAAAAAAAACGTAGGAACCATACGCTGCGTTTTGCTGTTTGAAGTAAATGTTCACCTGCATTTTTTAAGTTTTCTTGAAGATAATCATTACCCTTAAAATTTGAGCTACTTACTTTCTGATAAAAATAGTTTTTTAGTTCCTCTAGTCTTTCTTTGGCCGCCTGTAATTCGATTTCATTTATATGAGGGTCTTTCTTTAAGGATTTATAATATTCTTTTTGTTGCCAATAATCCTTTAAAAATAAGCATTGTCGATCCAGCCAATTAGAATCCTTCATTTTATGGATTATGAGCTGATTTAACTCTGAAATAAGTAAATGTTTCTGGGCACTTGAGGTAAGTAATTTTAGCCTTGCCAATCCTTTAAAAATACCGGTTCCAAAAACTTTTCCTTCGATCACCCCCGACAGAAAAAAAGCTAAAATGGCTGGAATAATATAAGGATAAATAAGCCATAATCCGGAAAAACTTAAAAATCCAACCGACAGAACCGTGCCCATTGTTAAAAATGTGGCAACTACGTAACGTAATGCTTTAGTTTTTTTTAAACGCATGTCAACCTCTCATCTCACACTGATCTATATCTAATTTCTTAGATACTTTATTAAAAATAACTATTGAGATTATTTCTAAGTAAATGCCAAAGGATATCTTAATCTCATTAGCTTAAATAAACATTAAATGATATTAAGAATCATTCCTATTTGTAGGCGAGATAATAACCAAGAAAGGCTGAATCTTCAAGAAAATTTTTTGACGAGGGTAATAAAGACAAATATTTTTCGTGTAACGCCTGAGTTGATTTATGTAAGCTTTGCAAGTTAGATTCATTGTGAATGATATCGTCAGCTTGCTTAATGCTTGCTGCTGGAGATATTTGCGCGGCTAAAATGGCATCGATCTGGTTTCTTCCCAAACGATCACGTTCCTCTGCGCGTTGAATTTGCAACTCCCTAGGAGCCGTGACCAGCAAAATCCGATCAAATTGAATATAATTATCTGACGAAGGTCTTTTTTTAAGTAATTTAGATGTTCTGTTTTCTAATAATAAAGGGATGACAACAAGATTATATATACCCACCGCTTTTTGTATTGAACGTTTTATTTCTTGGTAAATCAAAGGGTGCAATAAAAATTCTAACCATTCGCGATCCTTGGGATGAGAAAAAATAATTGCGCGTAATTTATCCCGATCGATAGTTTCATTTTTTTTTAATAGGCAAGCACCAAAACGAGTAACTAACTGTTTGCGGATTTCTGGGGAGTTATCAATAAGCTCACGACCAATTTGGTCAGCATCGATAATACTTACTCCCAATTCAGCAAAATAACTGGCAACGGTGGACTTACCACTTGCAATACCGCCTGTTAACGCTACGGTAAACACGCTAGCAAATTAATGCGTAATAATAGAATTCGAAGAATTTTCTTTCCCACTACCGCCTTTATCATCCTGTTCTTGCATTTGCTGAGCATATAACGCTTCAAAATTAACAGGGGCTAAGTAGAGGGGTGGAAACCCAGCGCGACCCACTAAATCTGAAACAGCTTCTCGGGCATAAGGAAATAAAATAGTGGGGCAGGTTATGCTCATGACCTGATGGCTTTGTTCTTCAGTGAATCCTTTTAACGTAAAAAGACCTGCTTGTTTTACCTCAACCAAAAATAAGGTTTTATCTTTTGACTTCGCCGTCACCGTGATCTGTAAAACCACCTCATGATTGTCAGCGCCAATGTCGCTGGTATTCATAGTAAACTGCAAGTTTAACTCCGGTTGCCATTCCTCTTGAAAAGCTTGGGGTGAATGAGGAGTCTCTAGTGATAAATCTTTAACATAAACTCGTTGAATAAGAAATTCGGGTTGTTGGGTAGGTTTGCTTGATTGATTCATAAATTACTCGCCTTTTAGTAAAGTATCTAATTCACCAGAGGTAGCTAATTTTGACAAATCATCAAATCCTCCGATAGGTTTATTATTAATAAATATTTGTGGCACCGAACGTCGGTTACTTAATTTTATCATTTCTGCTAATTTATCAGCATCTTTATCAACTTGAATTTCTTCGTACTTAACCCCTTTCTTAGTCAGTAGTTCTTTAGCATCGGCACAGTATGGACAACCCGCTGTGGTATATATCACTACTTTTTGCATAAAAACACCCCTTATATTGATTCGAAGATTTAGCTTTTCATGATAGGCAAGGCTGCGTTCTGCCAACTTATAATTCCACCTTTAAGGTGGTAACATTTTGTAAATCCTGCGTTTTTTAATAGTCTACCAAATTTATGATGTGACTGCCCCTGACTATAGTTAATGATAATAGGCCTTTCTCGATATGAGTCAAGTTCGCTTAGCTTAGCTTTGAGCTCAGAAAAAGGTATATTAATGGATTCAGCGATATGTCCTTTTTTAAAACTCAGCGCATCACGCACATCTAAAAAAACTGCATCTTCTCGGTTAACCTTAAAAATAGCCTCCTGGACACTAAGAGGAAGTGTGCCTGTTAGCTTAGCATGCAATTCAAAGGTCAGTAATAAAATTAAAATAACAAAAAAAGCTAGCCACAGCTCCCAATGTCGTAAACTAAATTCGATAAACTGATGCATTTGGTTTAACCTTTGTGTTGATATTTGTCTTATCTTAGATAGGTAGTCTAGCGAAATTTACTACCCATCGCTATACTCTCTTCCATTTTAACATCGAGAAACTGGTTTTATGTCAACGGAAATAAAACATCAGCATCCATCAGAGCTACTAAATAAGCAAGCAGATTATAAAAGTTTGCTAACTGAACTGATGAATATGGCGAAAAAACAAGGGGCTACGCAAACCGAAGCTAGTATTAGTCACGATACTGGTTTTTCAGTTACTGTTCGCAATCAAGAAGTTGAAACAATCGAACATAACAGGAATAAAAGTTTAGGAATAAATGTCTACTTTGGCCGAAAAAAGGGTTCAGCAAGCACTTCAGATTTTAGTCCTGGGGCAATTAAAAGCACTTTAGAGGCGGCGAGTCATATTGCGCGTTTTACTACCGAAGATCCCTTTAGTGGCCTAGCAGACGCCGAATTTTTAGAAAAGACACCGCCTGATTTGGACCTATATCATCCTTGGTCGATCGATCCACAAAACGCTATTGCGTTGGGTAAAGACTGTGAAGCGCATGCACTCGCTAAGGATAAGCGATTAACATTATCAGAAGGAGTCAGCTTATCTACACAAGAAGCTATTTATGTTTATGCTAACAGCAATGGATTCTTAGCAGGATATCCTAGCTCCATGCACAACATCTCTTGTAGTTTAATAGCAAAAGATAAATCGGGTATGCAGCGGGATGGCAGCTACACCATAAATCGTAATCCTCACCAATTACAATCTATTAAAGAATTAGCCAAAGAGGCTGTTGATAATACTGTCAAACGCCTTAGCGCAAGACGTGTTTCCACTTGTCAGGTACCGGTGATTTTCCATTCAGAGATAGCCGACCGCTTAATTAGAACTTTTCTTGAGGCTATATCGGGCGGAAACCTTTATCGCAATGCCTCTTTCTTAGTCAATCATATCGGAAAATCCGTTTTTGCCAAAAAAATTTCTATTTATGAAAAACCCCATTTATTGCGGGCTTTAGGAAGTGTTCCTTTTGATGACGAAGGTGTTCGCACTAGTGATCGAGTGTTAGTTGAAGAGGGCATTTTACGCGGATATTTGCTAAATAGTTATTCAGCCAGAAAACTAGGTTTGCAAACAACAGGAAATGCGGGTGGGTCTCATAATATTTTGCTAGAAACAAGCCAATTTAATCTTAATGATCTAATAAAGCAAATGGACAAAGGCTTACTCGTCACTGAAGTTATGGGACAAGGTATTAATTTAGTCACTGGTGATTACTCTCGAGGGGCAGCTGGCTTCTGGGTTGAAAATGGAGAGATACTATATCCTGTGGAAGAAATTACCATTGCAGGCAATCTAAAAGATATGTATCAAAATATCATAGCTATTGGCAATGATATTAATAACAAGAGCTCTATTCAAACAGGCTCAATCTTTTTAGAGAAGATGATGATAGCAGGAACAGAATAATCTAAGCTTGGTCTGTGATGGACCAAACGCTTATACCATCCAAAGTACCCAGTGATAAATAGGTTTTTAAATAATCTGGGAAAAGAACATCTAATACTCTTCCTGCTTTGGATGAAGCCATACGGCAATAAAGCTGGCCGTTATTCCAAATTGCAAAACCCATATGCAATACATTCATAGGAGTTCCTATTCGAGAACTTAGATAAGAATCATGGCCGACAAAAAAAATTAAACTTCCTGTAGGTATTCTTCTTCTCAATTCAGAATTTTGTAGTAAATCAAAGACGGGAATGTAAGAAATACTCACTCTTTTACTCCCATATAAACCCCCACCTTCTTTTTTTAATTGAAATAATCGTATTTCCTTTTCTTGGGGGCTTAAATAAGGGATTTTAATTCTATCTACAGTTAGGTTGTGATACCAATTTCGAAAGTATATCTGGGTTCTAGTCGTTCTAGTTTCTGGAGCGGCAATTAAATAATTTAACTCACGAATATATCCATTTCTTTTGTTATTAGGAATCCAATTGGCACTAGGAAAATGGTTACGCTGAGTAAAACTCACATTACCCTGTTTATAACGAATTTGATTTATTTTGTTTTTAAAATCTTGAAGATTCTTAGCTAATGCCAAAGCCATCACAGTATCAACATAGGTTTCACAATCGAAATAATCAAATCGATACAAGGGATTTTGATCATATCTACCATTAATACCTTCACCTAGCGCTCCATCCATGTAAGGTGTATTTAGTAATGCGGCGCTTTGAATTTCAATGCGATGCTGAATGGAATAATTCTGATTTAAAGAGATTAACTGCTCGACGGATTCATCGGTTTGTGTCTCTGCAAAACTTGAAGAAATAAATGAAAAATAAAAAGCAACTAGAATGCAGAAAAGTCGGCATAGAATACTCTGCGCAGTTAAATTTTTGTCTGCTGTGTTGACGCTCAATCCGAATTCCTCTTGTGTGTAATATAAGCTCCGGTTATTTCAGTCTCGCGGCGCCTCGCAAAAAACCCACGCTGAGAGCTTATATCACCCCTCTTCACCAAACCTATCTGTAACTAATTTTTCTAGTACCGTTAAAGCTGCAGCTTCATCTTCTCCTTGGACGATGACTTCTACAGGACTGCCTTGTCGAGCGGTAAGCCCCATCACTTCTAAAATACTCTTTCCATCTACTTGTTTACCATTACATTTGAGTGTAATTTGGCTAATAAAACATCTTGCGATTTTCACCCACTTCATAGAAGCGCGTGCATGCAATCCCAATTTGTTATTTATCGTAATAATTTTACATATCATATAGTGAGGAAATTAATCCTCTATTTTTCCTCTATACTAAAACTTTCGCCACATCCACAGGCGGCCGTTTGATTTGGATTAATGAATTTCAGCGTCCTATTAAGTCCGTTTTGTACATAGTCAATACAAACCCCCTGTAGGATAGGGATGCTTGCTCGATCTACAAAAACAACTAAATCATTATCAATAGAAAATTTTAAATCTTCGGAATGGAAGCTATCTACATAATCCACTACATAAGCAAAACCTGAACAACCAGAACGCTTAACACTCAAACGAAAACTCTTTTTTCCCGCCTGCTTAGCAAGGATCTTTTTAACGTGCTGAATCGCTGAAGGAGTTAAACTAAGCTGATCACCCTTACTTTTACTTTCGGCAGGGTCGTAGATAGGGACATTAACTTGTGTCATAAATCCCATATTACCACTTAATAAGTTAGGTAACAAAGTAGTGGTCTTAGGCCTTTTTCCATTTAGAGCAATATTCCTAATTTTTGTAGTAATTATACCTACAAAATAAGCTAAAATAGCTTTTTTTACCCCCAATAAAGCTAAAGTGTTGGCCTGCCCAAGAATTTAAATTAAATCTATAAGCAAAAATAATGCTCTCAATAGTTCCGACTCTTCGAATCCAGTCAAAAAGGGACTATAGGAATAGTAAAAATATCTAGTAAAAGCATAAGCTGCTGCCCCATTTACAATGAGAATAAAAACTCTTAATTCAGCCTTTTCCCCAACAGAAAATTCTCACAAGCGAGTCGCTATGCTCACGAAAAATTTTGGCCGTCGTGTCCCCAAAATTTGTTCGCATCACGCGACTTATATTAAGCCCCGATTCGTCCGGCGTCCGCCACGCACTGGCCCATTC
>JBDKHQ010000047.1:0-33403 GCA_039797585.1 Pseudomonadota bacterium | reverse complement strand
CAGGCGTTGTACAGTTTGCGAGTAGCGCTAATATCTGTTGACCATGAAAACGGCAATCTATTATCTCAATTAGAATGGGTGGGGAAGAGGATTTATTAGGGGCTTCTAAATACCAGGGTCGGTAATCGATAATATTACCGTCTGGTTCTGTATAGGAGTTAATTTTAACCCATCCTTTGATACCGTAAGGTTTCCCTATCGTGCCTACTAAGACCTTTTTTTTTGTCATCTCAACCTCTTTACCCTAATTACAGCAGTATCATATCAAGCGTCTAGAGAGGTAGTCTTAGTATACTTTTGTATTAAGCAGCTATCGCCTGGTCGTCAGTTTTCTTAGCTTCATTTTTAGCTTTTTTCAGGAGACTTCGGACTTGCGCTGAAGCTTGAGCTCCTTGGGATAGCCAATAGTTTATCCTGTCTTCTACAATCTTTAACTCTACTTCTTTACCTGTAGCAACCGGATTATAAAAACCTAAACGCTCAATATAGCGTCCATCACGCGGTTTTCGACTATCTGTTACAACGATGTGGTAGAAGGGGCGCTCGGTACGGCCGCCTCGTGCTAAACGAATGGTAACCATGGAATAAATCTTCCTCTCTATTTGTACTATTTAAACGCTCAATTGAGTAAGTTTATGTTAATTAGCTAATGCTTAACATAAGCTTACTAGATTGAAACCTGCCCGGATTCTACGCAAATTTTATTAATTTGGGAAGGGCTTTCCTCAGGGTTTCTAGACCTTATCGCAGGTGGTGGTTCTGTAGCCCTTGTAGCAGTCTGCTCATAGAGCCAGGTTTTGAGAAGCGTTTCATCATTTTTTGCATTTGATTGAACTGTTTTAGGAGTCGATTGACATCTTGGATTTGAGTCCCAGAACCATCAGCAATACGTCGTTTTCGGGAGCCTTGAATAATGTCTGGAAAAAGCCGCTCTTTTTTAGTCATAGAGCGGATGATTGCTTGCATTTGTGAAGTTAATTTTTTATTGAGCGTATTTTTAGCGCTAGCTAATAAAGCCGCATTATTGCTGTCAGGAAGTTTACCTAAGAGCTTTTCCATCCCCCCCATATTGTCCATTTGTATAAGCTGATTTAAAAAATCTTCTAGATCAAATTTTTTGCCTTTTTGCAGTTTTTGATTGAGTTTTTGGATTGCTTTTTGATCGGTGTGACGTTGCACTTCTTCAACTAATGAAAGAACATCACCCATGCCGAGTATGCGCGAAGCAATTCTATCGGGATAAAAAGGTTCAAGCGCCGTTACTTTTTCGCCGGAGCCGATAAATTTAATCGGTTTACCTAAAGTAAATTTTACTGATAACGCGGCGCCCCCGCGCGCATCACCATCCATTTTACTCAGGATAATCCCAGTAAGAGGGATAGCTTCATCAAAGCCCTTTGCTGTTTTTACAGCGTCTTGACCCATCATGCTATCGAGTACGAATAAAGTTTCTATGGGGTTACTGATCGCGTGGATAGTACGCGCCTCATCAATCATAGCGCTATCAATATGTAAACGACCGGCTGTATCGATAATAACGACATCTATCCCTTTATTTCGGGCAGCTTGGATAGCAGTTTGAACGATAAAAGTAGGTGTTTGGGAGGTATTACTAGAGTGAAATGCCACACCGATACTTTCGGCTAAGTTTTCAAGTTGTAAAATAGCGGCAGGGCGATGAATGTCTGTGCTTGTCACTAAAACCGATTTATTTTTTTGTTCTTTTAGCCAATAAGCTAATTTTGCAACCGAAGTTGTTTTTCCTGAACCCTGTAAGCCCGCTAGCATAATTATGGCCGGCGCTTGTGTGGAAAGATTTAACTCAGAAAGATCTTCGCCCATTATACTCGTTAAGGTATCACTCACGATTTTTATAAACGCTTGACCAGGCGCTAAGCTTTCTGTGACTTTTTGTCCGATGGCACCCTGACGCACTTGTTCGATAATTGTTTTGACAACAGGATAAGCGACATCCGCTTCAATTAAAGCTTTTTTTACTTCACGTAGACTTTCCTTAATATTATGTTCGCTTAAGCGACCTTGGCCACGAATATTTTTAAAAGATTGTTTTAAACGAGCGGTTAAATTGTCAAACATGATTTTATAGTGATCCTGGATTTATCATAATTTTTAATGGACTAAGTCTACGCATAGTAGCAAAGGCCGGTTTATAAAAAGGGACATGATGAACGACCCGAAAAATTCTGTTATTGTATCAGCTTAGCTGAGGAGTAAGCGAATCTCATGGTGCCCTATGCTGATTTTATTCATATTTTTCTTTCGACTCTCGCACTCATTGCTTTAGCCGGTGCGGCACTCCAAGCATTGTTATTAGCCAGTCAAGAATGGATGCTCAAGCATAAACAAGCTATCGACTTTATTCAATATTTCCCCCCTTTAGAAGTGACGGAGGCCTATCTATTTACACTGATTTCTATCGCTATCGTTTTACTGACATTAGTTTTGACAACCAGTATGATTTTATTTCATCCCACTTTTGAGCAGCGATTGTGGAAAAAGATACTTTTATCACTACTAGCGTGGGGAGTGTTGTTAATGTTATTAATCGGAAGAAGTTATTTTGGCTGGCGGGGAAAAATTGCGATTAGCTGGACGTTAATTGGCGCTAGTTTAATTGGAATAGTTTATTTAGGAGCGATTTTTTTCATGCCTAATCTTTAAAGGATGAGATCTTAGCTCATGCACTATTCATTTGGATTTCTTGTTGGTTTATTAGTTTTTTTATTACTAGCGGCTGTCTTTTTTTCATTGGCAGAAGCTGCCATGTTATCTATAAATAGATATCGATTACGTCATTTAGTGAGGCAGCATAACCTTCTTGCTAAACGTGTACAGGACTTATTAAAAAGACCAGATCGTTTGCTAGGGGTTATTCTTTTATGCGGAACTTTTGCTGATATCCTAGCTTCGGCAGTAGTTACATTGCTTGCATTACATTACTTTTCGGCATCAGGTGTTTTTCTAGCAACTTTGGCGCTTACTTTTGTAGTATTAATTTTTTGTGAAGTTGCGCCAAAAACTTTAGCAACTTTATATCCCCAGCCAATTGCATTGTTTGCTGTTTGGCCGCTAATTATTTTACTGCATATTTTATACCCGTTTGTTTGGTTAACAAATTTAATAGCGAATTCCACCCTGCGTTTCTTGGGAATAAAAATTTCCAAATTGAAAACTGAGCAATTATCCCGCGAAGAATTGGTAAGTCTATTGCGCGAGGGTACGGGGCATATGCCTAATGATTATAAAAATATGTTACTCAAGGTATTAGAACTAGGTAAAGGAACTGTAGAAGATATTATGATTCCTAGGCAGGAAATTATTGGTATTGATATTAATCAGCCCTGGGAGGTAATTTTAAAACAATTAATTAAGAGCGAATATACACGATTACCGATTTATCGCGGTTCTCTTGATGAAATAATGGGAATTTTACATTTTCGAAAAGTTTTAAATAGTTTAAGCAAGCAACAATTGAGTAAAGAGGTACTAATCGAGGCGGCAGAAGAGGTACATTTCATACCCGAAGCAACAGCATTAAATATTCAATTGTTAAATTTTCGTCGTGAGAAACATCGTATTGGTTTAGTCGTCAATGAATATGGTGAAATTCAAGGTCTTATTACCTTAGAAGACATATTAGAAGAAATTGTTGGTGAATTTACCACTGATATGGCATTAATACGGCGCGCTGTTTCATTACAAGCAGATGGTAGTTATTTGGTGGATGGAGGAATTGCATTACGAGATTTAAATCGTCAATTAAATTTAAATCTGCCTTTGCGCGGTCCTAAAACTCTAAGTGGATTAATTATTGAGACGCTTGAAGTTATTCCAAAAGTGGGTACGGTGTTTCAGTTTGAAAATAAAACCATGGAAGTAATTTTGATTAAAGATAATATGATTAAAACCGTTAAGATTTTTCCAAATCGCTCTGCTTTATCTAAAAATATGTAATTATATTTTTTATTAAATTTTTTTTGAAAAAAAATAAATAGTTGATATAATTAGTTGGTATTTTTTTAATTAATTTATTAGAAGGCAGTGAAATGATTCGAAGCATTAATTGTACAAGGATATGTACGCATTCTCCTTTAGTAAAAAACTCATTAGATGTTTTTAGAAAAAATCGTTATTGGATTAAGAATACGCAACAGCAAGGATCTACTACATCAGTTTCTGATGATAAAGGGAAAGAAACATTATCCGATATAAGTCAAGAATCTTCTTGCGTAGGAAAAAATTCGATTTTTTTTAATCCGCAAAAAAGAAATGATTCGGAAACTGCAGTCGAAAACATTGTGTCTATATCACCTACGCCCAAGTAATTCTTATTCAAATTAATTTCGAATAAGAATTAAAATAGATAACGTATTCCTACACCTACGGCATTAGAGCTTAGATTGCCGGCGCCAAATAATCCCCAAGCGCCACAGCGGTGATGCGCTCTGAGCACCAATTGTAAATCTGGATGGCTAGGTACTGCAAAGGTCGCTTCTACTACTAGAAAATTCAATAATCTTTTAGCATTATTATTGGATGAATCGTGTTCCTCGCGTAGAGGAACACTGGTTGCGTAAGAGAGTCCATCTCCAATAGCGAAAGTCGTAGTGACGTAATGATCCCAAGGAAAAGTTTTCCAGCGGAAATTTAAGTAAGGGTCAAATTCGTAAATGAGACCGTTCGGGTCACGTCGCTGCGTTATATTACCAGCGACTTCAACAGTGCTGACTAAAGGCCGAAAAAAACGGCGTAAAGGGTTGGCTGGATCTAATTCATAGGACAAATCGATAGAGTTCATCGTCCCATATTTGAATTTAACATCTTGTGCAGTTAGCACCGGACCAATATTACTATTAGTCATCCAGCTATGGTAAAACAGGATCCCCCAGCGCTTATCAGGGATTGAAAATACATCCCTAGCTGTAGGTTCTGCTAATAAAGGGGTAGTGCACAGGCATAATAGTAAAGCCAAAAAATATCGACGCATAAATTTATTATTATTGTTTTTATATTGCGCAATATTATAAGGGAGGCAGGACTGTAATTCAAGAAAAATCCCATCAAATACAGGGTTAGGCTTAAGGCAGGTTTATCCAAATAAGACTTAGCATCCGCCCTGTTATGTGGTCTCTGCGATAAGAAAAAAAGCGAAGCTCATCGGAAAAAGTACAGTAATTGCCTCCGTAAATTGAGGTTATCCCCAGCTTATTTAAGCGTTGTTGGGCCAGTTTATATAGGTTTGCCCGCCATTGTTTATTCTCTATATGTTGAAAAGCTGTTTCAGCAGCCGGATCTTTGTCCATAAACGACTGAAAAACCTCTTCTCCGACTATAAATGCTTGAGGGCCGATTGCAGGACCTAACCAAACTAATATATCGCTAGGTGGCAAAGCTAATGCATCGATGGTAGTTTCTATGATGCCGTTACTTAAGCCTTTCCAACCGGCATGGATGGCTGCAACACAATAACTGCTGGAGCAGCAAACTAATAAAGGTAAGCAATCGGCGGTTTGTACGGTGCAAACTGTTTGTGCTGCTTTGGAATAAATTGCATCAGCCCGAAGGCTACTAATAGGATCATCGGCTGAAATAGCAATATTCCCATGTACTTGTTCTAACCAGATAATGGGCTTTTTTAAGTGTAAGTCTTTTTGTAGTAATTGGCGGTTTTTAGATACACTGTCTAGATTATCACCCACGTGCGCGGCGATATTTAAACTATTATATGGAGCATGGCTAAAGCCACCCACTCTTGTAGTTGTATAGGCTTTGATCCAATGCGGAGCTGGCCATTCAGCAGCGATTAAATCAAGCATTGAGTTTATCTTCGCGTAGGCAGTTAATTAATTGTTTCATATCCTCAGGTAAAGGGCTTTGCCATTCCATGGGTTGCAAGGTAATAGGATGTATAATACCTAAACATTGTGCATGTAGAGCTTGGCGAGGAAACTGTTGCAAACAGTTAATCAGCATTTCACCGGCTTTTTTTGGTAGGTGAAACCGCCCAGTATAGGTTTTATCGCCAACCAATGGATGATGGATGTGAGCCATATGCACGCGAATTTGATGAGTACGCCCGGTTTCTAATTTTACTTTAATGAGTGTGTGATGATTAAAACGTTCCATGACTCGATAATGGGATATCGCCGGTTTTCCACTCAATAATTCTGTGACAGCCATTTTTTTTCTTAGTCTCGGATGGCGACCGATAGGTGCATTGATAGTCCCTCCGGCGATTACCAGACCTTGAATAACAGCTATATATTCGCGTTTCATGGTTCGTGCCTGTAGTTGTTTGACCAATTTAGTATAGGCATTTAAAATTTTAGGAATGATTAATAGACCAGAAGTGTCTTTGTCTAAGCGATGTATGATTCCTGCCCGGGGCAGGTTTTTAAGCTCAGGTAAATAATGTAGTAGAGCATTAACCAGTGTTTTATGCGTATTTCCTACCGCAGGATGCACGACTAAGCCCGCAGGCTTGTTAACTACAAGTAAAGCATCATCTTCATAAATAATATCGAGAGGGATTTCTTCAGCTTCCCAACTAACTTCTTCATTCAAGCGGGCTAAAATAGTAATTTTAGACCCTGCTTTTATTTTATCCCGTGGCCGTTTGAGTTCATCATCAACCCAAACTTGTTGACAACGAATCCATTGTTGTAAACGAGTACGGGAATAAGCAGGAAATAACTGACTCAAAATTTGGTCGAGACGCTTTTCTGCTAAATGTTCTGGGACAATTGCTTGACAATTTATTACTTGAGCTGTGTTTTTCATAGAATATCGCTATAATGCTGACGGGAGCGATGCCTTTTTATTATGACTTAATAGAGGATACTATCTATGTTCAATGTAGCAAGCAATCTTGAATCCAATGAACGTCTTTCACGTTTAGTGATTGGGATCGTTTTATTGATTGGTGTGTTATTGGGTCTAGGCAAATTATTTGCGTTTTTAGTGGGTGTTATTCTCATTATCGAAGCAATCATAGGTTGGTGTGGAATTCCTATTTTGGCAGAAAAATTTAAACTGAATGAGATTTTCCGTAAAAAAGATTAAATAAATTTGTTAGTCAAATTAATAATAATAAATTAATTTGACTTTTTGGATGTCGGATAAAAGAATAGCCAGTTGTTTCGCTTATTCCTTCCTTCACTTTAAAAAAGGGAATAAAGCATAGCTTTATTGAAATGAATTGTGAAAATATTTAAATTTGTTTTTTTAGTAGGTTTTATATTGGCTCTGCTAACCGCATGTGCCAGCCATTCCAATGATCCTTTTATTGCATTTAAAGGACAAACAGTTAATCAAATCTATCAAAATGCAAAAGAATCAATGTTAAACCGCGACTTTAGTCAAGCTATCAAAGCTTACGAAGCATTAGATGTGTTGTATCCTTTTAATCGCTATGCCGAAAAAGCTCAATTAGAATTGATATATGCCTACTATAAAGATGGTGATGCGCCGTCAGCGAAAAGCGCCGCGGAACATTTCATCCATTTATATCCCAATAGCGAACATATTGATTATGCATACTACATGCAAGCTATGGCGGATATGGATCAAGATAGGGGTTGGTATTTACGTTATGTTCCGATTGATTTATCTTTGCGCGATCCAGGTACCATGAATTTAGGATATCAAGGGTTTGCCGAATTAATTCGTCGCTATCCTGACAGCAAATACGTTCCAGATGCTCGTCAGCGCATGATCTATTTGCGCAATTTATTTGCAAGCTATGAATTACACATTGCGGATTATTACTTCCGTAGAAAAGCCTATGTGGCTGCGGCAAATCGTGCCAATGAGATTATCCAACGTTATCAAGGAGCTCCTGAGGTCAAAAAAGCGTTGATCCTTATGATTAAGTCTTATCGCATTTTGGGCTTAGAAGAATTAGCCAGTCAGAGTTTGGCAGTATATAGATTGAATTATCCTGATGCAGATTACCAAAATATATAAATTGTTCATTACCTATTTATTATCCATTTAGCTGTTACAATTATTAACACTACTAAAAAATAGATAGGTGTCATTATGAATAACGAAGAGTTGGATTATAAGTTATTTGAAGCAGTAAAATCTGGTGATTTAGCAATCGCTAAGGATCTTATCCAAAAAGGAGCTGGCGTTAATATAGCTAACCAACAAGGGAGGACGCCTCTGTGGTCGGCTATGTGTAGGAATAATAAGGAAATCATAGGTTTGCTTCTTGAAAATGGCGCTAACATTGATTTTACCGATCGGTATATTCGTGCAGCTTTGTCTGTAGCTGAAAACGATATAAAAAAAATGGTTATAGCAACAGCTATTTTACGAGGTATGGAAAAACCTGAACGTAACCGCACTACTGAAGAACTGTCAACCATGTGGGATGCTATGCTAAAAGCTAAAGCATTAAAGACGGCGTTAAACTCAGTATCTATCTATAATGAGAATGACAAATTAAATCCAGATTGCTGGGAAAAAATATTGAAATATTTAGATGTAGAATCCTTGAAGAAAGTGACAAATGTAGCTACTTTTTTTTATAAAACTGCAACTACTCATAATATAGAAAATCCTATAAATTCTAATGCTAATATTAGATCTCCTGGCGTTTAACGAGTGAAATAAAATTCTTTTATTTTAGGAAGAAAATCCTGAAGTGATCGGATAACGTCGCTCCCGGCCAAAAGCGCGTGGTGTAATACGAGGGCCAGGCGCTAATTGGCGGCGTTTATATTCGTTTTTATTAACTAAATTAATAACTCGTTGTACCATTTCTTTCTCAAATCCTGTTTTAACAATATCATCTATACTTTTGTCTTGTTCGACATATAGTTCTAAAATCGGATCAAGTTGAGAATAAGGGGGTAGAGTATCTTCATCTTTTTGATTTTCGGCGAGTTCAGCAGTAGGTGGGCGTGTTAATAGCAAATCAGGAAAAATACCATCACTGTTACGGTATGTTGCTAATTGATAAACGCAAGTTTTAGATACGTCTTTTAGCACTGCAAATCCACCTGCCATATCGCCATACAAAGTACCGTAACCCACAGCCAACTCACTTTTATTAGTGCAATTTAAAAGAAGACTTCCTTCTTGATTAGATAAAGCCATCAATAACACAGCACGGCAACGCGCTTGAATATTTTCAGTAGTAAGCTCCTCAGGAGGATGCTTTGGATCTAGATTTAGTGTGCTTAAAAAAGCTGAAAAACTTGGCTCAATAGAAAATATACTCAATGTTATACCTAATTTTTTAACCAGTGTTTGTACAATCTCTTGGCTCAATTTAGAGGTATAACGAGAAGGTAAAAAGACAGCATGAACACGATCTTTACCTAAAGCATCTACTGCAATAGCTAATACTAATGCAGAATCTATACCGCCGGAAAGGCCAATTAAAACCCCTGGAAAATGATTTTTATTGACATAATCGCGTACCGCTAATACTAAAGCTTTATAGATGGCTTCATCAATTAAAGGTTTGGGTAAAAGAGTTTGTGGTATAAATTCAGCCAATGAATTAATTTTGAGGTCGATCAACCAGAAGGTTTCAGTAAAAAAACCTGCTTCTGCTACAAGATGTCCCTCAGCATCAAAGGCTTGGGAACCCCCATCAAATACTAAATCGTCTTGTCCACTCACACCATGCACATAAAGTATGGGTAAGTTTGTTTCTTTTATGCGCGCTTCTGTAACCTTTAAACGTTGATGTGCTTTTGTATAATCAAAAGGAGAAGCATTGATACATATTAATAATTGTGCGCCTTTTTCTTTAAGTGCTAATGCGGGTTGGCTGTACCAAAGATCTTCACAAATTAAAATACCTATAGATAACCCTTTTATTTTAAACAAACCATCTGAATTTCCAGGTTTAAAATAACGTCGTTCATCAAAGACACCATAATTAGGCAAATATTGTTTATGGTAGGTACTAACAATTTTTTTATCTTCTATCAGAGTTGCTGCATTAAAAACTCCCTCAGAATTATAATCTGGATGACCTAATAGAATGGCGATACCATTAGATTTTTCTTGAATAATTTTTAAGGCATGTTGGATTTGTATTTTAAAATCTTCACGTAAAAGTAGATCTTCAGGAGGATAACCACTTAAGGCGAGCTCAGGAAAAATCAATAGGTTAACTGAAGTTTGCTTGGCTTTTTGCATACACTTTAAAATTATTTGTGTATTTCCTTTAATATCGCCCACTAAGAAATTTAATTGTGCTGCGGCAATACGAAATGTTGTTGGCATAATGACCTCTTATTTTGCCCAACGCATTAATATAATGGCAATGAACATAAAAATGAGTATAGGGAGTAGTGCGGCTAAAAACGGTGGCCACTGATAGACAATGGCAAATGGACCAAAAAAATCATTCAAAAGATAGAAGCCAAATCCTACTGCGACTCCGGCAATAGTTCGTAAACTTGTGGCTAGAGTTCTTAAATGTTTAAAAGTGAAAGGAATAGCTAAACAAAGCATAACCCATATGGCGGCTGGTTGTAATATACGTTGCCAAAAAGCCAAAGAATATTGGCTGATATTTAAAAGATTTTTTCGACCATAACGAATATAATCATTAAGTTGTCTTAAAGACATTTCCCCGGGTTTAATAATAGAAATATTCAAGAGCTTAGGGCTAAAAGAAAACGGCCAAATTTCATGTGCAATGTGTTTGGCTTGAATTTTCTTTAAGCTAATTATACTCGTTGTAATATCATAGGCATTCCAAACATTCCCTTCATAATTAACCTGTTTGGCAAAGCTTGCTTCCAATAGATTATTGTTATCATCAAATTGGTAACGACTTACTTTATTTAAATGAGTGGGATCTAAAATTGATTGAATATAAATATAATTATGCCCATCTCGAATCCAAACTGCTCCTTGTTGGGTCATTAACGTTTGCCCATTTGTGGTAAGAAAGGATTTATGATTTTCTGCGAGACGAGCGGCACGCGGTGCTAATCCTTCGCCAATTAAAACAGTCAGAAAAACCATCAGCAAAGTCGCTTTGATTAAACTCCAAGCCATTTGATAAAGAGATACGCCATTAGAATGTAGTATCATTAGTTCGCTGTGTTTCGCCAAAACACTTAAACCAAGAATACTGCCCAGTAAGATAGCTACTGGGAAAAAGCTATAAAATTGCGATGGGAGAGTGAGCAGTACATAATAAAAAGCACCTGCTAACGTATAGTGACCATATCCAATATCGCGTGTTTCCGCAATTAATTTAATTAGCGAAAACAAGACTAACAATATCCCAAGTACAGAAAGTGTTGTGCTGATAATGGTTCTGCCTAAATAACGATCGATGATTTTCATGGTCTTAGTTTAACTATACGGAATAAATGATATTTGACCCTATTCCACCCCAAAGCATAACACCAAGCAAATATGATGGTAAGAATGAGCAGGCCATGTATCCACCAGAGACCCCAGCGGTAGGAAATATCACCATTTTCTATCCAATTACGTCCTACCAGTAATAGATTTAGATACATAATATAAATGATTATGGCAGGTAATATGTGTAAATATTTTCCTTGTCTTGGGTTAACCCGGCTGAGTGGAATGGCCAACAAAGCCAGAAGTAAAATCGAAATAGGAGCTGAAAGTCGCCATTGTAATTCAGAAAAATAACTCGGTTTATTAGCTTGACTTGCATCCCATAAAGTAATACTCGACAAAGCATCTTGCTGTTTATTAGCTGCCGTAGTATCTAAATCGATACGTATTCCATACTTTAAAAACTGCGTAATATAATATTCAGTTTGCCCAGGTATTCCTTGGTAGCGTTTTCCATTTACCGCGACAAAAAAAGGCTCTTTTGTGACAGGATTGACCATTTGGTAACCACTATTAGCACTCAGGATAGTCCAAGGGGTAATTTCGGAGGGTAATTCTTGTGGGTTTGTTTGTGCCAGGAAAATATTTTTTACTGATTTATGATCAGAAGAGACACTTTCCACATAAACGATGCGATGCCCTCCATTAGTTGATTGAAAACTGCCGGGTTGTACGGTTTGTAATTCTACGGCTGTACCAGTCTGATTCAGTAGTTTATTTCGATAAGTTAATAAAAATGGGTTTAACCATAGATTTAAACCTGCAACCATGAAGGTCAGTAGGAAAATAAAGGGTAAGCTTAAACGCGTTAACCGACCTAGACTAAACCCACAAGCATTAAGTACAGTCATTTCATAATCAGCGTAGAGGCGACCATAAGTGAACAATATGGCAAGAAATAGGCTAAAAGGAAGCAGTATCGCTAAAAAGCGGGGAGACTCAAGGATTATCAGCTCCCATAGGATACTAGCAGCAAATTTTCCTCCTGCTACTTGATTAAGATAATGAACAAATTCATTACTCATTAAAATAAGGAATAAAAGGCTAGTAATGAGAGAAAGACTAGTGAGGACCTCTCGGGTTAGATAACGGAAAAGAATCATTTTGTAGGTTAAAAATAGAAGAGTATAAATTATTTCATAAAGAAGGTATTGAATCTAGCAAATAAGTATAATTTAGGTAAACTGGTCGACTAATAAAATAATTTGAGGTGGCTATGCAATATTCTATCAATTCAAGTGATCTGATTAAACAAGCCAGTGATTGTTTAATTTTCGGTACTTATCAAGGTAAACGGCTCTCTCAATCTGCTCAGCTATTAGATAAACATAGTCAGGGATATATCCAAAAAATTTTAGATCAAGGCGATTTAATTGAAGAATGTGGTAAAAGCATTGTCCTTTACAATGTCCCTGGAATATCGTCACCACGAGTCCTTCTTGTTTATTGTGGAGAAGAATCTAATTTATCCGTAACGGATTTCCGTAAAATTATCGGCTGTATGGTATGTGCCCTTAAGTCTTTGCAAATTGATGAAATAACCAATTTTTTAACAGATATTTCCGTGAAAGCGTGTGATCTTGCCAAACACATACGTCAGAGTATCGAACTTATCGAAGATGGTTATTATTGCTTTGATAAATTAAAAACCGATAAAAAAAATAAAATGTCACCGCCGAAAAGATTTATTTTTAATCTTCCCAATTCCCAAGAATCAGGAAAACTCACAGACACTATAAAAGAGGCCACGGCAATTACCGAGGGAATAAAATTAACTAAAGATCTAGCCAACCTGCCAGCTAATTTATGTACGCCCACTATCATGGCTGAATCAGCCAAAAAACTGGCGAATGAAGCCGGTCTTACGATTAACATATTAGATGAAGCCGCTATAAAAAAAGCTGGGATGGGTGGACTATTAGCTGTGGCGCAAGGTTCCCAAGAACCCGTTAAGTTTATTACTTTAGAATATCGAGGAGCAGCAGAACAAAAACCAGTGGTGCTAGTCGGTAAAGGGGTTACTTTTGACTCAGGCGGAATTTGTTTAAAGCCTGCTGCCGGTATGGAAGAGATGAAATACGATATGTCAGGCGCCGCTAGCGTGATGGGCATATTGAAAACAATTACTGAACTTAAGTTACCACTTAATGTGGTGGGTATAATGCCGCTAACTGAAAATCTACCGAGTGGTAGCGCAGTAAAGCCTGGCGATGTGATAAAAACATTATCGGGACTCAGTGTTGAGGTTATTAACACCGATGCGGAAGGACGTCTAATTTTGGCCGATGCCTTAACCTATAGCGAACGTTTTAATCCGGATGTGGTTATTGATATGGCTACTTTGACGGGCGCCATTATTGTTGCCTTAGGTGCAGTTGCGACGGGTATGATGAGTAATAATATCGAACTTGCTCTGGAAATCGAGAAAGCGGGCCAACAAAGCCAAGATAGAGTATGGCCATTACCTCTATGGGAGGACTACCAACAACAAATTGACAGTAATGTAGCCGATATTTCCAATGTGGGTGTGGGAGGTGGCAAGAGTATTACCGCAGCTTGTTTCCTATCTCGATTTACTGAAAATCTGCACTGGGCACACCTAGATATTGCTGGAACCGCTTGGAAAAGTGGACCAGAAAAAACCGCGACAGGCCGACCAGTATCTTTAATAGTGCAATTTTTACTGAATCGTTGTAAAAATAATAAAAAATAAAATACTTTTCTTTTTTTGATTTATCTCACCCTATCATTAAAGATGGGGCGAGATAAATAATCTTTTTTATTGTCCTTGAAACTTAATAGCCGGCGGTAAAGCGGAGCATTTTTTCTGAGCACAGAGTGTACGTAGCCAATTATCACGTAATTGGTAAGACTGGATTTCTATACGTTCGGCATCAGAAAAGTCCATAAAGAACCAAGGAACAATTAAAAAAGCCCCCGCAATGCCTAGACCCACATTTTTACCAGTTTTATTTTGTTTAGGAATAAGATTGGTAATTTTGGTTTGGTTATCCATTAACTCTTGTTTTAATGCACTGCAGCTTAGAGTTTCGTCACCTGGTTGACGCTGCGGAATTGGATTGGGTGTCTTGCCAGCACAAGCTGTCAATAATAGGGCACTGAGAAGCACGCTGATTATTTTGTTTTTCATAGTCGTAAAACTCTTTTTATTGTTATAAAAATTTCAAGGCGCTGAAGTCTACTATCAAAGATAGAGAAAAGAAAGTAGCAATAAATGTTTTATTGCATAACAATGCTATTATTAATATAATAATTAAAAGAAAATGTCCCGCTAGAATAGAAATGGAAAATCTAATGTTATTAAGTCGTCAACAAGGATTTAGCTTAATCGAAGTCATGGTTGCTGCGGCAATATTAAGTTTTAGTCTATTAAGTTTCGCTCAAGCGCAATTGATAGCTTTGCATGTCAGTGAGCATGCTTACTTAATCAATTTAGCTGATTTAAAGAATGTAGAATTGGCTGAGAGTTTTACCATTTGTGGATCGCAGCCGCTTTGTATGCAGCAAGTTTTAAGCCTATTGAAAAAAGAGACACAAGAAAGTTTTCCAGAAGGAATGGCTCAGGTCTCAGATCTTAATTTATCTAACTATCAAAGTAAAATTCAATGGTTCTCCAACTTTTATAAGCTACCATCGTCTCTTAATTTATTATTCAAAGCATGAATAGCTTAGAGCAGGGATACAGTTTGCTCGAATTAATGATAGCAATAAGTTTGTCTTTATTTCTTAGCTTGGGAATGATCAATATATTTATTCATAGCAAAAATATTAATCTATTAACGCTTAGCTTGAGTACAATACCAACCAAAGCACGCATGGCCTTTTACTTGTTTAGTCATGATATTCGTATGGCAGGTTTTATTGGTTGTATACGTTTAATCGATGATTTGCCATTAAATAGTCGCCTAACAGGCGATACCAGCTTAGTTGTTTGGCATAAAGGATATACTTCTGCAAACTTAAGCTTACCTAAGATCGCGCGGTATCAAAAAAATAGCGATGCTATTTTAATACAATTTCTTGATCCTAATACTTTTCCGATACAAGAAGCAAAATCTAGCCATATTCTTCTAGCACATAAGAAGTTATTTCGATCTCGAGATATTTTACTCATCAGCGATTGTCAACATGCAGAGCTTCTTCATTGGAATAATATCCATCTAAAGCATAGCTATCAAACAGATAGTGAAATCGGCTTTTTTAATAAGATTATTTACTACATTGCTGATACAGGACGTGTGACTGAAACTGGACAGCGAGTTTATGCTTTATATCGACGTAATTTAAATCAATCTTTTTACAAGCCCATAGAATTAGTGGAGGGAATAAAAAAAATGTCGATACAATTAGGCATGAAAAATAGCAATGGAACTTTATATTATAAGAATGCAAATGAGGTAAAACATTGGTCAGATGTCCATAGTGTAGAAATTAGACTATTATTGACAGATGCCAAACAGTTGCAACGAGAATGGAAGCAAATAATAGGACTTCGCGAACGAGACCCATAACCATTAACCGATACTTTACAGGTATGAGAGTTTCTCGATATGACTAACCATAAGAGAAGTATAAAATTTTAATATTTTTATGTGTAAGCAACAGGGATTTATATTAGTGATGGTATTATTTTTTCTTTTTATCATGTCTTTAATGACCTTATCTATATTAAATAGTTCTTATTTAGAATTACGTATGAGTCAAAATTGGGTTGTTGTTGCACAGCAGTTCCAGGCAGCGGAAGCGGGACTAAAATTAATCGAACATCGGCTTGCAAGCATTTCAACACCTATATCTGCGTTACATGAACATTATAATTACGCAGGGTTTCAAATTAATGCAGAATTTAGACGACATAAAACATCTTATTGTATTAATCAACGATTGGCTTATGTTTATGATGTTGTTGTGGCAGCAAAAAAAATGAAAGTTGGCGCACTTACGCTAAAAACTAATTATGTAATAAAAGCAAAAACCGCCTGTCAGCATACAGAGCTTATATTAACAAAAACTGGACGTAGCTCTTGGCGAGAATTAAGTAGTCCAACTTAAAGTTATCAGGTAGAGGGAGTTTTCAATTGCACGATGCTGGCCAAATTATGGGAGTGGCTATGTGGGTAATGATTAGTTTATGCATTTTTATCTTGATTTTGATAATGCTGTTGTGTGTAACTCCGTTGAGAAAAACTTTCTTAGTAAAACCTTTTTTATCTTATCTAAGCACAATACTTCCAGCTATTAGCGAAACAGAAAAAATTGTTCTAGAAGCGGGTGATATGTGGTGGGAAAAAGATTTATTCCGTGGCCGGCCAGATTGGAAAGCCCTACAGAATATTTCTTTATCAAATTTAACTCGAGAAGAAGAAATTTTTATAGATGATCAAGTAGAAACTCTTTGTAGCATGCTCGATGATTTTAGTATTTTAACGGTGGAGCATGATTTACCATTTTCGGTTTGGGAATTTTTTAAAAAACAAAAATTTTTTGGCATGGTCATTCCAAAAAAATATGAAGGATTAGGTTTTTCTGCTTTAGCACACTCTTCTATCGTATTAAAGATAGCTACCCGATCAGTGAGTGCAGCTGTGAATGCTTTAGTTCCTAATTCTCTCGGACCCGCCGAATTATTACTTCATTATGGAACAGAAGAACAAAAAAATTATTATTTGCCTAGGCTGGCTAGAGGAGAAGAAATTCCTTGTTTTGCATTAACTTCTGTGGATGCTGGTAGCGATGCAGCTGCACTTAAAGATAAGGGAGTAGTTTGCAAGGGAACTTATCAAGATAAAGAAATGTTAGGGATACGGCTCAACTTCAATAAACGTTACATTACTTTGGCCCCAATTGCTACGGTCATGGGTGTCGCTTTTAAGCTAAGCGATCCCGATCAATTATTAGGAGGAAAAAAAGAAATAGGGATTACTGTTGCTTTAGTTCCTTCTTCATTAGAGGGTGTAGAAATTGGTAAACGGCATTCGCCGATGGGTTTAGCTTTTATGAACGGTCCTATAATAGGTAAAAATGTTTTTATTCCTATTAGCTTTGTCATTGGTGGCGAGAAAATGTTAGGTCAAGGTTGGCGTATGTTGATGGAATGTTTATCGATAGGTCGTGGTATTTCTTTACCTGCTGTCAGTGCAGCACAGGCGCAATTAGCTTACCGTATGACAGGTGCTTATAGTGTATTAAGGCAGCAATTTCATCTATCGATTGCGCATTTTGAAGGTGTGGCGGCAGCGTTGGCGAGAATAGCGGGACTTACCTATTTAATTGAAGCGACACGTCGATTTACCGTGACCGCAGTTGATGCTTCACTAAGGCCGGCATTAGCCTCTTCTATAGCAAAATATCATATGACAGAATTTGCACGCACCATTGTTAATGATGCGATGGATATCCATGGTGGACGAGGTATCCAAATGGGTCCACGTAATTATTTGGCACAAGGTTATATTGCTATACCGATATCAATTACCGTGGAAGGCGCGAATATTTTAACCCGCAATCTTATTTTATTTGGTCAAGGAGCGGTACGTTGTCACCCTTATTTAAGAGATGAAATGCAAGCTGTCGAAAAAAAAGATATTTCTGGTTTAGATAAACTATTGGTTAGGCATTTTTCTTATAGTATAAAAAATTTATTTAAAACATTTCTATGTGCTTTCGGCTTAGGCCATTTTTTTGTAGAAACGCCAATACAGAACTTTGGCTATTATTATCGACAAATTTCTCGTTTATCAGCCGCTTTGGCCTTGGTGACTGATTTTACTTTGATAATTTTGGGTGGGAATTTAAAACGGAAGGAACGCTTATCGGCACGTTTAGGTGATGTTTTAAGCTATCTTTATATAGCATCCAGCGTCATTCGTTATGTACAAGAATATCCGTTGTCCAAAGAAGACGATGCTTATGCACGTTGGGGATTAAATTATTGTCTCTATCATATTCAACATTCGTTCGAAAGATTTTTTAATAATTTCCCTAAACCTTTCGTTGCCAAGCTATTAAAATTTATTATTTTTCCTTTAGGACGACCTTATCAATTACCTACTGACAAACAAGATATGCAATTAGTGGCTGTGATGTCCAAAATTTGTAAATTTCGCGATCGTATAACCCAGAATTGTTATTTAGGAAAAAAACCAGAAGACCCGACCGGGCGTATGGAGATCGCCTTTAATGAATTTATTAAGACGCATGCCATTCGTGAAAAATTAAAAAAACAAGGGTTTAATCGAGATTTAGATATTGAACAACAGCTAGAATCTGCTTTAGCAGAAAAAATTCTTACCCCCGCCGAAGTTGAGCAATTTCTTAAAGCTCAGAAATTTCAGCAAGATGCTATGCAAATCGATGCTTTTTAAATAGAGATATAAATTATAAGTTAACTTAACTTGCACATTCAATGACAGCGGGTATATTAAAATGACATTAACTATTAATTTTAGCTCCATGTAAGAAATACTAGGAAAAATGTTTTATGCAAGCATTCGATCGGTCAGATTTTGCACGGTCAGTTTATGTTGTGGATGGCATGCGTACTCCCTGGTTGAAAGTACGTGGAGGACCTGGAAATTTTTCAGCTTCTGATTTGGCTATACAAGCAGGACGTTATTTATTAGCACGCCAAGCATTTACTCCTGATCAACTGGATGAAGTGGTTACTGGGTGTGTTATGCCAAATCCTGACGAAGCTAATATTAGTCGTGTGATTGCATTACGTTTGGGTTGTGGTAAAACTGTACCTGCTTATACCGTGCAACGGAATTGTGCTTCAGGTATGCAAGCTTTAGACAGTGCAGCTTTAGATATCGCTTGTGGGAGATACAATTTAGTATTAGCAGGTGGTACAGAAGCGATGAGTCAAGCTCCTCTACTACTTAGCAGAGAAATGACTACTTGGTTTGCTAAATGGAGTTTGGCCAAAACTTTTGTAGCTCGTTTAAAACTACTGAGCCAATTTAAATTAAAACATTTAAATCCAGTTATAGCTTTATTACATGGTTTAACCGATCCTATTGTGGGTTTAGCGATGGGTCAAACAGCAGAAGTTATTGCGCATCGTTTTGGGATTACACGTGAAGAAATGGATGAATTCGCTTTACAAAGCCACCAACGTTTGGCGGCGGCGCAAGACACCGGAATTTTTAAGGATGAAATCAATCCGATTTATGATAAACAAGATCTTTATTATTCTTTCGATAATGGTTTGCGTCGTGATACCAGTTTAGAAAAGTTAGCTACGCTGCATCCGTTTTTTGATAAACCTTTTGGACTAGTTACGGCAGGAAATAGTTCTCAAGTTACCGATGGTGCTGCTTTTTTAATTTTGGCAAGTGAAGAAGCAATACAGAAATATCAGTTACCAATTTTAGCGCGCATAGTGGATGTGGCGTGGGCAGGCGTAGATCCGAGTGAAATGGGTTTGGGTCCTGTACATGCCGTGGCAACACTTTTAAAAAAGCAAGCGCTAACTTTTAAAAATATCGATTTTTGGGAAATTAATGAAGCCTTTGCAGGTCAGGTTTTGGCATGTTTAGCTGCCTGGCAGGATACTGATTATTGTAAAAATCAGCTGAATTTAACTGAAGCTCTAGGCAAGCTAGATCAATCAAAACTTAACATAGATGGTGGAGCGGTTGCTATGGGTCATCCTGTGGGAGCGAGTGGTGCACGGCTTGTTTTACATTTGGCTCATATCTTAAAAAGAAAAAAAGCACGTTTTGGTGTGGCAACACTTTGTATCGGTGGTGGACAAGGCGGAGCGTTGTTACTTGAAAATACCGATACAATTAAATCTGGAGCACTTTGATGGAAGTAAGCTATTTAAATTGGCAATTGCAGCAAAAAGAACACATTCTTTGGCTGTATTTTGATAAAAAAAATAGCTCTAACAATAACCTAGATAAAAATGTATTAACAGAATTAAGTTCGATTATTAAAGAGGTAACTCATAATAAATCGGTGCAAGTTTTAATAGTTACTTCTGCCAAAACAAATGGTTTTATTGTAGGTGCTGATATTCAAACAATTAGCAAATTAACAACCAAGGAAGAGATCTTTGCATTTATTCGACAAGGACAAAAAGTATTTGATGAATTGGCGGCGCTTAATATCCCCACAGTAGCTTTGATCAATGGCTTATGTTTAGGAGGAGGTTTAGAGCTCGCTTTAGCTTGTGATTATCGTATTGCGATTGATGATACTAAAACGCGCTTAGGTCTACCCGAAGTCTTATTGGGGATACATCCTGGTTGGGGAGGAACGGTACGTTTGCCACGCTTATTGGGAGGCCCACAAGCATTAGAATTAATTTTAACAGGAAAAACAATTTCTCCTTATGCTGCAGCTAAATTGGGTTTAATTGATCAGTTAGTTCCATCGCGACAAGCTGAACGAGCAGCCTTATATTACGCTTCAGCAAAAACCAAAAAAAAGTCTTTTTTTGCATTAAATTGGAAAAAAATAACTAATCATCATTGGATGAGAAATGTTATTACCAAAATTGTGCAACGCCGTTTAAACGTCAAAGTTAATCCTGAACATTACCCTGCGCCTTATGCTGCGCTGCATCTTTGGCAGCAGTATGGTGTCAGTAAGCAAGCATTTTTACATGAAGCAGTTTCTTTAAGTGAATTAGCGCTGACCCCCACAGCGAATCATTTAATTAGAGTCTTTTTTTTAAAAGAGCGTTTAAAGAAATTAGGAAAAAAAGATGCCACATGTTTTAAACATGTTCATGTTATAGGAGCAGGAACTATGGGAGGCGATATTGCTGCTTGGTGTGCTATGCAAGGATTGTATGTAACCTTACAAGATCGTGAAGCCAAATATATTGCTCCAGCTATGACGAGAGCTTATACATTATTCCAAAAACGATTAAAAACAGCTCGCGCTATTCAAGCTGCGATGGACAGATTACTACCTGATTTGGCGGGTTATGGTGTACGTCGTGCTGACATTATTATTGAAGCGGTATTTGAGGATCTAAACGTCAAACAAGATTTATTTCGCCAGCTAGAGAAGCAAATTAAGTCGGATGCATTATTAGCTACCAATACATCGAGTATTGTTTTAGAAGACATCCAACAAGGGTTACAACACCCGGAACGTTTAATTGGTTTACATTTTTTTAATCCTGTAGCCAAAATGCCTTTGGTGGAAGTGGTGCAATCGGCTATTAGTGCACCGGATATCATAGAAAAGGGCTTGGCATTCGTTCATCAAATTAACCGTTTGCCTTTACCTGTAAAAAGTTCACCCGGATTTTTAGTCAATCGTTTATTAATGCCCTATTTAATGCAATCGGTGTTGTTGTTGCAAACTGGAATCCCTGCGCCAGTTATAGATAAAGCGGCCGTGGATTTTGGTATGCCGATGGGGCCTTTAGAATTAGCCGATACCGTAGGTTTAGATATTTGTTTGGCTGTTGCCAAGATACTCAGTCAATCTTTAGGGAGCGTTGTTCCTGAAGGTTTGGAGAAAATGGTCGCTAACAAGGACCTAGGACGAAAAACGGGTAAAGGTTTTTATCGTTATAAAAAAGGCAAACCCATTAAAGAAAAAGTCCCTGAAGATTATAAAGCGCCAACGAATTTAGCGGATAGTTTAATTCAGCCAATGATAAATGAAGCTAAAAAATGTTTGGAAGAAAAAGTTGTTGCAGATAGGGATTTGATCGACGCTGGAATTATATTTGGTGCAGGGTTTGCTCCTTTCCGCGGTGGTTTGATGGAATATGCAAAGGAGCAAGGCGATTTGTAGACCATTTTTGTAATTGTAATGTTTGTATTAAGTTCCTCTTTGTAAACGTTCGATGCGTAATTCCAAGGGGGGATGGCTTGAAAATAAAGCGCGAAACCCACCACTTTTATGTGATATTTTTAAAGTTGATAAGGAAGGGGCGCGTGTATCTTCGGGTTCCATTGCCTTTTGTAAGGCTTTTAATGCTTCTATCATTTTATCCCGTCCAGCTAGCTGGGCTCCTCCTTTATCAGCACGGTATTCGCGATGTCTGGAAAAAGCGGCCACTAAAATACTACCCAAGAATGTAAACAGAATATCAAATACCATAGATAGCATAAAAAACATCGGTCCAGGTCCACTTATCGATCCTTCATTATTATCCCGTCCAGCAGCGCCTACAGAGATTACATAAGCGACGATACGTGATAAAAAAAGTGCAAAAGCATTGATTATGCCTAATATAAGCGTCATGGTAACCATATCCCCATTAGTGATATGAGTGATTTCATGTCCTAGTACGCCTTCAATTTCATCAGGATTCATTTTTTGAAGTAAACCACTAGAAACAGCCACTAAAGAATTATTTTTAGTCGGACCTGTTGCAAAAGCATTCAGCTCAGCTGAATCATAAATGCCTACTTCAGGCAAAACCTTCAATCCTGCCTTGCGTGCTAAATTATGAATAACTTCAAGTATGTTTTTTTCTTCACCAACAGCAGCGTTGGGATCAATAATTTTTAAATCCATGCTTTTTTTGGCGATGAATTTTGATGTGAACAGTGAAATAAAGGCCCCTGCGGTACCCCATAACGCACAAAAAATAGCTAATGATAGATAATTAATTCCGTGAGAGGTGAGATAACTATGTAACCCTAATAAATTGGTAACGATAGAAATAGTAGCAATAACTAAAATATTAGTGCCTAAAAATAACAAAATACGACTAAACATAAAAATAATTCCTCATATAGGAGATCATTTTACACAGTTTATTAAGTGTAGCAGTTAATTCATTGAAAAAGAAAAACCCCGCGGAAGCGGGGTTTTTTATGAAACTAGACGATCTCGGGTAGGAAGCTTACATCATTCCGCCCATACCACCCATTCCGCCCATACCACCCATATCACCACCATGAGCACCAGCGCCTTCATCCTTCTTAGGGATTTCGGCAACCATGCATTCTGTGGTAATCATGAGACCGGCGATGGAAGCTGCATTTTGTAATGCAGTCTGAGTTACTTTAGTAGGATCTAAAATACCCATTTTTATCATGTCGCCGTATTCACCGGTTGCCGCATTGTAGCCGTAGTTAACTTCTGTACTATGCAGTACTTGATCAATAACGACATCAGGACGTCCACCAGCATTAGTAACAATTTGACGTAAAGGTGAACACATTGCATCAGCAACGATACGAATACCATGTGCTTGATCCGAGTTAATGCCTTTAAGATTTTTTAAAGCGCTTAACGCACGAATTAAAGCGACGCCACCCCCAGGAACAATACCTGCTTCAACCGCAGCGCGGGTTGCATGTAGCGCGTCTTCTACACGAGCTTTCTTCTCTTTCATTTCCATCTCAGTAGCGGCGCCGACTTTGATAACAGCAACACCACCGGATAGTTTAGCTGAACGTTCTTGTAGCTTTTCTTTGTCGTAGTCAGACGTGCTGATTTTAATTTGAGCATCAATCTCATCTATTCGAGATTGGATCATGCTTTTTTCACCTTGGCCGTCGATGATAGTGGTATTATCTTTAGTGATAACAACACGTTTCGCCGAACCTAAGTCTTCTAAAGAAGTTTTTTCAAGGTTTAAGCCAATTTCTTCAGCGATAACATTAGCTTTGGTTAAAATAGCTATGTCTTTTAGCATTTCTTTACGGCGGTCACCAAAACCAGGTGCCTTCACCGCACAAACTTTGACGATGCCACGAATGGTATTTACGACTAAGGTAGCTAATGCTTCGCCTTCCACATCTTCTGCGATGATGAATAAAGAACGACCTGCTTTAGCAACACCTTCAAGCACAGGTAGCATTTCGCGAATATTAGAGATTTTCTTATCCACTAACAAAATATAAGGATTGTCCAATTCGCAAGCCATGCTTTGTTGGTTGTTGATGAAGTAAGGTGAGAGATAGCCGCGGTCAAATTGCATACCTTCCACTGTATCGAGTTCATTTTTCAGGCCAGAACCATCTTCTACGGTAATAACTCCTTTTTTACCCACTTTGCTCATCGCCTTAGCGATAATTTCACCAATCGCTTTATCGTCATTAGCCGAAACAGTACCTACTTGCGTAATCCAATGATCCTCATCACAAGGTTTTGAAATAGCTTGTAATGCTTCTATCGCATCAGTCACTGCGAGATCAATACCTCGTTTAAGATCCATTGGGTTCATGCCAGCAGCAACGGCTTTCATTCCTTCACGTAGAATAGCTTGAGCTAGTACAGTCGCAGTGGTTGTACCATCGCCGGCTTCGTCTGAAGTCTGAGAGGCCACTTCTTTGACCATTTGTGCACCCATGTTCTCAAATTTATCTTTGAGTTCAATTTCTTTTGCAACGGAAACACCATCTTTGGTAATGGTAGGAGCGCCGAAACTTTTGTCTAAAATAACATTTCGACCTTTAGGACCTAAAGTTACTTTGACAGCCTCTGCTAGTATATCAACACCTCGTAGGATAGAAGCACGTGCATCTACACCAAATTGTAAAACTTTTGCAGCCATTTTATTAATTCCTCTGAATAAAAATAAGGGTTAGAATTGTGATTAATCTTTGATTAACGCCAGAACGTCATCTTCGCGCATGATGAGATATTCTTTGCCATCAAGTTTGATTTCAGTTCCACTATATTTTCCAAAATATATTTTATCGCCCACTTTAATGCTTAAGGTCTGAATTTGACCTGATTTCAAGCGTTTACCATGTCCTACAGCGACTACTGAACCCCTAACAGGCTTTTCTTTTGCTGTGTCTGGAATAACAATGCCGCCTACAGATCTTTCTTCTTCTTCATCGCGTTTGACAAGAATGCGATCGTTCATAGGAACTAAATTTTCAACTAAAGGTTTTTCTAATGCAACACTCATGCAGATTTCTCCTTAAGAATTACTGTCAAAATGAGGATATTAATCAAATTAACCCCTCAGCAGCAGGGGCTAATCATAATGATGTTTGATAAAGAGTACAATAAGTTAACTTTACCACACCAACATCACTTTATATGGGGAGCATGCTAAGAAAATTCAAGTCGGATATGGTAAAATTTACTGGATTTTTACTTATTTTTTTGAGTTGTTTAATGGCAAACAAAATAGCCGTGCACACTGAAGATGCGCCTGCACCCATAGGTGCCTATTCGCAAGCCATTAAAATGGGGAGTAGTGTTTATTTATCAGGTCAAATTCCTTTAGACCCTAAGCTTGGAGTTTTGGTTGAAGGAAGTATTGAAGACCAAGTTAAACAAATATTTGAGAATTTAGCAGCAGTGGCCAAAGCCGCCGGAGGAGATTTAAAACAGCTGGTTAAATTGACTATTTTTCTACAAGATCTCGCTGATTTTCCTATTATTAACACAGTAATGGCAGACTATTTTAATCCACCTTATCCCGCAAGAAGTACTATTGGTGTGGTAAGTTTACCCATGGGAGCTAAGGTGGAAATAGAGGCGATTATGGTTCTAGAATAATTAGCTGTTTCAAGCAGTTTTATCGACGACAATAGCGGAATGATGATTATTATTAAAGTTATCACGTAAGTACCATAATAAGCCTAATCCAGGCAAGCAAGTGGCTAAAGATACTAGAAAAAATATAGGCCAATTGAAATGGCTAACTATTAAACCCGCCAAAGGCCCAACGAAAACCCGTCCGGTACCCGCTAACGCTGAAAATAGAGCAAACTGTGTTGCAGTATAACGATGGTTGCATAAGCTCATCAGTAAGGCTACAAAGGCAATACTCGCCATAGCATTACAAAAGCTGTCTATAGAAATAGCAAAAACTAACCAATGGTAATTATGTCCTACGATAGCGAGTTGTAGTAAAGCTAAAATGGCCAAGGCTTGTAAAATGCCAAAATATAATAAGGCACGAAATAAACTAATACGTGCCATTAAGACACCGCCGGCCAGAAGACCTAGCATTGCTGCAAAAAAACCTATACCTTTATTTACAAAAGCTACCGTACTTAAAGAAAAACCTAAGCCGCGAATTAGAAAGGGTGTGGTTAATGAAATGCTGAGTGCATCACCAAATTTGTATAAGACTATGAACAATAAGATAAGCCAAGCCGATTTTCGACTTAAAAACTCTTTAAAAGGGTCAACAATGGCAGAATAGAGAGAGGTAGGAGGATGTTTTTCTTGTTCATCGATAGGTTCTTCACCAAACCAAGCGCCAAAGAGACCAATTGCTATTAAAGCAGCCATTAGCAAATAAGTGTTACGCCAGCCTATATACTCAGCCAGCGCAAGTGCTAAGGCACCAGAAACCAACATGGCTGCTCTATAGCCCCAACTATAAAGTGTGGTTCCTAACCCTCGCTCGTTAGGTTTAAGAATATCTGTTCGGTAAGCATCGATGGCAATATCTTGTGAAGCTGAAAGGAAAGCAACTAGGAAAGCAACCGTGATCAATAAGGTGGCGCTGGTATGCGGATTTGCTAAAGCCATACCAATAATAGCTATTATAAGAGCCAATTGAATTAGAATAATCCAACCACGGCGTCTTCCTAAGAGGGGAGGTATCCATCTGTCAAGTAAAGGCGCCCATAAAAACTTATAAACATAAGGTTGCCCAATTAAGCTTAAACTTCCAATAGCAAGTAAACTGGCTCCGGTGACGGTAAACCAAGCTTGTAGTGTGCTAGAGGTTAATGCGAGTGGTAAGCCGGATGCAAACCCTAATAATAGAGTAGAAAACAGATTGCGTTTACTGAGCTTATTCGTAGGCATTTTTTTTCCTGAGAAAAGGGAAGAAATTTAACTTCCCTTTACCTAAGCAATTTAAGAATGAGATGATTAACGTGCGTAGTAATCAGGATCAGCAATGATGCGTGGACGACCGCCCGCGCCATATTGCACTAACACATGTTGGCCGCGGTTAAAAGTTGGCATCGGCGCTTGTACGACTGAAATTAACGAGTTATTTTTAAGCTTAACGACATATTCAACACCTGTTTGTGTTGAAAGGCCTTTTTGAATCTCATTGCCTACAAAACCACCTAATAGGGCGCCACCAATGCCACTAGCTAAACTACCTCGCCCTCCACCTATTTCGGAACCAGCAATAGCGCCTAGAGCACCCCCGGCTATTCCTCCGGCACCAAGTCCGCCATTTCCAGTTACTTTTACAACTCGGCTATTTGTTACCACACCCTTAACCACACGATGGACTTGTCCGGCGCCACTTGCGGTATATACATCAGGCGATAAAGAAGATGCACAGCCTGCTAATAGCGATAGGCCTAGGATAGATAGTAAGCAATGGATGTGAAACTTCATATGAGCCCCATAAATGTTGGTGTATTGTTCTAAGTATAATGGTTTAAGTGGGTGCTTTTAATCGCCACTTAACGTATTAAACGGTGATATTAGTAGATGCCAACTCGCACGTCAACGTATTGATCCTTTAAAACCAGCATATTCTTGCCTCAATAATTAAAAATAGCTTTGTGAATTGCAATTACCAGTATTATGACAGCAGTAATTCACGACTACGAATAATTTTTCCTTCGAGCAGATAGTTTAAAGCAAGACGAAATAAGCGTTTTGCATCTAATAAGTGTGTAGGAGCTGCCCATGATTCATGGTGCATCGCCAAAAGAGATGCGCCAGAAAAAATCGATTGCTTAGGGAGTGATTTATTTAAGCAAACCACCAAGCCTTGACTCGGAATAAATTGGTAAGACTGTTCGGGTAAAAGAGCTTCGTTAGTTTGACTATCCTTATCCAGGTATAAAGCATAACCCAATTCAGCGAGTAGTTTTTTTTCAAACACACGTAAAGCAATAACTGGATTGTCAGATAAGCTGCACAGCGCCGTTTGATAAGCTTGGAATAAGTGCGGGTAAGGATCGTAACGATAAAGTAAACGGATTAATAGTTCATTGAGATAAAGACCACAAACTAAAAGTTTACCTGTCAAATGCGGAAGAGGAGTAGGATGGGGTTCTGCATTGAGTAAATTCATGAGATCAGTTTTTCCGCGCCAGGAAAGGAGTAATGGTACAAAAGCTTGTAATGATCCTTTGAAGCGTGATTTTTTCCCGCGTACTCCACGGGCACCTTTGGCAATAAGGTTTATTCTACCTTGTGAAGCGGTAAATGCGTCTATCAATAAACTAGTGTCTCGATAAGGACGGGTGTGCAAAATATATGCAGCTTGCAGTTGATCGGTGCTTAGCATTGGACTAGAGATAAAAATGATTAGCCAAGAAACATTAAGTCGTATTGTATTTATATTGCACAAAAAATAAACTTTAATCTTTTGTGTAAGAAAACTTCCACTTCTTAAGGAAATCCAGTAACATTAGCCTATATAGGGTATTTTAGTAGTGTGTTCACCAATATATAGCGTGAGCACTTACATAGCAATGCCAATAACCGAATCTAAAAAATAATCTTAGCTGAAATAATCGCTACAATATTCCTTAAATTGATAATAGGAGCAACCCTTGGCTGAAATTATTGTTGTTACATCTGGAAAGGGCGGTGTCGGTAAAACGACAAGTAGTGCTGCAATAGCCGCAGGCCTTGCTTTCCGTGGCTTTAAAACAGTCGTTATTGATTTTGATATTGGTTTACGTAATCTCGATCTGATTATGGGTTGTGAAAGGCGCGTTGTTTTTGATTTTGTGAACGTGATTCGCGGCGAAGCAAATATTAAACAAGCCTTAATTAAAGATAAAAGACTCGAAAATCTTTATATTTTACCTGCTTCACAAACGCGAGATAAAGATGCCTTGACCAAAGAAGGCGTGGAAAAAATTTTAGAAGAACTCAAAAAAGATTTCGATTATATTATTTGTGATTCACCTGCCGGAATAGAACGGGGTGCAACTTTAGCCATGTATTTTGCCGATACAGCTATTGTTGTTAGTAACCCAGAAGTTTCTTCTGTTAGAGATTCCGATAGAATGTTAGGGATCCTAGATAGCAAATCAAGACGCGCTGAATTAGGTCTTGAGCCTGTGAAACAACATTTACTTTTGACACGTTATTCTTTAACACGCGTAAAAAATGGAGATATGCTTAGCGTGGATGATGTATTGGATATACTGTCTATTCCTCTATTGAGTGTTATTCCAGAATCACAAGCGGTATTACGTGCTTCTAATGCAGGTGTTCCAGTTACATTGAATGGAGAAAGTGATGCGCATCAGGCGTATGCGGATGCAGTTTCACGTTTATTAGGCGAAGACATACCTTTTAAATTTATTAAATTAGAAAAGAAAGGTTTGTTAAGTCGTCTCTTTGGCCGTGAGGAGGTGGCGACATGAGCTTATTAAATTATATTTTTAGAAATAAACCTAAAAATACTGCGATGCTTGCTAAAGAGCGTTTACAAATTATTGTATCTCATGAACGTAGAACCGATAATAATTCTGACTTTTTACCGAAATTACAGCAGGAATTGATTGAAGTTATTGCTAAATATGTCGATATTGATCAAGACCAAGTAAAGGTTGAGTTGGAACGAACTGGAAACTGTTCAATATTAGAATTAAATATAACGCTACCTAATGCAGAAATATCTATAGGTAGTGATGCTTAGTTGCATCATTCATCTGGAATTAAACGTTTTTCTCCAGGTTTTGATACGGCAACATAAACTAGAATTGCTTCTGAAACTTTAATTTGTGTAGATTCATTCACGCCCTCTTGATAACGTTCTGCGTAGACCTCTACTTCAATAGTTACTGAAGTTTTTCCTACGGAAGTAATTTTGGTATAAAAACTCGCGATATCATAAATAAATAACGGTTGTAAGAATTTTAATTCTTTGACAGCAACCGTAACAACGGGTCCCTTGGCACGTTGCGCCGCAGCAATTGCCCCAGCAATATCGATTTGCGACATCAACCAACCGCCAAAAATATCACCGGCTTTATTGGCATCATTAGGTCTGGTTTTTACCCGTAAGGTAGGTTCTAGCAAATTAATGGCCATCTCTATACTCGGTAGAATGAAAAATTTAAGTATAGCAAAAAAAGAATTTCAGCGTGGGTAATAACTTCTTATTCGTCATTGCGAGCGCATAGTGCGCGGTAATCTAGGAAAATACTCAACAGCATTTGGGTAGCGACGCTCATTACATTCGATGCTATGAACAGAGAATTTTTTATACTCGTTTTTCTGCTTTAGCATTAACGAATATTAGTGTCTCTGCGAAGTTGAAAGTCATGATGAGTCTTTAAAATTAAAGCCTTGATTGTTTTAAACAATCAATAATATCGAGAGGATTTGAGATAGTTCCACTTGCGTTCCAAGTATTTACATCTTCTTTATCCTTGATATAACCGTATAATGCGATAAGACTATACATACCGGCGGCATTAGCGGCTTCAATATCACGCTTAGCATCACCCACATAAACGCAGTGTTCCGGAAGACAGGCGATACATTTGCTGGCATGCAATAAGGGCTGGGGATGAGGTTTACTATATTTGAGTGTATCTCCCGCGATAATGCACTTAGCTTTATTAAGTAGCGGGAATTTCTTAATTAATTGCTCAGTTAAAATAGCGGATTTATTAGTGACAATACCCCAGGGCCATTTTTTTTCTTGTAAGTAATTAATTAAAGTTTCCACGCCTGGAAATAAATGAGTGTGTACACAAATATGTTGTGTGTAATAGTCGAGAAATTGTTTGCGCAAGCCGGGGAAAATCGGATTTTTTATGTTGATCTGGAGCCCTAGATTTAGTAAGCCGGCCACTCCGGAAGATATCGCCGGACGAACGTCATTAACAGATAAGAGTTTCGCTTGTTGTGAGATTAAAACATGATTGAGAGCAGCCGTTAAGTCAGTAGCGGTGTCAAGTAAGGTTCCGTCGAGGTCAAAAAGTATTCCGCGGATACTCTTCGCACTTGAATTTTTGGCGGTGTTCCCGCTCAGTTCGCAATCCTCATGTATAGACATATACACTCCGGTTGCTCATCTTCGCGGCGCCTTGCCAAAAGCCCAATTGCTGTGAGTATATTTTGGAATGCTTTAAGGTTGAAAATGGCATGGACTTAAGACCGCTTTTTAAAAGCAGCAAGATAATTGACGCGGATATCTTTTCCTAAGGCATAATATTGGATTAGAGGATTATAGTAGATACCTTGAAACTTTTGCAGCATCAAATTAGCTTGTCGGGCTGCAGCAGTTAATTCAGAAGGGCGGATAAATTTTTTATAATCATGTGTCCCTCGAGGTAAAAGTTTTAAGAAATACTCCGCACCGAGTATAGCCAATAAATAAGCACGTGGATTACGGTTAATAGTAGAAAAAAAAATACTTGCGCCTGGTTTACCTAGGTCACTACACGCTTGTATGAGCGAGCTGGGGTCAGGAACGTGTTCTAATAGCTCCATGCAGCATACGACATCGAAGGACTGACTATGTTTTTTAGCGTATGACTCTGCATCGGTCAGGTGATATTTGATCGAGAGTTGGTTTTCGGCAGCATGTTTTTGAGCAACTTCTATAAGAGCATCACTTTTATCGATACCGGTGACTTGCGCGCCTACTTTGGCGAGTGCTTCTGTTAATATCCCTCCCCCACAACCGATATCGATTACTTTTTGATCTAGTAGAGCTTGTTCTGCCATCATAAATTCTAAGCGTAGAGGGTTGATGATATGTAGGGGTTTGCATATACCCTCAGTATCCCACCATTGCTCAGCCATAAGTGTAAATTTGCTGATTTCTGCTGAATCGCTATTAGAAGCTGACATAAAAATTAGATTGTTTTCATTGGTTTTTTGCAGGGAGCGTATTACAATGTGCTAGTTTACTTGACCCCTCATAATGTGTCTATTGGTTATACTCAGGTACAAAGAGTATATAAACAGGAGTGATGGATTTTAGGATAGCTCGCCAACTAGTATGGGGAATTTGTTATCACTCAATCTTATAGTTCAATATGAACAACCTTACTAACCGCGTTTATAAATCGATCATAGATAAAATTTTAACATTTGCACTACAAAAAGTGCCAAAAGAGCAATCTAAGTTATTTACTACTTTTGCTCAGCAGTATTACGCCCATACCGATTTAGAAACATTGGAAAGTCGTTCCGCAGAAAAACTTGCGGCGGCACTTGCTTCTCATTGGAGCCTTATTTACCAACGTTTGCCTGGTCAGGCAAAAATTCGCATTTACAATCCTAGTTTTGAAAAAGATGGTTGGGAAAGCAAATATAGCATTGTTCAAATCGTTGCCGAGGATAAGCCTTTCTTAGTAGATTCCACTCGAATGGAGATTAACCGGCAAGGGTTTAATATTTTTTTCAATATTCATTTTGGCAATATAAAATTACGACGCGATCAGCAGGGAAAAGTAATAGAGGTTTTACCCTACGATGCCATAGCAGATAAACAAACTGAAGCCTTAATTTACTTGGAAATTGATAAAGAGGCAAATACTGAAATTCTTAATAAGCTGGCTAAAAAGCTAGAAAAGGTTTTGGAACAGGTTAGTTTAGTTGTAAACGATTGGCCCGAAATGCGATCCAGGATGCAAAGTTGCTTACAGGAACTGGAGCAAAATTCGCCGCCTTATGATCCTGAAGATGTTGCAGAATCTAAAGACTTTTTGGCTTGGTTGTTGAATGATCATTTTACCTTTTTAGGTTGCCGTGATTATGATTTAAGTAAAGATCATAAGACATTGCGCATGATCAAAAAATCTGGTTTAGGTGTGTTAAGAGATGAAACGAAAAGCAAAGAAGAAAAACCTTTAACAGAATTACCTCCCGAAGCCCGTCGTTTAGCCTTTTCTCCACAAGTTCTTGTTATCTCTAAGACCAATAGCAAATCGCGAGTGCATCGATCGGTTTATGCCGATTATATTGGTGTCAAACGTTTTAATGGACAGGGAGAATTAATTGGAGAAAGACGTTTTATAGGTCTTTATACTTCGACGGTTTATCATAGTGATCCTCGTAGCATTCCATTAATACGGCGTAAGATACAACTAATTTTACAAAACTCTAACCTACCTTTAAAAGGTCATGCTGGAAAAGCGTTACTAGATATTTTATCCAG
>JBDKHQ010000046.1:0-3739 GCA_039797585.1 Pseudomonadota bacterium | reverse complement strand
CTAGAATGGGCCAGTGCGTGCCGGACGCAGGACGTCGCGGCCTAATTTTAGTCGCGTGATGCGAATTAATTTCGGGGTCAGGATGGCCGAAATTTTTCGTGAGCATAGCGACTCACTCGCCAACCGGCTAGGATTTTTTGTTGTCGTTTTTTACCAATACCGGGTACTTCACCTAATCGTTCAGGAGTGTTCTCAATGACATCAAAAACAGCAGCCCCCAATACCTTAACCAGCTGTTTTGCAAAATAAGGACCTATTCCTTTGACCAAGCCAGAGCCTAGGTATTTTTCGATTCCCTCAAGGCTAGTAGGCGGAATAATACGCAGTTGTGCGGCATTAAATTGCAAGCCATGCTCTTTATGGTGCGTCCATCCCCCCAGTGCTTCAATAGATTCACCTGCTAAAACACGAGCAGCCTGTGCAATGACCGTCACAATATCCCGACGTCCTCTGGCTTTTACCTTCAAGACGCAAAAACCTGTTTTTTCACTGTGAAAGGTAATTCGTTCAATAAAGCCGATTAATTTTTCTGAAGAAAGTTGCCGAGTCGATAAGGCCATTTCTATCCTTATATCAATAGCATGTTATTTTAATTGTCTTTGCTAGTGTAAAAGGATAAAGAACTTAAAGGAAGGAAAAGTGTAAAAAATTAGATAAGAAATATACTGTAATTGAGAAAAAGCCGAATTAAAAAAATAACGTTTGGGAAGCTTTACCTCCTTCGCTGAATTATTCAATAATACATAATCTATGTTATTAAATAGCGCTTATTATTTCTCTAAGCTGAGCAAATCTTGATCAGAAAGTCCTATAACATCTTTAATGTATCCGCGATCAGTTCCTCTAGACAGCATTCTTTTAGCAATCACTAAATCTTCTTCGCGCCGACCTTGCTGCAGGCCTTGTTCTAGACCTCTCTGTAAACCTTGCTGTTCAATTTTTTGTGCAACACTCATTATATCTTCCTCATAGATTCGAATATTTTGTAGCCTTTCTAGCAGCTTTTTAACGTCATAAGTATCCGCCTCTCTAAAGGTATAATACAGTAAAGCTTGGCATTGTTCACTGGTCAGATAGCCCTTTTCAAGCTCTTCCACTATATTTTCTATCCAATCTTGAATATCTCGGTTTAAGGCAGAGTATTTTTGAGCAAAATCGAGAATAGCTATATTTCCGTGCTCTCTTATCTCGTCGTCTGACATAGAGGCTATATCAATAACAAGATAAGGCCTTAAATAAATCTTTTCAGCCAGTGCTTTATTTTTCCCAAAACAATCAAGAATATCTCCCTTATATGGATAAGGAGTCACTTTGCCACGATAATATAAAATAGGTACTACTATAGGCAAGTCTGCATACCCTTGCTTTAGATGTTGATCCATAATTGCATGAACATATCGAGAAATTTTAAAAGGAGTCATTTTTTCAGGAGTAGTTTCATGTTCAATTAGTGGGTAAAGATACCCTTGTTCTCCTTTCATCTGTACAGAATATAAAATATCAGAAAAATGTTTTCGTAGGTTCTTTTCAACAAAGGAACCAGGTTCAAGTCTTAAAGAAGAAAGATCACATAAGGTCTTAATATCTTCTGGCAAATAAACCTGGAAAAAGGTTTTTGCCATGTTGATATCCGTAAGATAATTTCGAAATAAAGAGTCATGTGGTTGATGAATAGTAGTTTTCACTTCTTATTATCCTTATTTGTGATTTAGCAGAGATAAGATTTTAACTTATTTAACATCTAAAAAAATGTTAAATAATCTGCTAAATTAGTGAATTGAATCAAACCTTAAATTTTTAATCTATAAAATAGATATCAGAATTTTTTATTTCCTTTTTTTAAATAATCTTCAATTAACTTAGTCATCACTTCCTTTATATTTAGACCTTCCGCTGCAACCTTAGATCTAAAAGCATTAGCCATTTCTGTAGGTAGTTCACAAGCTATTCTTGAGATTTTAGAATTAACTAATTTTTCCATTTTAATAATATCAATTTGAGTAAACAATAAATGCGTAGACGATATTTATTTTTTTACGTAATTTCTCATATACTCTATTAAAACAGGAAGCATTTTTTCCCCTTTGCTAGCTACTTTTGCTTTAAAAGAGTCTCTTAAATCTTTTGGAACCTTTAGATTCATATAAACTAATTTATCTTTATTTAACCTACAAGAAGAGCTTTTAACGATCACTTAGTTCTACCTATATAAAAATTTGAATAAATCATTAAATTTTACCTATGGTGATGAAAAATAGCATTTTTGTCAAACAATAACAAAACATTATGTTTGACAGAAATGGTGCTTTTGATTATTATTAAGAAGATTAAAGAAAAGGGGTGCATTTGCACCCCCGTATTACCAAAGTGCTGTAACACTTTGGCAATGCTAACCACAATATACTTGTTAGGAGTAAATCATGGCTAACGTGATACTAGATCAATTCGCCCACCTAAAACAACCCGCTTGTGATTATCTGTCACAGGGGTATGAAATTTCTCACGAACTCAACGATTTAATAGAAACATTAAAACAGCTTTTATCTTTGGTTGAAGAATGTACGAAAGCCTCGCATAACCTGCTTGATAGAGGAGGAATACCATTAACTGAATTTTTAAGCTTATCCCTTTGTCAAAGCCAGGGGATTAAATATCTTCGCCAAGGGGCTGAAGATATAGAAGCATTTGAGGGCTTCAAAGCTTTACTCCAATGCTTAGGCGCAAAGGAGGTGGCACATGTCTAAACTTATCAGTCAATATCCTGATATAAAAAAATATGCCAGTGATTATCTATCTCAAATCAATTATTTAGTTAAAGAACTATATAAATTGAAAGATAAGCTCACTGAAATTTTATTTACTATCGAAACGCAAGCTTGTCATTGTCAAAGCTTATTAGATAAAGGGGAGACTCCTTTAGCTACGCTTAATGATGCACTTAAAGAATTACCACCCAGATACGATAATAAATTTTCCTTCTTAGAAGAGTTCAGCTTTTATTTACCTAATCATATAAAACACTTAAATGAAAGTTACAAAGCACACTCTGATGCGGAGGTGCTACATGTCTAATCTGCCTAATTTAGTACTACATAAAGCACTTGGCAAAATGATTTATTCTGGTAATGCTAAGCGTTATATGCAAAATAAAATACCCATTTGGGATGATTTTGATTCCCTGATCGAGCATGCCGTACGCAATCAAAAAGCTACACGTTATATTGATTTAAACGAGGACATGCGATGGGCTTTAGGCATTGCTGCACTTCGAGAAAATAAACAGCTTGTTATTGATGCCGAGTTTGGTAATTTAAATGAACTAGTTGTCGATATTCTAGAAACTAAAGGTTCCCCACAGAGTTTATATAAACTTTACGAACATCTAGTTGAAGTTTTAATTGAACCCCCTCCCAAGAAATACGCCCATGTGTCTTATTGTATTGATAGCGCACTAGAAAAAGAAGCAGACAAACAAGCTTGTTATGCTGCCGAAGAGACAGCGGCTAAAAGGGGGTTTTGTGTTGAAGATTATAGCGTCTGAGAAAAACATTAAGCCAGGTATCTATAGTTTATCATCCGAAGCTTACCATCAGGGGCCTGGAATAAGTCGTAGTGGTTTAATGGAGTTTAAACGTTCTCCTTATCACTATTGGTATAAGTATTTAAATCCAGATTATAAATCCGAGTCGGCAACACCGCCTCAGATCTTGGGTAATGCCTTACATACTTATGTGTTAGA
>JBDKHQ010000045.1:0-11999 GCA_039797585.1 Pseudomonadota bacterium | reverse complement strand
GGGCTGCGTGCAGTGGCTACCACCATGACTTGACGGCGTGATGCGTTTCCTGCTTCGCCCGTCAACGCACGCCTATCGCGGGCTCTTCGACCGCACTTCGTGCTCTCCATGTCTCATCGATAGCTAAATGGGTACTTGGCGTTTCTGCCGTTCAAGCCACTGTGTTAGTCAGCTTAATTCGCTATATACATTAAACAGGATAGAAGATACTAAAGTTCATTCAGTTTACAAAAAAACGCCCGCAGCGACTTACTTAAATACCAAAGACTTTGACAGGATCTTCTTTTCTTCACGTACGGATAACGTCGATCGAGTTGATAAAGTTGTACCGCTAAATTATGTTCAGCTAAATGCGCAGAAAACTGATGGGTACCATCGCCTTTTGCCACAAAATATAAATTTTGACTATGATCCGGATGCAAAACGGCAATGATGGAAGCCAAGCTCGGACTGCCGATCGGTGTAGGTGGTAAACCTTTGCGTGTATACGTGTTGTACGGTGTATCCTTACGTAAATCTTCAACGGTTAATTTACCGTTATAATGTACACCTAAACCATAAATAATACTCGCATCAATCTGCAAAGGGATACCCGCCTGCAAACGCCGCCTGATCACACCCGCAATCATCGGTCGCTCTTTAGCAATTGCGGTTTCTTTTTCAACCAAGGACGCGGCTATCAGTGCTTGATAAGGGGTTTTATACGGTAAATCGTCAGCGCGCGCTTTCCAGGCTTCATCTAATTTTTTTTCCATTAACTGATAGGACCATTTTAATAAATCGCTATCTTTAGATCCAGCGCTGAAATAATAAGTCGCGGGATAAAATAACCCTTCAGGATTCTGAGCCGGTAAACCCAAATTAGCTAAGATTTGTTCCGAAGATACATTTTTTAGTTGGTGTTTAACAACCGCCAAATTATTTAATGCGTTGATTAACTGTTGAAAGGTCCACCCTTCAACAATGGTAAAACGATGAAAAATGGCTTTTCCCGCTAACATTTGGTCCAGCAACTGACCGGGAGTAGTACCTGGATCAAACTGATATTCGCCGGTTTTTAATTTATTCGTCGCCCCTTTAATATAGGCTAAAAATAAAAAATACCGCGGATGTGGCATGTCGCCTAGCTGCTGTAAATCCGCGATTAAATGATGCACCGAAGCACCTGGTGCAAATACGATGTGTATCGTTTGCGTTTTACTTAAAGGCGACTCCAAAAACCGGTGATAATGCGCAATAAAATACGTGAATAAAAAAGCGACGACCAGAATGACTAACGCAATCAGAGTCAATCTCTTAGTCATTAGATCTCACAATCTTGCAAAAAGCAATGACGCATTGGTTCCACCAAATCCAAAAGAATTAGATAACGCATAATCCATTTTTAATTCTTGCGGTACATTCGGGACAAAATTCAGATCGACAAAATCATCATCGGGAATATTAAGCTCAGGTGGATTGCCTGGATTATCTAAATTAATGGTCGGCGGCGCTTTTTGTTCTTTGAGTGCTAAAATGGTAAAAATAGCTTCCACCGCACCCGCAGCACCTAGCAAATGGCCGGTCATCGATTTAGTCGAACTAATCGCCATCTTCTTGGCGTATTCGCCAAACACACGACGGATGGCTCTTAACTCTAAATAATCGCCTTGTAATGTCGACGTGGCATGCGCATTGATATAGGCCACTTTTTCTTTATCGATATTCGCATCATGCAAGGTGTTCAGCATCGCTGTCATCGCACCCTGACCGTCTGGCGCAGGACTGGTCATATGATAAGCATCGGCACTCATGCCAAAACCTACCAGTTCGGCGTAGATCGGTGCATTGCGTTGTTTGGCACGTTCATATTCTTCTAGCACTAAAATACCGGCGCCATCACCTAATACAAAACCATCACGTGCTTTATCCCACGGACGACTGGCCGCTTGCGGATCTTTATTACGATTAGATAAAGCACGACAAGCGGAAAATCCACCTAAACCTAACGGTGTCGTCGCCATTTCTGAACCGCCAACTACCATGACATCCGCATCACCATAAAGTATAGTCCGCGCACCCAAACCGATATTATGCGTACCCGTGGTACAGGCCGTTACCACCGCAATATTAGGACCGCGTAATCCATAGCGTATAGAAATTTGACCGGCTAACATATTGGTAATAGCACCCGGTATAAAAAAAGGAGATATTTTCCTAGGGCCACCTTGTTCTAATTTACTGTGATTTTCTTCAATAAAAGGTAAACCACCAATTCCAGAACCTACTGCAACACCGATCCTATCGGCATTTTTTTCAGTCACTTCTAGTTTTGAATCGGTCATCGCTTCTATCGCTGCCGCTAAACCATATTGAATAAATAAATCCATTTTGCGGCCATCTTTCGGTGAAATACCATAATTTTCCGCTTGAAAATCGCGGACACTGGCAGAAATTTGACAGGGAAAAGCGGAAACATCAAATTGGGTGATAGCAGAGACACCACTTTTTCCTGCTAATATCGCTTCCCAAGTTGTTTTGGTATTAAGACCTAACGGTGTCATCATGCCCACACCGGTTACCACTATACGTCGCTTTTTTTTCACGTTCGCCCCCTACAAATAAAAAACTGACTTCTATTTTGGATGTAATTATTCTTCAGTTTCTTCAGAGTCTTCAGTTTCGACTTGATGTTGTTTGATATAATCGACGGCCTGCTGAATAGTGCGAATTTTTTCCGCTTCTTCATCTGGGATTTCGGTATCGAATTCTTCTTCTAAAGCCATGACTAATTCTACGGTGTCTAAAGAATCGGCACCTAAATCATCGACAAAAGAAGCTTCCATAGTGGCTTCTTCTTCTTTTATTTCAAGTTGATTAACCACTACCTTCTTGACACGCTCTTCAATTGTACTCACTGAGAATCTCCCCTATTTAGTATAAATAAAACCTGTCGCTTAGTTTATTCAATTCCTGAATGAACGCAAGTCACTTTGCTCAAATTAACTAATTAAGCTTACGCTTATGAACTTAAACCATGTTATCAACCCATCCTTGTTCAATTCATATACATTCCGCCGTTGACATGTAAAGTGTTACCTGTCACATAGTCAGCCCACTCCGATGCTAAAAAAACACAGGCATGCCCGATGTCCATCGGTGAGCCTAATCGCCGCACTGGAATTTTTTCTAGTAACGATGTGCGTTGCTTTTCATTTAATTGACGGGTCATATCGGTTTCTATAAATCCTGGCGCCACAACATTAGCAGTAATATGCCGTGTTGCAACTTCTTGCGCCAAAGCTTTAGTAAAACCGATTAATCCGGCTTTTGCAGCGGCATAATTGGCTTGGCCTGGATTTCCTGTACACCCTACTATAGAAGCAATATTAATAATACGTCCATACTGTGCTTTTAGCATGGGCTTTAGACACAGTTGCGTTAATTTAAAAATGGCACTTAAATTAGTCTCTAGCACAGTATTCCATTCATCGGCTTTCATCCGCAATAAAAGGTTATCACGCGTAATACCCGCGTTGTTCACCAATATATTAGGTAGGCCAAACGTAGCTAATTCGCTCATTAAATTTTTCATCGACGCTTCGTCGTTTAAATTTAAAACAAAACCTTTACCTTTCAAGCCTTGCTCTTGTAATGCGTGGGAAATTTTTTCTGCACCGGCAACGCTGGTTGCTGTTCCAGCAACCAATGCACCTTGTTGTGCTAGCGTGACAGCAATCGCTGCACCAATACCGCGACTGGCGCCCGTCACTAACGCTACTTTATTTGCGAGTAATAACATAATTTTTCCTATGTCTTTTAACCGATTAAAGCTTCTTGAAGTATTTCTGGATCTTGGATCGAAAGTGTCGGTATCGATGTGATACGTTTATTTAAACCGGTTAATACTTTACCCGGACCGCATTCAATGAATTCTTCGATCCCACGTTTCTCAAGATCTTGAATTATTTCTACCCAACGTACGGGATTATACAGTTGTTCGACTAAGGCTTTTTTTATCATGATCGGATCATGTTCGATACCGACATCGACATTATTGATAAAAGGGATATGCGGTACTGAAAGATGCACAGTTTGCAATGTTTCTGCCAAATGTTCAGCAGCGGGTTTCATTAGAGCACAATGCGATGGCACACTGACGGGAATAAGCTTCGCTAATTTAGCTCCGGCTCGTCTGGCGTGTTCGACTAAGCGACCCACCGCCGCCGCGTCTCCTGCCACCACCGTTTGCCCGATAGCGTTATAATTTGCTGGCGTTAAGACTTGACCTTCAGCAAGCGACTCACATAAAACCTGTAATTGATCATTGTCTAAACCCACGATGGCCGCCATCGCACCGGCGCCAGGTCGTACCGCTGCTTGCATTAAGCGTCCTCGTTCAGCTACCAAACGTACCGCTGTCACAAAGTCCAGCGCATCGGCGCATACTAATGCAGAATATTCACCCAAGCTATGACCGGCCATAAAGGTTGGTTTAATACCATGCTGTTGCTTCCAAACACGCCATAAAGCCACGCTTGCTGTCAACAAAGCCGGTTGGGTATTTTCCGTTTGATTGAGTGCAGACTCTGGACCTTCTTGACACAATTCCCATAAATCAAACTTTAAGACGTATGAAGCCTCCATGAATGTTTCTTGAATTAAAGAATAGTCTTTAGCAAACTCCGCTAACATGCCTAATGTTTGCGAACCTTGACCGGGGAAAATAAATGCAATTTTTTTAGTCATAATTACTCATCTAAATAATATTATAAAAAATCAAGTATTTTGTTTGAGTTCTAGGCGAAGAGGCTTTGAGAAGCGGAGCGTACATGAGAGTACGTGAGCATCGGAAAAGCCTCTTCAACAACGAAATCAAACAAAAGACGATGATTTTAATAGCGTACTAGGGCCGAACCCCAGGCTAAGCCTGCACCAAAGCTTTCCATCAACAATAATTGTCCACGTTGCACGCGACCATCGCGCACAGCGACATCTAACGCTAACGGAATAGAAGCCGCCGATGTATTGCCATGTTGATCTAAGGTCACCACCACATGCTGCATCGTCATTTTAAGTTTATTCGCCATGGCTTGAATAATACGTAAATTGGCTTGATGCGGAATTAACCAATCAATATCTTTTTTATCTATCTTATTCGCGGCTAAAGTTTCCTCTAATACCGCGCTTAATTTTTTCACTGCAATCTTAAACACATCACTGCCTTGCATTTTAAGATGCGGAGCATCATCTTTTTTTAAACCGGTGCCTAATGACAATAAATCTTTATAAGAACCCGCGGCATGCAGATGTGCAGAAATAATACCTGGCTCTGCAGCGGCTTGTAGTACCACCGCACCCGCACCGTCACCAAATAAAATACACGTCGAACGATCTTCCCAATTGATAATATTCGACATGCTTTCACTACCTATGACGAGCGCAGTCTGAACCACACCGTTACGAATAAACTGATCCGCAACACTCAAGGCATAATTAAAACCCGCGCAAGCCGCTACGATATCAAACGCCGGGCAACCATCTTCACCCAACGCGGCTTGTACCAAACAGGCGGTACTAGGAAAAAATTTATCGGGTGTACTGGTGGCAACGATAATGAGCCCTATATCTTTCGCGGCAACATCCGCCGCCGACAAGGCGTTTTTTGCAGCGGCGGTCGCCATACTCGCCGTGCTATCGTTAGGACCAATAATATGACGTTCGCGTATGCCAGTACGTTCGACTATCCATTCATCCGTGGTAGCCACCATTTTTTCAAGTTCGGCATTGGTTAGTATTCTTTCCGGTAAATAACTACCGGTGCCTGCAATCCGTGAATATTTCATAAAGACTGTTCAGATTCCTTCAATAAACCGGTCACTTGTTCGCGTATACGTTCGGGAATATTTTTTTGCACTTCTAAGATGGCTTCATTAATCGCATTTTTAAATGCGAATACGTTCGCGCTACCGTGACTTTTAATCACTATGCCACGCAAACCCACTAAGCTTGCGCCATTATAATGCGCCGGATCAAATTGTTTACGTAATCCCTTCAATACATGTAACGCCATTAAACCGGAGAGACGTGAAAACCAATTACGATTAAACGCTAATTTAATATAATGGCTCATTAATTTTGCCACACCTTCGGTGACTTTCAACGCGACGTTGCCGACAAAGCCATCACAGACGATGACATCCGCTAAACCTTGATAAATGGCATCGCCCTCGATGTATCCAATGTAATTGATATTGGCATTCTTTAATAATTCAGCCGCCTTTTTGACTTGCTCATTGCCTTTGATTTCTTCAGCACCAATATTCAATAAGGCTACGCGCGGACTGGGAATATTATCGATTTCAGAGCTTAATACTGAGCCCATAATGGCAAATTGTAATAGATGTTCCACTTCAGTATCGACATTTGCACCCAGATCTAAGACGCGCACTTTGGTTTGTTCTTTCATGGTAGGCAGCATCGCACTGATAGCCGGCCTATCGATACCTGGTATGGTCTTTAATACAAAACGTGCCGTCGCCATCAGTGCACCGGTATTACCGGCGCTGACACAAGCTTGTGCCTCGCCTTCTTTGACTAAATTAATCGCGACGCGCATCGAAGAATCTTTTTTATTACGCAACGCCAAAGCCGGAGGTTCGTCCATGGATACGACTTGACTCGCCGCGTGCAGTGTCAATTGACTAGCGCTAGGCTTGGTTTTTGCCAGTTTCATCTGCTCTTGCAAAGCAGCTAAGTCACCGACAAGTATGATGTGTAGCTGAGGCTCTTCCTGAAGAGCTAAGAGCACAGCGGGTACTATGACGGAGGGACCGTAATCGCCTCCCATAGCATCGATAGCCAGAGTATAACGAGACATTTTAAGGTGTTATTCCTTAGCTTTTAGGACCTTTTTTCCACGATAGTAGCCATCTTTGGTGATATGGTGGCGAATATGCGTTTCGCCACTGGTTGCATCAATCGAGACAGCTGGCGAAGTTAATGCATCATGCGCACGGCGCATGTTTCTTTTGGAGCGAGATTTACGTGATTTTTGGACTGCCATGATGGCCCTCTTATGTAAGCAATTCTAAAAGACGCATATTATGCGGTCTGATGGTCGAAAAAACAACCGGCGTTTTTTTATTTCACTCCAGCGGCTTTGACCAAGCCTTGATACTTCAATAACAGCTGCTCTTGGGTTTCTTTATGCTCAGGATTAATGACGATACAGGCTACTGGACAGACTTCAACACACTGCGGGGCGTCAAAATGACCTACACACTCGGTACATTTATTGGGCTTAATTTCATAGATAAACTCACCCTGAATGATAGCTTCGTTAGGGCATTCGGGCTCGCAGACATCACAATTGATACAATCATCGGTTATTAGTAACGCCATTTCACACCTAAGACAATACTCACGTTCGTTTAAACTTGGCTTGTAAAGCCTCTGCCACCACTGCCGGTACAAACTGTGCCACGTTGCCTCCCAGACTAGCAATTTCTCTGACTAAGTTCGCCGAGATAAAGGAATGCTGTTCAGCTGGGGTCAAAAATAAGGTTTCCAAATCAGGCATCATTTTTCGATTCATACTCGCCAATTGAAATTCATACTCAAAATCAGAAACCGCACGCAAGCCACGTAAAATGACATGCGCGTTATATTCTTTCGCACAATTAATGAGCAAACCATCAAAACCATGTACCTGCACATTATTCAGATCGCCTAACACCGCCTTGGCTAAGCGGATACGCTCATCGACGGAAAAAGCTGGTGCTTTACTCGGATTCTTTGCCACGGCAACTATCACCGTTTCAAACAAGCGCGCAGCACGTTGCACCAGATCCAAATGGCCATTGGTCATTGGATCAAAAGTACCGGGATAGATCACCTTGGTTTTCACTGATCACCTCTTGCCTGTAATCTTAAACATGTACACCGAAAAAAAATCCTAAAAATATTAAACCACCTATCCATGCATTATTTAAAAAAGCTTTAAAACAGGCTTCAGGTTTTCGATCTTTAATCAAGTAGTGTTGATAAATGAATAAGCCAACGACCAACGCCAACATCGCAAAATAGATGAAATGTAAATGTAAGTAGAAACCTAAAATACTTAATAATAAAACAAAACCTGACTCTAAAGCGGCAATAAAGATCACATCATGCTTACCCAGCGCTAAAGCGCTGGATTTAATGCCGACACGCCTATCATCCTCTCTATCCACCATGGCGTAGATAGTATCATAGGCGACACACCACACATAAGCAGCCAAAAACAACAACCAAGCAATGGTCGGTATTTTTCCGGTTTCTGCCGCAAAAGCCATTAAGATAGACCAAGCACCAAATACGACGCCCAAAAATAACTGCGGCCATGCGATATAGCGTTTGGTAAATGGATAAAGCACTATCATAGCAACCGCAATTACTGCTAGTTCTATGCTTAAGCGATTCAATTGACAGACCACTAGCAACGCTAATAAAGTCAAAACGATTAATAGTAACACTGCTGCTTTTAAACTCACTGCACCCGTTACCAAAGGTCGATGCCGAGTTCTTGCCACAAAAACATCCAGATTTCTATCCGCAATATCATTCATCACGCAACCCAGCGATCGTGTTAACACCGCACCGATAATAAACAAAGCGAGGATTTTAATACCTACGTGGCCCGCACTCGCAATCCATAACGCCCATAGCGCTGGCCACACTAATAAAAATATTCCTATCGGTTGATGTAATCGTAGCAAGCTAAGGTAAGCTCGCCAACGTGGGTGGTAGTTCATGCTGCTTATCGTATAATAGGATCGGCCACACTGCAAAGCACCGATAATAGGTATATTATATAAAGATGATCTTCATACACAAGGAGCGTTGTTCATGTTGAAAAAAATCAGGATAAAGATAGTTTTTATTTTTTCATGCTGCTTTCCACTGCTGGCCAGTGCTTCCATTCCTGGATTTTATATCTTAGGCCAACTTGGCACCGCCGATACGCACCAGGAAGCTAGCAATGCCGCGGCACTGTCGATAAATAGTAAAATGGCGTTCACTGGTCGCATCGCCGGCGGTTATCAATTTAATCAAAATATCGCTTTTGAAATGGGTTATACGCGGTTTTCCGATGTTGATTTTTCTGGTGTCGGTGGCGTACCCGGCCAAAATATTTCTTTAAGTGAAAATGCCATCGATTTCATGACTAAACCGATGTTACCGATTTCGAGTAATGTGAATCTTTATGCCAAATTAGGTTTAGCCTATTTTAAAGCCAATGGTTCGGCTGTCGTCAATGGTCGGAATTACTTAGGTTATTCGGATAGTTGGAATCCCAGTTTCGGTCTCGGTCTTAGTTACGACATTACCCCCTTTGTTCCGATCGATTTAGGTTGGACACGCATTCAGAGTGTCGGCGGCGGTAACAGCATACCCAGTACTGATTTTTATTCCATTGGTTTGGCGTATTATTTTGGTTGATACTGCAAATAGTAAACACTTATAATTTTTTTGATAACATCTTCTAAACCGTTAAACATTATTATTAGGAAGCACTATGCTAAAAAGAAATACAAGCGCCTTACTACTGGCTAGCACTATTCTCAGTGTCACAGCAAACGTGCATGCTGAAATGCCAGGTTTTTATGCCGGGGCACAACTCGGGTATGCGAATAGTCATATCAATACCACTAATTTAGTCACGGTAAATAATGGAACATCGCCGGTAGCGTTACCGGGTCTGAATAATCTTGCTTTAGCGTATCGTCTCAGTTTTGGTTATCAATTTGATAACTATTGGGCGATGGAATTTGGTTATCGTCATTTTAGTAATACCGATATTTCTGTCGGCACGAATAATTACATCGCCAGTGCATCGAGTAAATCCAGTGCATTTGATTTAACCGCAAAAGGGATACTCCCAGTCACACCTAAATTAAGTCTGTATGCCAAATTAGGAATGGCTTATCTACGACCTAACGCACAAGGCGGCGTAATTGCCAACCCTCCTTATAGTGGAACAACGAATAGCTATGCCAAAACCTTAGAACCGACATTTGGCTTAGGCATCAGTTATGCACTCAAACCGAATGTTCCGGTCGAATTTTCTTGGAATCGCATCCAAAAAATGGGCGGTAGCAACCATGCACCCAGTAGTGATTTTTATTCACTCGGCGTAGCGTATTATTTTGGATAATGTCACCATAACGTCTATTAAATTGACATTATTTCCTATTAACGATTAAATAGTAAGCTCTAATAATAATATTTTCGCGGAGAAAATAAAAACAATGCTTAAGAAAATCCTCATTACTAGCGTATTAACCGCGAGTGCATGCGCGATAATGAATGCGAATGCAGCACTCCCTGTGGGTTTATATGTAAGTGGTCAAGCAGGTTACGCTGACACACACATGAAATCTCGTCTTTCATCACCGACCGGAATCAACTTAGCCAATGACGGACTGTCGGGTCGCATCGCGCTGGGTTATAAAATCACGCCGAACTTTGGCTTAGAAGTAGGTTACTTACAATTATCGGAAGGAAAATCTAATTTTCCTCAAAACACTCAATATAACAAACAACATGCGATTGACGTGGCTGCCAAAGGCATGTTACCGATTACGCAAAATGTCAATATCTACGGCAAATTAGGCGTTGCTTATTTAACTACCGAGTTAAAAGAAGACGCGACTGACAAGGGAATCCCCATTTCTACCGATCTCAATCAAGCGGAAGGCATTGCCAAACACAAATGGGCGCCTGAAGTGGCTGTCGGTATGGGTTATGACATCACACCTAATGTGACTGTCGACACCTCCTTAACTCACATCCAACCGATGGGCAACAACCGTCCGGGTAACATCGACTTCCTTGCTGTCGGTGTCAGTTACAACTTCGGCTAAACACACACACTTAACTAGTTAACCAAGGTTAACTAGTTAAGTTTCTTTTATCTTAATCCAAAGCCATGAGCCTTAATTTCTATTGATTTTGGAAGTGGCAATCTAAACGTCTTGGCCTTGCTTATTTCTAGCTGTCTTTCCATTTTTCTATGCCTTTTAGCTATTTGTTCAGAAATGGGTTGTCGGTAATTTTCTCTTGTTGCTTTGCGCATGAACACATCGAAAACCATCAACGCACCCGTGATATCTGGCATCGCCGTCACACGCGATAATGGTAAGCGTTGATGATGAAGATGCCTACCCTGTTGTTGCCCAATGAATTTGGGACTTATAGGATGTGTTTTGGAGATAAGTGGCTTAGCAAGCTGTTGCTTATCGGTTAAGTGTTTAATCGGCCGATAAAAATTGCTTAACTTTTTAGTGTCGGATTTCGCCGTAAACCAATTTGGCTGAGCATTAGAAATTCCCTGCTTAGTCACAACGGATTGGCTATTTTGCTTGAGATTTTTAGGATATTGCGACGGGATAGGTTTACCCCTATCGTTTGCTGGATGTATTTGTTTGCTATTCGAATGCGGATGGCTACCCTTTCTCTCAGTAAACTCGAAGTTTTTCACTTTGATCGGTAAACTAGACTTAGACTCCTGGTTTTTCCCGATTTTTTTGTGCGTATGACTGGTTTTACTCAAGCGATGATCATATTTATCTAAATACTGATCGGCTATAGCTTCAATACGAGCATCGAGTTTACTTGCCATCGCTACTTGATTATCAGCTTGTCGCTTATGTCGTGCGGATCTACTAGTATTGCTATTTAAAACACCATTATAAGTCTCGGCGGTATATTGTTTACTTATATCATCAAAGCTGGTTGCATTATTTATTTTCTCCACATAATTTTTCAAACTTATCTGCTGATCAATAAAGGTAAGCGTTGTACTTAATACCTTTTCTTGCATTGCCGATGCTTGATAAAATTGACTAAATATAATCGTACGATGAGACATGGAGAGCACGAAGTGCGGTCGAAGAGCCCGCGATAGGCGTGCGTTGACGGGCGAAGCAGGAAACGCATCACGCCGTCAAGTCATGGTGGTAGCCACTGCACGCAGC
>JBDKHQ010000044.1:0-53661 GCA_039797585.1 Pseudomonadota bacterium | reverse complement strand
CCAAATTACTTGATTTGGATTTAACTGAATTAGAGAAAGCTTAACTTACCTCCAAGGAAAGTTGGGTGTTAATCATTAAAAAAGAACATTCGGCTAATACGACTAAGAATTCTAGGTTACTCAATCCTAGCTGAAACCTTACCCGAGGACATTTATAGGTGCCTAATTAAATTTTTAAAATTTGATTTTTTTCTAAAAAAATTATGCAGAAATAAAAAATAAAAGTTAAGCTGTCTAAAAAGACAGTAAAATTAATTACTAGAAGGCCGAATGCCAATTTTGTTTATTTTAAATAATAGTATGAGTAAAATAACCAGTAATAAAATAAATGGGCTCAGCCATAGGCAGTAGGTTAAATGTGAAAAAATGGGCTTAAATGAAATAAAATCACCGTAACGACTGACTAAATAATTTTTTACTTGGGCGATCGATTCTCCATGTTTAATACGCCGATAAATTACTAATCGTAAATCTTTGGCGAGTGACGCATTCGAATCAGCTAAATTCTGATTTTGACAAACCAAACAACGCATTTCATGAATGATTGTTTCAAATTGATTTTTTTTTGGCGTGGAATCAAAGACATACATTTCACTTGACTCAGAAAACGCTAATGGGGAAAACAACATGATCAAACAAAAAATCCAGCTTAAACCAAACTGCGTTAAAAGTTTTCTAGTATGTAACAGCATGCTTAATCCTAATAAGTATGATCGATATTTTTTGAGGGGGGCTTGATTAATATCGCCATTTGTTGAGTCCAAACGCTTGCAGTGAGTGGACCGACGTGCTTATAACGTATGATGCCCTGCGGATCGATTAAATAACTTTCCGGCACGCCATAAACACCGAGATCGATAGCCAACACACCCTCTGGGTCAAAGATAATTTTTTGGAAGGGATTGCCTTGCTGTCTTAACCAGCGTCGTGCACGTTGCAAATCGTCGCGGTAATTTAACCCATAAATGGTAACGGCATGATGTTTCCGCAAGCTTAATAAAAAAGACTGTTCTTCGGTACAGGTTAAACACCAGCTTGACCACACTACTAACAGTGTCCAATGGTGTAAAAATATCTTTTTTCTTAATATTGTCGATTTTTTTAGTAAATCCTTCGCTGAAAATTCTGGAATGGGGTGATTAATTAATGGCGATGGCAGAAGATTGGGATCCTTTGCTAAGCCTTGCCATAAAAAAAACACGACAATCAACAAAATAATAAGTGGAAAAATATACCGCATCGATATCAAAGCTTAATTTTTTTATAGCGCCTGGAGAGTATCGCCCACACACCACCGATTATCATGCACAGTCCGCCCATCCAAATCCATCGCACAAAAGGTTTGTAATAAAAACGTAAGGCCCAGGTCTGCTTGCCAACCGGCTCGGCCAACGACACATATAAATCGCGCCAAAGTCCAACGGCTATCGCGGGTTTGCTAATCATGACATCGGTTATGGGATAATATCGTAATTGTGGACGTAGCAATTGATTGTGTTGATGGTTCACTTGAATATTGGCTACCGCACCAGTGTAGTTGGGTCCTTGTAAGGCATACACTTGTTGCAATTTAAAATGATAGCCGGCTAAGCACACATTATCTCCGATACTCATCCGCACATTACGCTCAAGGCTATAGTAGCTGCTTAAAATGATACCTATGCCTAGAATAGCGACGCCTAAATGTGCGATTAACATCGCGCCTTGTGTTTTAAGAATATTTTTTAAACTTAATTTTTTTTTGAACGATGTGACCAACAACTGCAAAGTATTTAATAGGATCCATAACGTCAAACCTAAACCTATTAGCACTTGCCATTGCATGTCTTTACTAAACAGAATAATTAAAATAAAGCTGAGACTGAACGAACTTAACAGAATACTAACTATTTTTTTAAAAACGCCGGCGCGTACGTTCTGTTTCCAGGGCATTAAATAGGATAGACCCATGAAAAATAATAATAAAATAGTAAATGGCGCAAACACAATATTAAAATAGGGTGCGCCTACGGATAGTTTACCCAAACCTAATACTTCAATGATTAAGGGATACAATGTTCCGAGTAATACGGTAAATATCACTACACTTAATAAAATATTATTCATAATTAACAGTGCGGTGCGCGAGAGTAAGCTAATCTGAGCGACGGGTTGTTTAATATTGTGGATCTTGAAAGCATAAATGCACAATGCCGTTCCTATCAATACCACTAATAAACCTAACATGAAAACGCCGCGCCAAGGATCAACGGCAAAGGCATGCACTGAAATTAAAATACCGGAACGTACTATAAAAGTGCCGATTAAACTTAGCGCAAACGTTAATATGGCGAGTAATATCACCCAGGTTTTTAGCAGTTCTTCTTTCTCTACCACTAATAAGGAATGAATTAAGGCAGTGCCGGCTAACCAAGGTAATAGCGAAGCGTTTTCTACGGGATCCCAAAACCACCACCCTCCCCAGCCCAATACGCGATACGCCCACCAGCTGCCAGATACAATTCCCCAGGTCAAAAAACACCAGGCGGCTAATGTCCAAGGTCGCATGCGGTTTGCCGATTGCTTATCGAATCGACCACTCAATAATGCAGCGATGGCAAACGCAAAACTGACTGAAAAACCTACATACCCCATATAGAGTAAAGGTGGGTGAAATATTAAGCCGGGATCTTGTAATAAAGGATTCAGATCGCGTCCATCCATCAGTTTTTCTGTTGCTAAGCTAAATGGATTAGACAGTGTCAGTAAAAATAATAAAAAACCTGCGCTGATGAATCCCAGTACCGCCACTATCCGCGCGAGGTCGGCAAGTTGCAAGGATGGATTGAGTACGATAACGGCGACTGTCCATAGATTTAAAATAAAAACCCATAATAATATCGAACCTTCGTGTCCACCCCATAACGCACACACTCGATAAAACCACGGCAAATGGGTATTAGAATTCTGTGCTACATACGCAAAAGAAAAATCATTCACTAAAAAAGCATACGCTAAACTTAGTATACCTAACGCAACAAACGTAAATTGCGACCAACTTATCGGCTTAAGCCATCTAAGCCAATTCGGATGTTGGTAATGAAGCCCTACTAAAGGAACACTGCATTGCAAGAGTGCTAGAAAAAAAGCGCCTAGTAATAGCGCGTAAGAAAATGTCACAAAAAAGGTCCTTGGGATTAATTTTTCTTAGTTATATTTTTACATATAATCGTCGCTTAATATAATAAAAATATTAAATAAGCTTGTATCGATTCTCAATATTCTTTATGCCATTTACCTTTTTATAAAAAACTGCTAACTTACGGGCATTTATTCCATACTAAGGCTTGTATGACTCAGCGCTGTATCATCATCGGTATCGCCGGGGCCTCTGCTTCTGGCAAGAGTTTATTGGCCAATACCATTGTAAAAGAGCTGGGCTCCGAACAGGTCGCTGTCATTTCTGAAGACTCTTATTATAAGGATAACAGTAACATCCCCTTTGAGAATCGTTTAGAAACCAATTATGACCATCCCGATGCGTTTGATCATGACCTGCTCATCGCTCATCTTAAGCAATTACAAGCTGGGAAATCCGTAGAAATTCCCATTTATAATCACACGTTACATATTCGTGAAAAACAAACCCGGCGTCTGGGTCCACATACCATCATTGTCTTAGAAGGTATTTTGCTGTTTGCGGAAATTAGTTTAAGGGAATTGATGGATATCCGGATCTATATGGATACCCCATTAGATGTCTGCTTAACTCGTCGTATCAAACGCGATGTCATAGAACGTGGTAGAGAAATTGAGGCTGTGTTAACGCAATACCAACAAACTGTTCGCCCGATGTATTCCCAATTCATAGAGCCTTCGAAACATTATGCTGATATTATTGTCCCACGTGGCGGCGAAAACCGGATTGCTATCGAACTCATCAAAGCAAAAATTCGAGAATTATTAAATAATTTTAGTAACAAAAGCAAAGAGGAAAACCATGGGTCTGCTAGATAATAAACGTGCATTAATTGTTGGTATAGCCAGCGATCGATCGATTGCTTACGGAATTGCTGAAGCCATGCACCGCGAAGGAGCAAAGCTAGCCTTTGCTTATCAAGGGGAAAAATTAAAAGAACGTGTCACCAAAATGGCTAATCGGGATTTTAATTCAGACATCGTTATTCCTTGCGATGTCAGTCGCGATGAAGATATTACTGAGCTTTTTAAGCAACTTAACGTCACTTGGGATGGATTAGATATATTGGTTCATTCGGTTGCTTTTGCGCCCGCTGACCAATTACAAGGTGACTACCTCGACAATGTTAATCGTGAAGGTTTTAGAATTGCTCATGACATCAGTAGTTACAGCTTAGCAGCGTTAGCGAAAGCGGCGCTTCCGATGATGAAAGATCAAACCAACGGCGGAGCAATTCTAACGCTCACTTATCTTGGCTCAGAAAAGGCTTTGCAAAACTATAATATCATGGGTCTGGCTAAGGCGAGTTTAGAAGCCAATGTCCGTTATCTAGCAAATAGTTTAGGTCCCAAACACATTCGCGTTAATGCAATCTCCGCAGGCCCGATTCGCACACTCGCTGCATCAGGCATTTCTGGTTTTCGCAAGATACTGGCTTACAATGCTGCCGTTACCCCATTACGCCAAAATACGACCACAGAACAAGTCGGAAATACCGCGGCTTTCCTCTGTTCTGATATGGCTTCGGGCATTACCGGTGAAGTAGTCCATGTGGATGGTGGATTTCATGCCATCGTCGCTATGGGCGAGAATACAGGTTCTTAGTGTGTTCCGTCCTATCGCTCTATATATAGGTTTGCGTTATACCCGCGCAAAAAAACGCAATCATTTTATTTCGTTTATTTCATTGACATCGATGATAGGTATTGCTCTCGGTGTGATGGTGCTAATTACGGTATTATCGGTGATGAATGGCTTTGATGATGCAATACGCGATCGTATCTTTAATATGGCGACTCAAGTCGCTATCACTGCGACGAATGGACATCCACTGACGCAAATTGCTCCGCTAACACAAAAAGTATCGCAACAGGCTAACGTTATTGCCAGCGCCCCGTATGCATCCGGACAAGGGATATTAGTCGATCAAGGCCAACCGCATCCGATTATGATCACCGGCGTACTGCCTGAATTAGAGAAAAATGTCTCTGAAATCCCACATAAAATAGTGGAAGGTAATTTCAACTTAGAGTCTGGTCATTATAATATTGTATTGGGCGAAGAATTAGCCTTAGGCTTGGGTATTCAAATCGGTGACAAAGTCAATGTCATTACACCCAGCGTCAGCTTAACACCAGTCGGTATTATTCCTCGTTTTAAAACCTTTACTGTCAGTGGAATTTTTCGTGTTGGGCGAAGTTTCGGATTTGAAAGCAGCATGGCATACATCGCTCTTAAAGATGCACAAACGTTGTTTCAATTAGGTCAAGGCGTAAGTGGCTTACGTTTAAAATTGAATGATTTATATTCCGCGCCGAATGTTTCGAGCGCGCTTAATAAAACATTACCTCCCACTTATACCGTAACCGATTGGACGAGTACCTTCGGTAGTTTGATGTATGCTATTTCTTTAGAAAAAAGAATGATGTTTTTTATTTTATTATTATTAATTGCGATCTCGGCATTTAATTTAGTTTCATCGTTAATGATGGTGGTGACCGATAAACAATCGGATATTGCAATTTTGCGTACTTTGGGTGCTACTCCCGGTACGATTTTAAGTATTTTTATGGTCCAAGGTTGCGTGATTGGTTTTAGCGGTACTTTATTAGGCTTAATCGGCGGCATTGCGTTGGCCTCTCAAGTGAGTAACCTGTTAAGCTTTATCGAACACACCTTTCATGTCCAAATACTTGCTTCCAATGTTTATTTTTTCGTAGATAAATTACCTTCCAAGATTGAGTCAGGTGACATTATACGTATTTGTTTAGCCGCTTTGGGTATGAGTTTATTAGCCACCATCTATCCGGCATTAAAAGCCGCACGTACACTTCCTGCGGAGGCTTTACGTTATGAATAGATCAGCTAGCGATTTGGCGACACATCCAAAACACGATGCTCCTGTGCTAAGTTGTACTCAATTGAGTAAAACCTTTCATGATGGTTCACTCTATGTAGAAGTACTCAAACCTATCAACTTTTCTGTGCAAGCTCGCGAGCGTATTGCTATCGTTGGACCTTCAGGCGCAGGAAAAAGTACCTTACTGCATTTATTAGGCGGATTGGATCGTCCTAGTTCGGGTGAAGTTTTTCTAGCCGGACAAAACTTAGCGGAGTTGACCGAAAATCATCGTAGTCATCTACGTAATCGTTACCTCGGTTTTATTTATCAATTTCACCATCTATTACCCGAATTTAGCGTATTAGAAAATACTTGTATTCCGTTATTATTATCGGGTGTTAAACCTGCATTAGCCGAGAAAAAAGCACTTACTTTATTAAAAAAAGTCGGTCTGTTACCTCGGCAACATCATAAGCTGGGTGAATTATCAGGTGGAGAACGTCAACGTACTGCTATCGTCAGAGCGTTGGTCAACAATCCACTTTGTATATTAGCGGATGAGCCCACTGGCAATCTGGATAGTCATACCGCAGAGCAAGTCTATCAAACTTTACTCGAACTCAATGAAGAATTTAATACCAGCTTAGTTATTGTCACACATGATCAAGGTCTCGCAAGTCGATTAGATCGAATTTTACATATGGAAGATGGCCAGTTAATTCCTGCTTGAAAAAAATAATTTCTTGCTAGTCTTCTTACTGTCTTAAAATTTTATAAGCCCACAGTTTTGTAAAATTTTTTTGAAATCCTTTTCTTGCATAGGCTTCACATATACTTCATCAACATCTAAAGTTAGATAATTTTTTTTACAAGATTCGTTAAGCCAGCTACTTGCTAATATAATAGGTACTTTTTGATTGACATTACCTTCGTTACTACGAATTAAGTTAACAAATACGTCAATACTGCAATCCGGCAAATGGACATCTAACAAAATAACTTGGTAGGCTGAGGTCAATTTCTCTAGCGCACTGCGTGCAGAATTAACACAGTCTACCTGGCAACCAAATTTTTGAAGTTGATTGACAATGATTTTTTGACAAATCTTGTCATCGTCTATCGATAAAATTCTAGTCAATGAATCAGTCCCATGCTTTGTTGATAAGCTTAATTCTTCTAAAGGTTTTTTTAATACCGGATGAAAACTATTTCCAAAATCTTTAATTCTTTCAACTAGATTAGTTCGTAATTTTAAAATTGACATTATTTTTCTCCGTAAATTAGCAATCGTTATTTCCCGTCAGATGCATCACACCGTTCGCTTCCGATGAGTGAACGACTCGTCATTACAAACGAGTTACACCCTAATACAGGAATTTAAATTGACTCTATGTATTAATCCTTTTTAGTCTTTAACAATTTTAAGTAAGATCAGCATAGGGAAATCACTATAGTCTAATCTGCCACCCTATTTTAAATAAAAACATCACTTACTATCCACTCTATCGAGGATATTCGTTATAATGGATATACTTAACGAGATGTTTCTTTTATTAAGGCTTAAGTTGTGTCTACAAAATAATGATCGATAATGTCAAATGTTATGAAAACTCAGCTTAAATTTAAGAAAGTAAACATCAGCCATTAATTGGCCCATCATTTTAACCCAAGGATATTTTTATAGACATCTTTAAAAAATTTTCAACACTATTTTGGTTAAGCAGGTCTGGAAAAAATTATTTATGCTAAGCAACTAAACTAAAACAGTTAATTTGCAGAATAAATAATACCAAGCCGGTTAGCTAAGCCATTTTTAGTGACTTTTTTAATTCTATTTTAAATTATTAAATGCAGCCAAGAATTTACATAGACAAAGTACCTTCAATAAAAAATGTAACGATCAAGTTATTCAGTCTTGTATCAAGACTGAATATTATCTGAATAGATATTTTATGTCAAATTTAGTAAAGGAAGATAATGAAAAAGCATCTTAAGTCCAAAAAAGAAAAAAACACCGCTCTATCCATAGATATTCAAGAACGCGCCAATCGTCTAAGATTTTTGCGTAAAATGTCGCATCTTTCGATGAAAGAATTTGCTCAACATTGTAATCTAGGCTTAACCACGGTTAACTATTGGGAACAAGGATACAGTAGTGTGACTGAACGCGGCGCACAAAAAGTCTGCAAAGCTATGCGTGAAGAAGGCATCGAGTGTTCTGTGATCTGGCTAATGACAGGCTATGGTGAACCACCGAAGGTAATCGATTCCAGTAAACTTTCCAAATTAAATTACAAAAATCTAGCCTCAATAACCAGAACTTCTATTAATGAAAAGCAATCCGATTACCCGATGGAAAATGCTGAAATTAAAGAGGAATTAGCACTCTTTAGAAAAAATTATCCTGAGCATCTGATTTACCTGATTGAGAATGAAGGTATGAAACCACTTTATGGTCCAGGTGATCTCGTCGCTGGAAAAAAATTAACCGATAAAAATATGGAATTGGCGCACGGCGCAGACTGTATCGTTGAAGTTGAAGGAAGAGAATTATTGATTAGGCGCGTAAAAATCGGTCATGTTGCGAATTGTTATGATCTGTATGTTATCAATTCGGATGCTTCCTTAGAATTTCCGCCTTTACGCAATATCAAAGTATTATCCTTAGCGCCGATTATTCGCATCTGGAAACCAGTTAAATTTTAATGAGCGTTTGCTGGGTTTTTCTTTTCTGGCTTTTCCACTAGCATATAAAATAACTCGTTAGGTTTTACCATATTCAGATCATGACGTGCATGTGCTTCTAATGCGACTTTACCTGACTTAAGATCGCTGATTTCAGCCATCATTGCCGTATTACGTTGGCTCAGTTGTGTATTCTCTTTTGTTTGCTGAGCAATCTGTTTTTTAAGTTGATGTACTCGCCACACACCATCTTGAACAAACCATAGTTTATATTGCAAACTTAAAAAAAGTACTGTCAAAATAGCTATGAGAAGTTTCATCGATTTAAGCATTTAAAAAACGTGAAAAAGCATACTTACCGGCATAAATCACCTGTTCCTTCTTTGCAAGCTCTGCCTCAATCCGTAATAGGCGATTGTATTTAGCGGTTCGATCGGTACGACACACAGAACCCGTTTTTACCTGACCTACACCTATCCCGACAGCTAAATCGGCTATGCTAGTATCTTCTGTTTCACCCGAACGATGAGATACAACCGCTGCGTAATGAGCCTGTTTTGCCAATGTAATCACCTCTAAGGTTTCACTGACAGTACCAATCTGATTCAATTTAATAAGAATCGCATTCGCTAATTTTTTAGCTATTCCCTGCTTGAATAAGGCGGGATTAGTCACAAATAAATCATCTCCGACCAGTTGGATTTGCTTGCCTAATCGCTGTGTGAGTTGTATCCAACCCAGTTCATCTGATTCGGCCATGCCATCTTCTATACTAATAATAGGATATTGTTCGACTAAATGCTCTAAATACGTAATCCATTGTTCGACATCTAATTCCTTATTTTCTAAACAATATTTACCATGATGATAAAATTCATTACTGGCTGCATCTAATCCTAAATAGATATCCTTACCTGGCTTATATCCTGCTTGTTCAATAGCCACTAAAATACTTTCTATCGCCGCTTGGTGCGTCTGAAAATTAGGTGCAAAACCTCCTTCATCGCCAACATTGGTATTGAAACCTTGTTTTTTTAGATAGGCTTTTAAACAATGAAAGGTCTCAACGCCCCAACGTAAGGCTTCACTAAAAGTAGGCGCCCCTAGCGGCAAGATCATAAATTCTTGTATAGCTAATGGATTATCTGCATGGACGCCACCATTAATAATATTCATCTGTGGTACTGGCATCAGATATTTTTTGTCGCGTTGACCCATAAGCTCAGCAATATGCACATACAGCTCTTGTCCCCGCGCTAAAGCTGCGGCTTTAAGTAAACTTAATGAAACTCCCAAAATAGCATTAGCGCCTAATTTTTCCTTGTTATCAGTTCCATCAAGTTCTTTCATTAAATGATCTAATGCTTTTTGATCGGCGATCTCTTTTCCAATTAAATTTTTTCGGATCGGTCCTAAAATATTTTGGATCGCTAATAAAACACCTTTACCTTGGTAACGATCCGGTCTATTCGTATCCCTTAATTCTAAAGCTTCTTTTGAACCTGTCGATGCACCGGAAGGTACACTGGCGCCTGCTTTTAACCCTGAATCCAAGGTGACTTCGACGGCAATAGTAGGATTAGCGCGTGAATCCAAAATTTCATACGCGTTAATCTCAGCAATTTTTGGCATACGTTCTCTACCTATAGCGTTGTTTCTATTAATCTGGTTTTTTTTACGGTTATATCTAGTTCTTGTAAGGTGGCTAATAGTTCAGCTATTTTTGCTAATGGCCAAGAATTGGGGCCATCGCTTAGGGCTTGCTCTGGGTTGGGATGTGTCTCCATAAAAAGACCAGAAATACCAACCGCTACCGCAGCACGTGCTAATACAGGTATAAATTCACGCTGTCCTCCTGATGATCCACCCTGACCGCCTGGCAATTGTACAGAGTGTGTCGCATCAAATACTACTGGACACCCTGTTGCACGCATGATGGCCAAGGAACGCATATCCGAGACAAGATTATTGTATCCGAAAGTCACTCCGCGCTCACAAACCATAATTTGATTATTCCCCACTTGACGCGCTTTCTCGACGACGTATTGCATATCCCATGGAGAAAGAAACTGACCTTTTTTAATATTAACCGGTAACCCTTGCTGAGCAACTTTTTGGATAAAATTAGTCTGTCGGCATAAAAATGCCGGCGTTTGTAAAATATCGACTACGCTCGCCACTTCATTTAATGGAGTATCTTCATGAACATCGGTGACTATCGCCACACCCAATTGCTTTTTTACTTTGGCTAAAATAGCTAAGCCTGCTTCTAAACCTAAACCACGAAAACTGTTAGCTGAAGAACGATTTGCTTTATCAAAGGAAGATTTATAAATGAAGGGGATATTCAGTTTATCGGTTATTTCTTTCAGCCGTCCAGCCGTTTCCATAGCCAATTGTTCGCTTTCCACGACACAAGGCCCTGCCATAACGAATAAAGGTTTATCAATACCGACTTCAAAATTTAGCAATTTCATAATATTAAGAGCAAAATTAAAGAGTCATAGTTTACTCTTAAAGTTAATTAAGTCCTACCCCCTTGATAAAACTGAGGGTTTAAGCCACTCAATAGTTAGATTCATTAAATTAAATTTAATAAATAAAAAATATTTTTAAAAATTTAATTTAATGTTAATATAGGAAAAATAATAATAAGGCAGCATGAGAATGTACTTCGAAAATAATAAAATTTTATTCTCAAATAAAGAAAAAGAATCCAATCTTTTAAAAAAAAGATTACCTACAATTTCCATTAAAAAAACAAAAAAAAGTTTGTGGCAAAAGGTAACAAAAAAGCGACGCCAACAACTTAGCAACAATAATTTTGAAGCCAATAAGAATTTATTTTTTAACGACCATAAACCTTTAGTCGAATCTCAACTAAAGGAAAATTTATTGGCTTTTCTCCCTCAATACAATGCCGAAAGTGTCGTTCATAAACTATATCAACGTTATATACAAAATAATAAAATTAATGAACATGCCTACTTACATTTTTACAATCGATTATCAGCAAAAATCGATATCTTAAAAATTATCGATGCCGATCATGGAAAAAATATTGCTCTAAATCCAGATATCGTTACTAAGGTGATCTCTATATTGACCTATTCTGCTGGACTGGTTTCTTCTGCCATATTTCACGCTATCGGCGCAGTCACTCGACATGGAATAACTGAAATAAGCGACATGAGAAAAATTAAAAGCGCCAAAAACAAACTCAATCATTGGATATCTGATCTGAATTTCATCAAATTACTCAGCATTATGCTGACCAAAACACTTGAACCAGACTTCGCTCACCAAGAAAAAATTGACTATTTTTTAGATGAGCAATTTTTAATATTTTGGAATTTATTTAAAAAACAGGCAAAAATAGATACTGAAATACCCGATTTAAACGATTTTTGGTCTACTTGTTTAGTTGAGTATGTTAAGGAATTAAAATGTCCTTTATTAAAAGATAATTTCGAACGCTGCTTAAATGAAATGCTTACATCGGTTAAACTTCCATATAGGGAATACATACCGACCTTAATTGAGGCTAATCAGCCAAATCTCTCTAAAGGTTTCAGCGCACCCGGCCAAGAAAATGTATTTCTTGCTCAATTGATACTGAGAATAATCATTAGTCATTATTTAACGAGACTGCTGGAATTTAATCAGGCAGCTAAGATACAACAAAATTCTCCAACTTGCGCATCGACTTTTTGGCGTAATGGAAACAATAATTATAGAGATGATTATAATCGACCTAGCCCTGCCATTAGTCCAACATTTTCACCAGGATTAATTACATGCCAGTAACTTGCTTGAGTTTAATATATTGCTCTAATATTTCGCAACGTATGTGTAATAATAAAACAATAAAATAAAAGCTTCCAAAAGCCACCATCATTGATAATAAAGGATAAAGCATAGAAGGTTCGATTAATGAAGGACTCAAGAAATGAATAGTGGCGCCTTGATGCAGAGTATTCCACCAATAGACTGAATAGTGAATAATGGGAATATTTGCTAAGCCCAACATAAGCAATATCGATGTGGCTTGCGCTGCCATATGACGCTCAGGGATAGCGGAACGTAAAGCAATAACGCCTAAATATAAAAATAATAAGATAAGCTCAGAAGTTAAACGCGCATCCCAAACCCACCAGGCTCCCCACATCGGCTTGGCCCAGACGCTTCCTGTTAATAATGCTAGGAAAGTAAACCATGAACCTAAAAAAATACTACCGGAAACAATCAATTCTGCTAATTTAATACGAAAAATTAAACCAATAACAGAGAAAAATGCCATAATAAAATAAATAAACAACGATAAAAAAGCGCTAGGCACATGAACATAGATAATGCGAAAAGCATCTCCTTGCTGATAATCCGCAGGGGCTAAATACAAGCCTCCTACCACACCATAAATTCCAAATACTAATAAAGATAAAGAAAAGATGGGAACTAAATAGTTCGATAATGTATAAAAGTGATGTACCGATATATATCGGTAGATTTTATTTCTTTTTCTTACTCTAGTCATTTTATTATTCCCTTAAAAATTTAAGTGCGCAGAGTATTATGCAAAGGCGATACCTAAACGCAAAATTTTACTTATAACCAACGGCGATAAACTCATACTCAAGATCATTATTACGCCTAGCCAAGCTAATGGTCCATTGGCAGATAATCCCATGCTCGCCAGCGTAACCGCACTGCTCGCAAAAATTAGTACCGGAATATAAAAAGGAATTATTATTAATACTATTAATAACCCACTATGGCGAAGACCTAGGGTCAAGGCGCGAGCAATGCCGCCTAGAAATATTAAGCTAGGCGTACCGAGTAAGATACTGAGATATAAGGATTTTAAGGCCATGACGGGAATAAACAAGCTTAAACTTAAAATCGGCGTCACGAGGAATAAAGACACACAAATCACTAAACAAAAAACTATTAATTTAACAAATAACACTAAAGCGAGTGCATTTGGCAGCAAAATGAGCTGTTCCAAATCACCTTCCTTCCAATCATTTCGAAACAGTTGATCTAACATTAACAATACCAAAAATAAGACTATCACCCAAAAAATTCCAGGAGAAATTTTTTCTAATAAAATAGGATCGGCACTAATACTTAAAGGAAATAGAATAATGGCTAAAATTAAAAATAATAACGGATAAATCAGTTCCTGATAATAACGAAAAAGCGCTAATAACTCGCAACGGAAGTTGATTGCTAGCTTTAAAAAAAAGTTATTATCTAACATGGTCAGCGTCTAAAAAAATTGTTTTTATTTCTGCAGGTGATGAGTAAGCCAATTGATGACTAGTAAAAACAATCATTCCTCCTCTAGCACTGTGTTTTTCCATTAAAGATGATAGAAATGCAATAGCTTCCTTATCTAAAGAAGTAAAAGGCTCATCTAGAATCCAACAATCTGCTTTGATCAATAACAACTTTGCTAAACTTAAACGTCGTTGTTGACCCACTGAAAGTTGCGTTAATAAAGTGTCTGAACAATTTTTTAGATTTAATTCTTCTAATATCTGGCGAATATTCTGAAGCGTTTTTTGTTTGGATTGCTTATGGATTAAATTACGTCTGGCTAAACATAAATACAGATTCTCATTAGGAGTCAGTGCCGATTTCATACCTAAGCGGTGGTTAACATAGAGTAAATTTTCAGTAAAATTTTCTCTATTTTTCTCAATTGAGATTCCATTCCACATAACAGATCCTGTTAAAGGAATGCGTAATCCAGTTAATATCTGCAACAACGTCGTTTTACCTGAACCATTCGCACCGACTATATGCAATATCTGTCCTGGCAAAAGTCTAAATGTGAGTTGTTTAAACAGAATTCTGCCATTACGTGCATAGGAAAGTTTTTCCACTTTTAACACTATTCAATCCTTGATAAATAACGATTTTCAGTCGCATTTTTATTCGCAGTTTCAGTTTTTCATACCCGCTGTTTGGGTATTTTAATCTGCTCTGTTGTATACTGCGCTAAGCGCACGCTATATTATTCCTTTTCCAGACTACTTAAAAGGCCAAATACCATGTCATTTCTTCTTCAATACGTTGTATTCCTAGCGAAGCTATTTACATTGGTAATCGCTATTTTAATAGTAACGGCCGGAGTTTTTTCTATTGCTCGCAAAGCAAAAGAACAAAACAAGAATAAACTATGCGTTAAAAAACTTAATAAAAAATATCAAGAATTTGCTGAAACCTTGAATTCGGAAATTCTTAATAGGAAACAACTCAGAAAGTATGCTAAAGAACAAAAAATTAAATTAAAAAAGACTGCTAAATTAGTAAAAAAAAGGGTATTTGTTTTAAATTTTCAAGGCGACATCAAAGCTACAGCAGTTAATAATCTACGCGAAGAAATCACCGCACTTATCCAAGTGGCTACACCACAAGATGAAGTGGTATTACGCTTAGAAAGTGGCGGAGGAATGGTTGCGCCCTATGGTTTAGCAGCTTCGCAATTACAACGTTTAAAAGATAAACGCATCCCTTTAACAGTTACCATAGATAAAATTGCCGCAAGTGGCGGATATTTAATGGCCTGCGTGGGAGATAAAATCTTAGCAGCCCCGTTTGCGATTATTGGCTCAATCGGTGTCGTGGCGCAACTTCCTAACTTTCATCGTTTTTTGAAAAAAAGAGATATTGATTTCGAATTATTAACTGCAGGAGAATATAAACGTACACTGACCATTTTTGGAGAAAACACGGCTAAAGCACGCGAAAAAACGCAAGATGATCTGGAAGAAATCCATCATCTTTTTAAAGCCTTTATCCAAGCTAATCGAAAACAAGTCGATATAGCTGAAGTCGCGACTGGCGCTCATTGGCTGGCAAAAGATGCCCTTGCACTCAATCTAGTCGATGAACTCATAACCAGCGATGATTATTTAAGTCTATTAGCAAGCAGCGATAAAGCAGAAATTTATGAATGTCAGTATCTGACTAAAAAATCAGTGACAGAGAAATTAAGCAGTAATGTACAATCTACCCTTAGTAAATTAATGTGGTTTAAAACTAGCGTTCGCACCTGAAGTAAACTTTCACTCCAGCTGCCACTATGTAAAACATGTATCATTGAATCGAGTTTTTGGCTCTTTCCTATGCAATTTTATGACCTATTTTAAAGAAATAAGCGCGCTCATTGCTGGCGGCTTGCTAGCCTTTGCTTTTGCCCCGATGGGTATTTATCCTTTAGCTATTTTTTCTCCCGCTTTATTGTTACTACTCTGGCTAAATAGCTCAGCCCAACGTGCTTTTATTTTAGGATTAATTTTTGGTATAGGTTTTTATGGTATTGGCGTCTCATGGGTATTTATTAGTATTCATGAATTTGGACATACTTCTGTTTTTTTAGCTTCGTTAATTACTGCACTATTTATTTTTATATTAGCTTCATTTACCGGCATCCAAGGTTTTCTATTAAACCGCTTTTTTCCTAGTAATACCCTCACCAAACTTTATTTAATCTTTCCTAGCTCTTGGGCATTAGCAGAATGGGTACGGAGTTGGATATTTACTGGTTTTCCTTGGCTACTATTAGGCAGCAGCCAAGTAAACACTCCCCTCAGCGGCTATGCTCCGATTTTTGGAATCTATGGACTAGCATTTCTAGTCGCTTTGTCAGCAAGTTTATTGCTTACTTTATTTTGTCCTTTTTTAAATAAACGTTTTGATTGTCAGTTCGATCTAAAAAAATTTCATTATTATCGTCCCTTATTTGCACTGATAGGTTTATGGGCCATCGGTTATGTCTTATGTTTTATCCCTTGGACACATGTCCAAGGAAAACCTATTCAAATCAGTCTGATACAGGCGAATATTCCCCAAGAAATAAAATGGGAACCTGAATATCAAAAAGCGTCATTAATACATTATCAACAATTAACCCAATCACATTGGAATAGTCGACTCATCATTTGGCCCGAAGCCGCCATTCCTTTGTTGCAAAACCAAGCAGAGGCTTTTTTAAAGGAGCTTGACCAGCAAGCCAAACAGCATAAAACCACACTAATTACCGGGATTCCTATCCAAAAAAACTTTCAATACTACAATAGCATGATAGCTTTAGGCCTGGATCATGCTACGTACTATAAACAGCGATTGGTTATCTTTGGTGAATATCTCCCTTGGTGGATCCTCTGGGCTCATGGTTTATTAAATTTATTAGATATCCCCATGTCTAGTTTTTCACCGGGACCCAATCATCAACCCGCTTTCAAGGTAGCCAATGTTGATCTAGGCACATTTATTTGTTACGAAATTGCCTATTCCAACTTAGTGCGGCAATCGCTGAAAGACCATGCTGAGTTATTATTAACCATTAACGATGATGCTTGGTTTGGTCATTCTTTTGCCTTAGCTCAACATCTACAAATTGGTCAATTTCAAGCCTTAGCCACCGGACGCTATTTAGCTTTTTTAAGTAATACTGGCCTAACGGCTATCGTGACACCAAAAGGAAAAATTATAGCGCAACTTCCTGCCTTTGAGACCGGTGTATTAACCAGTTCGATTTATAAAAGTGTTGGTTTTACCCCCTGGGTGTATCTAGGCGATGGTCCGATTATTATCTTTTTAGTAGGATTATGTATCTTATGTTACGCTTATCGAAAAGGTCATACTTAGCCGTTTAAGGTATCTAGCCACATGCAAGAACAATATCAACCATTAGCACTTGAAGCTGACATCCAAAAATTTTGGGAAGAACATCAATGTTTCAAAGTCACTGAAGATCTCAATAAAGAAAAATTTTATTGCCTCTCTATGTTTCCCTACCCTAGCGGTCATTTACATGTAGGTCATGTTCGTAATTATGTATTGGGTGATGTCATTGCCCGTTATCAACGCATGTTGGGTAAAAATGTGTTACATCCCATCGGTTGGGATGCTTTTGGGTTACCCGCTGAAAATGCCGCGATCGAAAAAGGGATACCGCCGGCTAAATGGACTTATGCCAACATTGAACATATGCGTAAACAATTTAAACAACTCGGCTTAAGTTTTGATTGGAGTCGAGAAATTACTACGTGTAAACCCGATTATTATCGATGGGAACAGTGGCTTTTTATTCAATTACTTAAGAATGGCCTGGTCTATAAAAAAAGCGCCGTAGTGAACTGGGATCCTATTGATAAAACCGTCTTAGCGAATGAACAGGTTATTGATGGCCGTGGTTGGCGTTCAGGTGCACTCGTTGAGCGTAAAGAAATTCCGCAATGGTTTTTAAAAATTACCGATTATGCCGATGAATTATTAAATGACCTTGATACTTTAGAAGCTTGGCCTGATGAAGTAAAAACCATGCAACGCAATTGGATAGGTCGATCACAAGGCTTAACTATTCAATTTAAAGTCAATCATCCCGAGTTAGACGCGATTGAAATTTTTACTACGCGTCCTGACACCTTATTTGGTGCTACTTTTATCGCAGTTTCACCTCAGCATCCAATTGCACACTATGTCGCTGAACACGATCCCAAATTACAAGCTATCATTGCTAGTTATCAACAAATCCCAACATCCGAAGAAGCGACGGCACATTTAGAAAAGAAAGGTTTTATCACTCAACTTACGGCCAATAATCCCCTGACCAAGGAAAATTTACCGATATGGATAGCCAATTTTGTCAAAACTGACTATGGCTCGGGAGCGATCATGGGCGTGCCGGCTCACGATGAGCGCGATTTTGAATTCGCAAAGAAATATGATCTGCCTGTACGCCCAGTCATACTATCCACTCAGTCACATGACTATCAGTCAGCTGCCCTTATTTCGCATACCGGAACATTAATTAATTCGGGCCCTTATACGGGATTAAGTGTTGAATTAGCCTCTGTAACGATTGCAAAACAATTAATAAAAGAAAAAATAGCCGTGCATACCACCAATTACCGACTTCGTGATTGGGGTGTTTCACGTCAACGTTATTGGGGAACACCCATTCCGATTATTTACTGCACGAGTTGTGGTGTTGTTCCTGTTCCAGAAGAGGATTTACCCGTTGTACTTCCGGAATGCATAGAATTTACTGGTGTGGGTTCCCCTTTAAAAAATATGCCTGAGTTTTATCAAACCCACTGTCCTACTTGTAAACAACCGGCCACCAGAGAAACAGATACTTTAGATACATTCGTCGAATCTTCGTGGTATTACGCACGCTTTGCCTGCCCCACACAGAACAGAGCCATGTTAGATGACAGAGCAAAATATTGGACGCCCGTTGATCATTACATTGGCGGTATTGAACATGCCGTATTGCATTTACTTTATGCGCGTTTTTTTCATAAAGTTCTACGCGATTTAGACTTGCTGAATTCTAATGAACCCTTTACACGTTTGCTGACACAGGGCATGGTGCTTAAAGACGGTGCAAAAATGTCTAAATCTAAGGGAAATACTGTCGACCCTGCCAAACTGATGTCACAATATGGTGCAGATACTTTGCGATTATTTATTTTATTCGCGGCCCCTCCTGAGCAATCCTTAGAATGGTCTGACACGGGCGTTGAAGGTGCTTATCGATTTTTAAAACGTTTATGGGCTTTAGCATATAGCAATCCTTGGATAGTAGAACTCAATGAAACTCATAAACATAGCCTCACACAGGCCATCGATTGGACAAAAATTCCCAACGAATATCGTAGTTTACGCCGACAAATTCATGAGATTTTACAACTTGCCCGCAATGATTATGAACGCCAACAATTTAATACCGTTATTGCTAGTTGCATGAAACTTTTGAACACACTGCAAACAGCCAGCCATTTATTACACTCTACTGATGATGATGATGCAGTGCTCACGCTTAAACATATAATCTGGCAAGGTTTAAGCATACTCTTACGCTTACTGGCCCCTATCGTTCCCCATATCGCCCATGCTTTATGGAAAGAACTCAAATTTTGCGGTTTAATCAGCAAGGCACATTGGCCAAAAGTGGCGGCTGATGCTTTAACCGTTGAAAAAATTGATTGGGTGATACAAGTAAATGGTAAATTACGTGCGCAATTATCACTCGATATACACTTTAATGATGAAACACTGAAGGCGATTATTCTCAATGATCCCCTAATCAAACGCTACACTGAAAATCAAACGATTAAAAAAATTATTATAGTCCCAAAAAAATTAGTTAATATTGTTATATAAAATGACGACTCGTTGGTATCCACTATTATTTAGTCTTATTTTTAGCTTCATGCTAACCGCTTGCGGCTTTCAATTAAGAGGTCATTGTGAATTTTCCTTACCTTTTCGTACACTTTCTTTGGAGTCTGATCAACCCTACGCTAGTTTCACCAAAGAATTACAAAAAGCGTTAGCGGCGGCGGGAGTGCATACCGCACTCGCGACTCCGGCATCCCCACGATTAAAAATTCTTGCACAAAACTTTACTCGCATGGCTACCAGCCTAGGGAATGCCGGACAAACAACCACTTATTTGCTTGTTTATAGTGTTTTATTTCAGATAATAGATTGTAAGGGCCATATTTTATTAGCGCCGCAACAAATACAAGCCACGCGAACCTTTTCGATTACATCCAATCAACTTGCCGGTGATCTGAATACCGAAAATGATTTACAAGAAAATATGCAACAGGATGTTATTCAACAATTGTTAATTCGGTTAGGTTCCCCAGAGTTACTCCAGCAGCTTCGCTGCAGCACTTGCCCCCAGCAGTAATTTATTAGACCGTCTATTATGCAATGTCGATATGAACAATTACCTCAGCAATTAAATAAACCTGTTTTAGCACCGATTTATTTTATCTCTGGTGAAGAAGTAGTATTAATTCAAGCAGCCTGTAGCGCCATACGCCTGGCGGCAAAAAAAGCAGGATTTATCGATCGACAAGTATTTTACGCGGACACACATTTTAATGCTTCCTCGCTGATTGGCTGTATGAATAACTATGGATTATTTGCAGACAAACAATTACTAGAACTACATCTATCACAAGGTTGTTCTGAAGCCATCACACAAACGCTGGCACTCTATGCTAAAAACCCGCCACCCAATAAACTTTTACTCATAATAGCCGGGAAGCTGGATCGTCGCTTACAGCAAACTATTTGGTTTAAAAGTATTGATAAGGTAGGTTTAGTCATCCCTATATGGCCTCTGCAGGCCGCACAATTATTTAGATGGGTAACAGAACGTCTTCACACTATGGGTCTAAAAGTGGAAAAAGCAGCTATTGAATGCCTAATTTTTGCTACCGAAGGAAATTTATTAGCGACTACGCAAACGATAGAGAAACTCAGTTTATATTTTAACGAGACAGATCATGTCATTACGACTGACATGTTAACGCAAGCACTTAGCGACAGCGCCCGATTCGATCCCTTCAAACTAACTGATGCTGCATTAGCAGGAAGCTCCGAGCGTTGTTTGCGCATCTTAGCGCATCTAAAAGAAGACGGTGTAGAACCTTTATTAATTTTATGGGCACTGAGCCGCGAATGTCGATTACTAGCTTCTTTTGCCTATAAACTTAAACAAGGCCAAAATTTAATAACGCTTTTTAAAGAACAGCAGATATGGGAAAAACGTCAACTATTATTTCAACAAGCCTTAACACGTCATACGCTCACGCATTGGTATCGATTACTAGGTCTTGCCAGCCGGATTGACCAACTTATAAAAGGCATAGGCACCGGTCAAGTTTGGAATGCTTTACAAACACTTAGCCTCGAAATTGCGGAATCCAATTATACTCACAGCAATTGGGTTTTTGACAAGGCGCCGCGACAATGAGCAACCGGAGTGTATATAACATACATGAGGATTGCGAGTTGAGCGGCAACGCAGACAAAAATTCAAGTACGAAGAGTATACCTATGATGGGGATCTTAGGGGGCAGTTTTGATCCTGTACATTATGGGCATTTACATATTGCACTAAACTTATATCAACAACTCCATTTACGAGAGGTCCGTTTCATTCCTTGTAAGAATCCTGTTAGTAACAAAAAAATAGTGGCCAGTAAGCAACAGCGACTCGCCATGTTACAACTTGCTTTGCAGCCGTATTCGTATTTTTCAATTGACCAACGAGAATTACACCGAGCCTCTCCTTCCTATATGATAGAAACCTTAGCGTCTCTACGTATTGAATTGGGTAATAATACGCCGTTAGGGCTTATTTTAGGATACGATAACTTAGCAACATTAGATCGCTGGCATCAATGGACATCCCTAATTGATTACGCACATTTACTCATTGTGCCTAGACCCGATCATGCTGAATTTTATCCTAAGGAAATTCACGCTTTTGTTGAACGATATCAAACTCATGATCCTTTGTTATTATCACAACAACCTGCTGGATTATTATTCATGACTGATGTAAAAGCTTTACCCATCTCGGCTACTTACATACGCAACACTATTGCGAGTGGTAATTACCCTGTTGGTTTATTACCGCCTGCCGTCCTTGATTACATTTTGGAACAAAAGTTATATTTATGACACAATCTACTTTAAATAAAGATCTGCAAACTGACCTAGTCAATTTATTAGAAGATCACAAAGCAAAAAATATTACTGTCCTGGATGTCAGTAAAATCACCGACATTACCGACCTGATGATCATTTGCACTGGAAATTCTAATCGGCATGTTAAAACCCTGGCACAATATCTAATCACAACTGCCAAGACTAAAGGCATGACGATCTATGGCATTGAAGGTGAGAAAGAAGGCGAATGGATATTAATTGATTTAGTCGATGCTATTATCCATATCATGCTACCTCAAGAACGTGAATTTTATAATCTTGAAAAGTTATGGAGTCAACCGTAAGTAAAAATGATTATTCATTTAATTGCCGTAGGAACCCGATGCACAGCATGGGCAGAGGCAGGTTTTCTAGATTATCAGAAACGTTTACCTGGAGAATGTAAACTTAATTTAATTACCATACCGCTCAGTAAACGTAATAAAAATTCTCAAATCTCTAAGCATATTGCCGAAGAAGAAAAAAAAATATTAGCTGCTATTCCAAAGCGCTCCCGTGTCATTGCTTTGGATGTCAAAGGACAAATGTGGAATACACAGCAACTTGCACAATCTTTACAACAATGGCAGCTCGAAAGACAAGATGTCAGTTTATTAATTGGCGGGCCTGATGGTTTAGGTGACACCTGTATAAACCAAGCTGAGCGTATTTGGTCATTGTCCCCTTTAACGCTTCCACATGCATTGGTGCGAATTGTCGTCGCAGAACAATTGTATCGTGCTTGGAGTCTGTTAAGTAATCATCCTTATCACCGAGATTAGAATAAATGAAAATGGTATATCAGCTGTAAAACTATCCATGCATACACGCCCGCCATTAAATCATCTACCATCACGCCTAACCCACCCGGCATTTTTCGATCCATCCAGGCGATAGGCCAAGGTTTCACAATATCAAACAAACGAAATAAAACAAAACCAATCGCTATCCACAACCATCCGCTCGGAGCAGCAAACATGGTCAAACCGAATCCACATATTTCATCCCAAACTATTCCTGAATAATCATGCACACCTATTCCTCGCTCCGTCACATCACAAATCCAAATGCCTATCAGCGTGGCAAATAACAAAACCAGTCCGTAATTTACTAAAGAAAAGGACTGGATGAAATAATACAAGGGGATAGCAACTAATGTTCCACATGTACCCGGTGCAAAAGGTGATAATCCAGCACCAAACCCAAAAGCAATTAAGTAGATAGGATGACTAAATACCTTACGCACTAGATCCCTTTGCATAGTTCTCTCATTACAGTCAATAAAAAAAGATTATATACCCACGGCACTTAAAAATGCGACTTTGCATTTTTAAGTGCCGTCATTAAACAAAATGTTGAAACCCTGTTCTATCAATACTAAAAGTTGATCCATTTTTACCAAGCAATATTAATCCAGATTCTTTTTTAATAGTCCCTACACAGGTATATGGAGTATTCAACGCTGTTAAATGTTGTTGCAACGCCCTTTCCTGCGATTCTGGCACAGTAAAACATAACTCATAATCATCTCCTGAACTTAGAGCTAATTGCCATGCCCTTTTAGGTGGTAAAGCGCGCAGACTATCTGATAGAGGAAGTTTTTCTAGTTGCAGTATCGCACCCACTTGATTGGCGGATAGGATATGCCCCAAGTCCGCCCCTAATCCATCTGAAATATCAATAGCACTGCTTGCAATATTACGTAGTGCGAGGCCTATCTCGACGCGAGGTTCCGGTCGATTTAAACGTTGCATGACAGCAAGAATTTGAGAGGATGTTAATCCCAAGCTATCCCCTTTATTTATTGTTTCTAGTGCCAAGCCTGCATCACCTAAAGTTCCAGTCACATATATGCGATCACCTGCGTGTGCTCCGATACGACATAAGGCTTTTCCGGGCGGAACAAACCCCAAGGCTTGAACAGTAATGGTTAGCGGCCCTTGCGTCATATCTCCCCCTACAAGTTGCAATTGGAAACGTTGTATTAAGGGGAAAAACCCGTCGCTAAATTTTCTGAGCCAGATTTCATTAACATTAGGAAGCGTAAGTGCCAATAATATCCATGCCGGCTCAGCACCCATTGCGGCGAGATCACTTAAACTAACTGCTAATGCTTTATATCCAATATCGGCGGGTGAGGTATTTTCAGAAAAATGGCGACCTGATACTAAAGTGTCAGTAGTCACCACCAATTGTTGGCCGAGTGGCATTTGCAATAAAGCGGCATCATCGCCTATACCTAAAATAATATCCTTACGATTACTTGGTTCTTGATTAAAAAAATGTTGAATCAAATCAAATTCATTTAACATCATTAATTAATGTAGAAAATAATTATCAATTATTTACATTCCATCGAGCGATTTTTTTTTGCAAGTACATGTAAAATACCATTTACATATTTATAACTATCCGTAGCACCAAACATTTTGGCCAATTCGATAGATTCATTTAAAACCACTTTATAAGGAACTTCCACACATTGAAGCAATTCGAAAGCACCCAATCTCAAAATTGCCAGTTCTACCAAATCTAATTCTTTCATTGGACGATCTAAGCATTCCTGTAAATGATTATCTAATGATGCTTGATCCTGCAAGACTCCTTGAACTAACAAAAGAAAATAAGCGGTATCTACGCTCACCATTTCTTCTTGATCCAAAAATTTAGCTTGAATAACAGAAAATTTTTCCTGCGTTAGATGCCACTGATAAATGGCTTGCATAGCAAAACGACGTGCGCGTTGTTTTGCCTTAAAGTTATTTTTTTTCGATTTCAGTGTCATGAGATTGTTTTTTATTAGCAGAAATATCTTGTTTTAATTGTTCAATTGCCTGATTAAATGCTTGTATATCCTGAAAGCTACGATACACAGAAGCAAATCTTACATAAGCGACTGGATCTAAGTCGCACAGCTCTTCCATGACCCACTCACCAATTTGTCGCGAAGAAATTTCACGTTCTCCCAACGAGCGTAATTTTTTCATTAAACGTAAAATTATCGCTTCCACTTGTTCACTAGAAATAGGTCTTTTTTCTAGGGCTTTAAGCATACCCGCTCTTAATTTTTCTTGATCAAAAGCGCTACGCGTATTATCACGTTTGACCACGCGCGGCAATCCTAGCTCAGCCGATTCAAAGCTACTAAAACGCTCATTACATTGTAAACACTCACGTCGACGCCTGACCTGCTGGCCGTCACTACTGAGACGAGAATCGATTACTTTAGTATCTGCTTCGTTACAAAAGGGACAAAACATCATTGTTTCTCTAGAAGAACATTTCTGAGCCCCGAGGGTATCTTAACGCAGAAAAATGACGGTTTTTGGCCATCATCATTCAATTGAGACTGCCCTCGTGCGGGAGTATACTGGAAATTGACCACATAGTGCCACGACTTGTTTTCTGACCTTTTCTATCGTCGCAGGATCTTTTAGATCCTCGAGAATATCACACACCCAATTAGCCACGTCTTTAGCCTCTTTTTCTTTTAAACCTCGCGTGGTGATGGCAGGTGTACCTATCCGTAAACCGCTGGTTACAAAAGGTGAGCGCGGATCATTAGGGAGCATATTTTTATTTAAAGTGATATATGCTTTTTCTAGCACCTCTTCAGCTTCTTTACCGGTGATTTTTTTAGCTATCATATCGATTAAGAAAAGATGATTATCGGTACCGCCTGAAACTATTTTATAGCCCCTTTGCAGCATCACCTCAACCATAGCTTTTGCATTCGCTATGACTTGTTGCTGATAGATTTTAAAACTAGGATCTAAGGCTTCTTTAAAAGCAACGGCTTTAGCAGCAATAACATGCATCAACGGCCCACCCTGCTGTCCTGGAAATACCGCTGAATTTAATTTCTTTTCGATTTCGGGATTTGAGCGCGCTAAAATTAAACCTCCTCTAGGCCCACGTAAAGTTTTATGTGTGGTACTTGTCACCACATCGGCAATGGAAATCGGTGAAGGATACAAGCCCGCTGCTACTAGTCCAGCCACATGCGCCATATCCACCAAAAAATAGGCGCCCACTTCATCGGCAATATCTCTAAAACGCTGCCAATCCACCACCCGCGAGTAAGCTGAAAAGCCTGCAATAATTAATTTGGGTTTATGTTGTTTAGCTAATCGTTCTACTTCATCATAATCAATCAATTGCGTATCGGGCGTTACACCATAAGCATAGGCTTGATATATTTTTCCTGAAAAACTAACTTTTGCTCCATGCGTTAAATGACCGCCATGCGCTAAACTCATGCCTAATAAAGTATCACCAGGCTCGATCAAAGCCATATAAGCAGCTGCATTCGCTTGCGAACCGGAATGCGTTTGTACATTCGCATAATCCGCTTGAAATAATTCCTTCACTCTATCGATAGCTAATTGTTCGACGATGTCAACATATTCGCAGCCTCCATAATAACGTTTACCAGGATAACCTTCCGCATATTTATTCGTTAACACGGAAGCTTGCGCTTGCATGACCAACGGACTGGTGTAGTTTTCTGAAGCGATTAATTCTAAATGATCTTCCTGACGTTGGGCTTCTTTGCTCATCGCAGACCATAATTCAGGATCAAACTCGCTAATAGTTTCTCGCAAATAATATGACATGATGATTTAATCCCTCATTTGAATGACAAAAAATTTATTATTTAATAAAAATTATTCTTATCTTACTTTCTTTTTAACCGCTAATCAAAAGCTAGTTTTTGCTTTATGTCTCATGCTAGTATGAGTGAAAAAAGAAAGCTAAAGAAGGAGTAAAATAATTTTGAGATATGATGAAATTATTAACGAGGTTCGTAGACGCTTAAATTCAGCTAACAAAAAATTTGCTGCACAAATTAAAACCAATGCTGATATATCCTCTCATTATGTGGATATTGGTTTTGGATACCAAGAAATTGTAAAATTCATACAAGAAAATTCTACCGGTGTATCTCCAGCACTCGAAACCTATAGACTTTCTGCTGAATTGGGTTTGCTCCAATGTAAAATGAATTCATTTAAATTATCGCCTCTCACTAAAGAGGCTGTCAAAAAAAATGATAGTCAACTTTCCAAACTTTCAAAAAAAAATCAGCAGCTTCTCAAATCAACGCTTGACCTCGAAGAAAAATTTAAACTGGAATCAATTTCGGAGCAAGATGAATATCTCATTTTAAAAGAGCAAATATACAGCTATAATAATAACTGGAAAGAAAAAGAATTCAATCTAAGAGCCGCCTATTATTATAACTACGCCGATTTTCTCTTACATAAATCACCTCGATCGACTGAATCAATAAATGAAGCTATTGATTTCTTCAAGGATTCTTCTAATTTTTATGCTGAAAATGGAAAAGAAACAGAAAAAAAACAAACAGATGACAAAATAGCTGAAACTGAAAAATTATTCGCCAAGCTACAGTTAAATCATCTAAAAAAATGCGTAGCTAAAATTAAATCAAAATACAAGGGGCTTTCACCTAAGACTCCAACAACTAACCGCTTTGATAATCCATCTATTGATCCCGCGACGAAAGAAACCAACATGCTAAAAACGAGTGAACAATCAAATTTTTTGTTAATCCACTCTACTGTTATTAATCCTAAACGTCATGAATCCTCTCTAGAGAGTGACGATAAGCTTTTACCGCCTAAAAAAAGAAGAACAGAAACAGTCGCCAGTGAAAATATTTCTGTATCCAATGAAGAACTGATAAGATTAGAGAATAAAACATTTGCAGAAATAGCTACCAGCTTAGAATTAAAAAACTCAACTCAGTTTCATTTCTATTTTTCACTAATAAACATTCTGGCGTCATTCATACCCATTCGTTCCCATCAGGATAAGTTAACTAAACTTCAATTATCAGAAATGGTTGCAGATTTCATTAATGTATTTTTAAACTCCCAACTTTCTGAACAACCGCTTCCAATAATAGAAAAAAATCTTAATACGATTTACCAACTTTATAAAAACTGTGCTTGGGATCCCTCCCCAGCAAAAGAGCTGCGTGAGATAAAACTAATAGACAATGGGCTAGCTTGTCTTTTCATCTCAGAGGTAAAGGCCTATTACTTCAGTCAGAAAGCGTTGAAAACAGATAATGAATCAAGAAAAATTGTGCTTAATGAAGTGGCTAATATAGTAGGGAAATCTATTGAAACTTCTCTAGTAAAACAGTCGATAGAAACTATTTCTTCTCATTTAAGGAATTTACCGATTGAGTCAGAAAATCAATTGCTTAAAAACTTATTAAAAACTATCGAAGCATTTTATATGTCCCCCGACCAAGATAGGCAAAACTGGCTAGAAGCAAATAATATTCCTATCAAAACATCAAATCCTAGCTATCAAGATTTTTTAGGTAAACTTTATGACCTAATAAATTTGCATTCAACGTCTGGTGTGCAACGTATAGAATTTAGCCCTAACGGGGTCCCTAAATTATATTTTTTTCAACCTAAAGCTATCGTATTTACTAAGGAAATTTTTTTAACCCGGTTTAAGGAGCATTTGCTCATGCTTAAAAGAGATTACATCCCATCAAATAACAAATATTCTGCTATTTGCCACTACTTAACTCAATTAATAACTACCCAAATGGAGCAACAACTTGCTATCGATCGGGATCCTGTATGCCCATTATCTTACCCTAGGGTATCTGTCTAAAATAGCTGAATTTAGAACGATTTGACTATAAAAAGCCTAGCTAGTTTTGGTTAACATTGCTAGTATTCTTCTTTCTAATAATCAATTAATTGTAAGTTATGTCACAACAATATATCTATACCATGCAAGCAGTGAGTAAAATCGTTGCTCCTAAGCGAGAAATTCTTAAGGATATTTGGTTATCTTTTTATCCCGGCGCGAAAATTGGGGTCTTAGGGCTTAATGGCGCTGGTAAATCGACCTTGCTGCGCATTTTAGCGGGTGTGGATAAGGATTTTGTAGGTGAAGCACGGGCATTACCAGGAATCAAAATTGGTTATTTACCCCAAGAACCCCAATTGGACCCGCTTAAGGATGTCCGCGGAAATGTGGAAGAAGCCATTGCAGATACTAAAAAACTGTTGGAACGATTTAACGAAATTAGCATGAAGTTTGCTGAGCCGATGAGCGAAACAGCAATGAATCAGCTATTTGAAGAACAAGGTGAATTACAAACTCAGATAGATGCACAGGGCGGATGGGAGTTAGATCGCAAGCTGAGCATTGCAGCGGATGCGCTTTGTTTACCTCCATGGGATGCGCAAGTAACTCAACTCTCCGGCGGTGAACGCCGACGTGTTGCTTTGTGTCGGCTGTTACTATCTAACCCCGATATGTTGTTGCTCGATGAACCCACTAACCATTTAGATGCGCAAAGTGTGGCATGGTTGGAGCGTTTCTTACATGATTATCCAGGCACGGTTATTGCTGTCACGCATGACCGTTATTTTTTAGATAACGTAGCCGGTTGGATTTTGGAACTCGATCGTGGCCATGGCATCCCCTATGAAGGAAATTATTCCTCTTGGTTAGAGCAGAAACAAAAGCGTCTCGCTCAAGAAGGCAGACAGCAAGCGGCCCATGAAAAAAGCTTAAAGGCTGAATTAGAATGGGTACGAACCAACCCGAAAGGCCGGCAAGCCAAAAGCAAAGCCCGCCTCGCACGTTTTGAAGAGCTTAGTTCACAAGAGTTTCAAAAACGTGCCGAAACCCAAGAACTCTATATCCCACCCGGACAGCGTTTAGGGGATTTGGTATTGGAATTTGATCATCTCACTAAAGGGTTTAACGGACGCGTATTAATCGATAATTTTAGCTTTACAGCCCCCAAAGGGGCCATAGTAGGAATTATTGGTCCAAATGGCGCTGGAAAATCCACTTTATTTAAACTCATCATGCAACAAGAACAACCCGATAGCGGCTTTATCCATCAAGGCGCTTCGGTACAGCTCGCTTATATTGATCAAAGTCGTGATTCGCTGAACCCCGATCATAGCGTGTGGCAAGAAATCTCCGAGGGGCTGGATATTATGACGATTAACCAATTCCAAATGCCTTCTCGTTCCTATGTGGGACGCTTTAACTTTAAAGGTTCTGACCAACAGAAATTAGTAAAGAATCTTTCCGGAGGCGAACGTAATCGAGTCCATCTAGCCAAATTATTACGTGCCGGAGGCAACGTTTTACTTCTCGACGAGCCCACCAATGATTTGGATGTAGAAACTTTGCGTGCCTTAGAAGAAGCATTGTTAAGTTTTCCCGGTTGTGCTTTGGTGATTTCTCATGATCGTTGGTTTTTAGATAGAATAGCGACACATATCTTAGCTTTCCAAGACAATAACCAAATAGAATGTTTTACGGGTAATTTCTCTGACTATGAAGCCGATCGTTTGAGCCGCCAGGGTGTTCAGGAGACTCAATCAGAAAAAAGAATGAAATTTAAAAAATTAACTCATTAACAGGATCCCGCTTATTTTCAAATTTCATCGAATACTATTTAGTGTGATCTATGCCAGGCATTTTGCTTAAATTAGAAAAAGAAACCACGCAATTAGCCAAGGAATTTGCCGAATGCTGTCCTAAAAATAAACGCTTGATCATTTTTTTAAACGGTGAATTAGGCGCAGGCAAAACATTCTTTGTGCGTGCGCTAGTAAAAAGCTTAGGCTATCCAGGCTTGGTCAAAAGCCCCACTTACACGCTAATGGAAACTTATGAGATAGCTGATTACACTATTTACCATCTCGACCTTTATCGTTTGCAATCCGCCAACGAAATTCTTGACCTGGGACTTTACGATGAATTTGAACATGCCGCCATTTGGTTCATAGAATGGCCCGAGCGTGCTGTAAACTTTTTACCTAAACCTGATATAGTTTGTCATATCGATTTAATTGGCACAAATCGAGAATTTCAATTTTTTCCCAAAACTCTTCATGGTGAACAAACCTTAGCCTTATTCAATCGAAATATAAAGAGTCATTGACTTTGGATCCAATCTTTGCAACCGTCTGTTAAAGGTGAATCTTATAAAGGACTAGTCTCCTCTATCTCTTTTACTTATACTCAAGCTATGTTAACGGACTCTTATCCAACTATTCTTATTCCTGCTTACCAGCCTAACGATAATCTGGTAACACTGATAAAATCTTTACGTGAAAGCCAGTCTAAGCAACGGATCATTGTTGTTGATGATGGTTCTGATCTTGATAAACAAAACATTTTTTCAAAAATTCAAGCCTTTAATATTGAACTTCTACGCCATGCAAAAAATAAAGGCAAAGGTCAAGCGCTTAAAACAGGATTTCAACATTGGTTGGACACTAGCCATCCTAAGGAATTAGGCATCGTCACTGCGGATGCAGACGGTCAACATCTTCCTCAAGATATTCTGCATCTTTCCACCGTTTTTATGCAAAAACCCTCCGATCTATATTTAGGAAAACGCACATTTAACAAAACACCCATACCTTGGCGTAGTCGATTCGGTAATAAATTGACCAAATACATTTTACGTCTGTTTAGTAAAACTATTTTAGAAGATACACAAACCGGTTTACGCGTCATTCCCCGGGAATTATTATTACCCTTATTAAATTCGAATGCGCGTGGCTATGAGTTTGAGTTGGAAATGTTATTGATTGCTGAAGATCATCAAGTCAATATTCAGGAAGTTCCGATAAAAACAGTGTATTTGGATGATAATCGTTCGTCCCATTTTAATCCTTTGATTGACTCAATCAAAATTTATTTTGTATTTATCCGCTTCGCGGCTATTTCTTTAATTTCAGCGGCTATTGATTTCGCCTTATTTTTCTTAACTTACTGGCTTAAAAAAAATATATTTCTAGCGGTTTTATTGGGACGTATTTTATCGGCCACTTTTAATTTCAAATTGAATCAACATCTCGCATTTAAAAGTAAAAACCGCTGGCTGCCCGCGGCGTTAAAATATACCACTTTAGCCAGTTTTTTAGGGCTTATTGCTTACAGTTTAATTAAATTAATTCATGACTTTGGAATAAATGTTTATAGCAGCAAAATTATTGCCGAAATTGCTTTGTTTATTCTTTCATTTACCATACAACGTTTTTTTATTTTCAATAAAGCTCCCGCATTGGAAATCAAGTCTTAATTTTGATAGTTTATTAAGATTAGGTTTTAAAATTTTAATTTTTGCCTAATCTTAATATAATAAAAAGGTTTTAAAACGATGTACCGTAATAAACATAAGCTATCTTTAAAGCTCTTTCCTATTACTCAGGATTCTGCAGTCGGCGATCTTGATGTAGCGCCATTCGTTCCTAAGCAAAACATAGTACAGGTTAAACAGGGAAAATTATGTCTATCCGAAGATCGGATGAATATTACCTTGGTCCAAAAGAAAGGAAAAAAAACAATTACAACTGAAATAAAAATTTATAACCTCATTGCTTCTAATAAACACTCTGAAAAAAAAGCTATTATACGGCCAATTTTTAACAATATTAAAGGCTCGTCTCTGCTCTTTCCATTGATGCCAGGCGGAAATTTAGATTTACCGCATAATTTTTTGTTTAAACTAGTTAAAGCAAAAAAAAACGTAGCAACCTCATGGTTAATGAAACAGCTATTTTTGTTGCTAGAGGCTTTACATCATCTGCATACAGAAACATTTTTTCTTGAGAGCGGTCATCCATTTACAGGAATTATCCATGGTGACATTAAACCTAGCAATATTTTAATAAACGAATTAGGGAATCTAGTACTAGCCGATTTTGACTGCGCTTATCCCGCAGTTGAACCTGCGCGTCAATTTGGCAGTTTGCGCTATATGGCTCCTGAATTATTTTCCACTACAGACTTTACAATTAAACCGCTCTTAAACATCAATAAATCGGATATTTGGTCATTGGGAATTACGCTGTATCGTTTATTAAATAATAAACTTCCCGTTTTTTTTAATAGCTTCACATCCAGTCAAAAAAAATCCGCCCATCATTTTTTTCAAGAAAAAATAGGAGATAAAGATAATTATTGTACGCTTTTGAAAGATAATATCGGCAGTTTTATCGATTTAAAAAAATGGGGAGAAAATTATTCTTCATCTTTCATGGCAAACAAGGCTAAAAAAAGTTTAGAATTTTTACAGCATAATAAAGAAAACAATGAAGCTCATCTTACCCAATCAGATATTTTAAATCATTTATCTATCGCTATGTTAGGCTCCATAGAAGATCGTCCTAATGCGGAGAGGCTCTTAACTCTGATGCAAGTATTTCAAAAGCATTTTAGCTCAGCTAATGAAAATGAGTCTCAACAATTTATTACCGAATTGCTTAGTCAATCATCCTTAAATAGAGCATGTGTTGATAAAAATTTAAACCCAGAAATGGAATTCATGAATAAAAAAGTCCGATCATTCAGCTAATCCTAAAAATTTGTTAGAATTATCGTCTTTTCTTAATAATACAAATTATGTCAGGTCGTATCCAACGTTTAACATTGCACTTGGCCAATCAGATTGCAGCCGGAGAAGTCATTGAACGGCCTGCCTCCATTGTCAAAGAGCTGGTTGAAAATAGTCTAGATGCGGGGTGTCAGCAAATCGATATCGATATTGATAAAGGTGGTATGCAACGTATCCGCGTCCGAGATAATGGCCATGGCATACATAAAGATGATTTAATTTTAGCCTTAGATCGGCATGCCACCAGCAAGATTCACACACTCAATGACTTGGAAAGAATCAGTACTTTAGGTTTCCGCGGTGAAGCCCTAGCCAGCATCAGTTCTATTGCTCGTCTTAGCTTAAGCTCTTCAACAGAAACTACGCAACATGGCTGGAAAATCACTTGCGATTATCATCAGGAACATCCGCTAATGCCTGTTCCTATTGCGCATGGACAAGGAACGACAGTAGAAATTCACGATCTTTTCTTTAATACGCCGGCTAGACGCAAATTTTTAAAGTCAGAACAAACCGAATTCGCCCACATAGAAACGTTAATAAAGCGTTTAAGTCTCAGTCATTTTTCTATAGGCTTTAGTTTGCATCACAATAAAAAGCCCATTTATCAACTACATCCTGCCTGCGACGAAACGACAAAAGAGGAACGTATTGCTACATTATGTAGCCGTTCATTTGTCGAAAATGCTATCTATATTGATATGCAAGCCATTGATCTGCATTTATGGGGTTGGATTTCATTACCTACTTTTTCACGCAGTCAAAGCGATCTACAGTATTTTTATGTTAATCGACGCATGGTGAAAGATAAGTTAATCAATCACGCAGTTAAACAAGCTTATCAAGACGTTCTTTATAATGGTCGTCATCCGGCTTTTACTTTATTTATCGAACTTGATCCTCAATCAGTCGATGTGAATGCTCATCCTGCGAAATATGAAGTTCGCTTTCGCGAGAGCCGCTTGGTCTACGATTTTGTCAAACAAAGTCTACAAAAAGCGTTAGCTAACACGCGTCCTAAACCACAAACCGTTCAATCAATACTACCCGCAACTGTATTATCTGAACTAAATGAGAACATTGTCCAGCTATCTCCTAATAGTTCAAACCCTCAACAAAGTAGTTTTCCTTTACAGGTTCCGGTAGATACACCCTCTTATAGTACTGAAACTCATCATGCGCTTTGTATTTCATCCCCAGAACCAAAAGAATTATTAACTGAAAAACCACCCCCCATTCCATTAGCAACAACGCCATCAGAAAATTTACTCAGCGATCCGCCTTTAGGTTTTGCCTTAGCACAACTGCATGGTATTTATATTTTGGCACAAAATGCACAGGGCTTAATTCTGGTGGATATTCATGCCGCACACGAACGTATCCTTTATGAACGCTTAAAACAGGACATAGAAAATGCTGGCATAAAAACTCAAATTTTACTAATTCCACTCTGTTTAACACTCTCTCAACTGGAGATTCTGTTATTAGATGAATATGCTAGCCTATTTACACAATTCGGCTTTAAATTTGAAACGCTTGGTCCTGAAACCATCGTTATTCGCCAAATTCCAGAACTTTTAACGCAGAGCAATATTGAGCAATTAGTGCATGATGTTTTAAGTGATTTAGATCAACATACTAACAGCCAACATATCGCTGAAAAAATAAATGAATTACTTTCTAGCATAGCCTGCCATAGTGCCATACGTGCGCATCGCAACATGGCATTGATTGAAATGAATCAGCTACTGCGCGATATGGAACAAACTTCACGTAGTAATCAATGCAACCATGGTCGACCAACCTGGAAACAGTTATCTTTACCTGATATTGACCGGTTTTTTCTACGTGGACGTTAAACCTGTTATTTGCTTGATGGGTCCGACAGCTTCAGGGAAAACCGATCTAGCCATCGATTTACTTTCCTATTTAAAGTTTGAAATCATTAGTGTCGACTCAGCCATGATTTATCGTGGTATGGATATTGGCACAGCCAAGCCTTCTCCGCTGATATTAAAACAAGCCCCTCATCGATTGATTGATACACACGATCCCAGTGAAGTTTATTCTGCCGCTGAATTTAGGGTAGATGCTATCCACGCAATTGAAGAAATTATTAATAAAGGACATATTCCTTTATTGGTCGGTGGAACGATGCTTTACTTTCATGTCTTACAACAAGGTATTGCCACTTTACCAGCGGCTAATCCTCTGATTCGCGAACAACTAAAAAAAGATCTAAACGATTTAGGGTTAAATAAACTTCATGAGCGTTTATCTGTAATTGACCCGACTGCTGCACAGCGTATTCATCCTAATGATCCGCAACGAATCTTACGTGCTTTAGAAGTTGCTCAGATTTCAGGGAAAACATTAACGGAATTACAACTTACACCTACTCTCACGCCTTTACCGTATTTATTTATTAATATTGCATTGCTCCCAGATGATAGAAATCGGCTACATAAAGCTATCGCCACGCGTTTTCAAACCATGTTAGATTTAGGTTTCGTCGAAGAAGTTGAAAAGTTATTTAAACGCGGCGATCTAGATGCTAATTCACCCGCTATTCGCACGGTGGGTTACCGACAAATTTGGAATTATTTACTCAATAATATTTCTTATACTGAGATGCAAGAGCTTGCCATTATCGCAACGCGTCAGCTCGCCAAACGTCAATTAACTTGGTTACGTTCTTGGTCAGAATTAAAACTATTGGTCAGTAATGATAAAGAAAATGTAAAAAAATTAGTGGAGCTAATTAAAAAAAGCTTGTAGGCACTGCTTACAGGTCATTGCGGGCATGTAAAATATTAATCGTCATTAACATAACTCCCGCGATAACAGCACCCATAGCAAGATATAAACCGGGTATAGCGACATTGGAAGTTTTAATTATTAAATAAATAGCTAGCAATGGCGCTGTACCACCAAAAATCGAATAAGCGAGATTATAACTGAGCGAACCCAAAGTATAACGTACTGCAACCGGTATCAGATCCAGCGTTAGCGCCATCAACGGACCTTGAAAGCTAGCTGCTAGAAGTGTCAAAATTACTTGCGCGATAATAACGGTAAAAAAATAACCCTGCGCAATCATCACATAAAGCGGATAGCTAAAACACATCAATCCACTTGCGCCTATTAACATTAAAGGTTTTCGTCCAACTTTATCAGATACCCAACCAAAAAAAATATCTAGTATAATAAGTAAAATCAATATCATCGTATTCAGTGCATGCGCATGAACTTTCGAATGACCTAAAATATCTGTGAAATAAACCGGCATAAAAATAAAAACGAGATACGTTATCAACGCAGACAATAAATAAAGTCCCATTAATTGACCGATTAATAGTTTATGCGTTACAAAGATAGTTTTTAGGGGAAATTTTTCTATTAAACATTGCGCATGTAAATGCTGAAATTCTGGGGTTTCTGCAGTTCGCGTGCGTATATAATAAGCAATTAAAGCGCTAATAGCGGCTAAGAAAAAAGGCAAACGCCAAGCAAAACTATAAAGTGCAGGCCCTGCAAAACTAATGAATAGAAAAAAGACGATGAGGGATCCAAATAACAACCCGATCACAGAGCTCGCCCAAATTAACGATGAATAAAAACCTGTCTTATTGGATGGTATCGATTCGACGATAAAGCAAGCAGAGCCAAACGCTTCGCCGCCTACGGCAATACCCTGCAGTAATCGAAAAAAAAGTAACAAAAATGCAGCACTTATTCCGATCGCTGCATAATCTGGCAGCAAACCTATGCCACAAGTGGCTATTGCCATTAGTAAAACGCTGAAACTTAAGGCTTTTTTTCGACCTTGCGTATCACCTATGTAACCAAACAGCGCTGCGCCTAATGGACGTGCTAAATAACCCATGGCAAAAACACTATAACTCAGTAACAAACCCACGCTGGCTGATCTACGAAAAAAAATCTGTGCAAAGATGCCTGCTAAATAGGCATAAAGACTAAAATCATACCATTCTAAAATAGTCCCTATACAAGCCGAAAAAATAAGCTTCCGTTGATCCCTAGTCAGCATTTTTTCCTAATGTGCCCTTATGAGCTATTGAGTTTTATACCAATCAATAAATTTCTGCAACGCTTGTTGACGAAAAGAAAAATGAAAAAAATCATCTGTATAACGCAATTGTGCCAAGGTTTTATCAGAACCATTGGGTTTAAAGATGGCTGTAAATGGCAATTTGGGATGAGAAGATAAATCTTCAGGCATAATGATTGTGCCGTGACAAACGCCTTCAAATAATTGTGTTTGCAGTCCGTCAGTATACGCTAACTGTAAAATAAAAGAGGCACGATTGTCGTCCTCTATCAATTTGAATAAACCTTTAAAGCCTAATCCTTGAAATACAAATTTTGATAGAGTACCGGGAAATTGATTGTATGCAGCAAAAAATAAGCCTCCATCATCAAGCAACAAAGGTTGTTTAACCAGCTTAAAAGCTTTTTTTACTTTATCTGACACTACTATTTTTTGATCTAAACTCTGAATTTCATCAATTTCGACAGCATATTGTTCAACCTGGAAAGAAAAAGCAGTCTTATCAAAAAAATCTCGGACTTCTTCGAATTTACCTGCATTATTAGTGACATAATAAATTTTTTTGTTCAATTTCATTTCCAACCGTTATTTTAAATATACTCACAGCAATGGGATTTTTGGCACGGCGCCGCGAGAATGAGCAACCGGAGTGTATTCCAGATACATGAGGATTGCGAGTTGAGCGGCAACACAGACAAAAATTCAAGTGCGAAGAGTATACAGAGATTCAACCACACGATCAGCATTATCCGCAATAAATCCGGTAAAATAATCATGCCATCGACTGTTTTCTCCCGCTTTTTTGGGATAACGCCATACAAATTCGATAAATCGATCCGATAAAGCTATCACACCATCGGGGAGTTTTATAGATTTAATAGCGGGTTGTGTCGAGCTTTGTTCTATACCTTTATTAATATTACCTTTTATCAAACCGCCTTTTTGATTCAAAGAAATATTTAAAGTAGCATTCAAAAATTGATTAAATACTTTTAGCTCACTAAAACTTTTAGATAAATGAATACCCCAAGCAAAATGGTTAACTTGTCGACCCATGACCAACACCCAAGCTAACAATTCATTCTGGCTTTTAACTAATTCATATTCCTCTACGGTAGGTAATGGCCAATCTCGAGATTGAAGATAATTCAAAATAAATCTCGACAGTTCCCTAGCCGCCTGCTCATCTTGTTGTAAAGTATATTGGTGCAGAAATTTTAATTGATCAGTATCCAAAGGTTTAGCAAAACTCGCATAATGATCAATGATGGTTAATACTTGAGGTGTTAACGCTTCGCGCCGAAAATCTGCAACCACTATTTGCGGTGATACATCAACGGCTAAGGTCTCAGGACTTACATCTTCAGACAACCATCTAAAATTATTTTGTTTTTCGGCCAAATAATCCTGCCCGCGCAGCTTATAGCCGAGATAAGAGAATAAACACGACAGTGTATCCATGCCCGTATAGGGCCCAGGCAAATCAATGAGTGCAAAATGATCCAGGATTAATTCTTGCTGAAAATGCTTCTGGATATGATTTTGAATCGTTGATACCTCCATTAAATGACTACTATAATTCGTCCATAATTGATTGAAAACATAGTTTTTAACACGATTTAACATAAATACCCTTGCAAAATTCATCCCATAGGAGGCTATTTACGCATCCACTCGCAAATTTAATCCCGAATACTATATACTATTGTCGAACTTGCTACGCGATAGTCCGATTAGAAGATTTTATGAGGAAATGAACCCCCATGTCTAAGATATTTCGAATTTTTATCACTTTTATCAGCGCTGTCATATTATTAGGCCTGGTTTCTTTGATTGGCTTGGTGGTGTTCGTCAATCCTAACGATCTTAAACCACAGATTAGTCAAGCCGTCACCAAATTTACTGGGCGTCAGCTGCAATTGGGCGGAGATATTCAATGGTCTATTTTCCCCTGGTTAGGATTACAATTAAATGATGCCAAGCTAACTAATAGTCCCGGCTTTGGTAATAATTCGTTCGCACAAATTAAAAAACTAGATATTCAAGTTCGTTTACTTCCTTTGTTACATAAGCAATTGGAGATTGGCAAGTTACAAGTAAATGGACTCACACTTTATTTGGTAAAAAATGCTAAAGGCCAGGTCAATTGGGAAGGCCCATTGACCTCTTCGCAAAAAACCTCCAGTAATTCAGAGAATAGCCGTTTAGATAGTTTAAAACCGATAGGATTTATCGTAACAGGTTTAGGCATACGAGATGGCCATATTATTTATACTGACCAACAAAAAAATAAACATATTGAAATAACTGGACTACAACTTAAAAGCGCTAATCTTGCGATTAATAAAAGCTCACCCTTTGATATTCAGTTTAACTTAAATTCTAACGTACCTAATATTAATGCCGCGGTTAAATTACGATCAGATATCTTACTCAGTGCCGACAGAAACCATCTAGAATTCAATCACCTTAATTTAAATACTTTTTTAAGAGGACCTAATTATCCTAAAGGCGAGCTTCCTCTCTCCTTAAAAGCTCATGTTAATCTCGATTTAAATAAACAGGATATTATTATTGATGAGCTTGTTGCCAACATTAATCAAATCAAACTAAACGGACAGATTATAGGACAACATATTTTAAATAATCCTAGCTTTAACGGGAGCTTGAACAGCCCGCAAATTAAAACGGGTAAATTAACTTTTCAGCAAATACGCCTCGGTTTTCAATTTTCAAATAATTTGCTTACGCTTAATCCTATTAACGCCCAATTTTATCAAGGCAATTATCAAGGCAAGGCCACTGTCAATCTTAACCCAAAAGTACCGCTTATCACTGCTCAAAATCAATTTAATCAAATTAATACCTCCTTATTATTTCAAGACCTAATTAATAAAAGTCAAATACAATTGGCCGGTTTAGCGACATTGAATCTCAATGTATCAACAGCTGGAGATACTGCTGACGTACTGATAAGAAATTTAAACGGGCAAGGTCGCTTTAACTTAGATCAAGGTTCTTTAAAAGGAATTAATTTATCCTACTGGATAGCATTAGGAAAAGCGCTACTCAAACACGAAGTCACGCCTAAGAGCACAGGCCCGGATACACCGTTCGATAAATTTAATGGTAGTTTTAATATTAATCAGGGTATAGTCAGCAACAATGATTTAATCATCAGTAGCGGTCGTCTGCGTGTCAACGGTAAAGGGTTGTTGAATATACCACTACAGCAAATCAATTTTGAATTACAAGCACAACCAATCTTGGCCGATGGTAGCCCTGAAGGAATTGCCATACCGATTCGAATCTCAGGGCCATTAGAACATATTTCTATCAGCCCAATTTTGGATCAACTCAGTGTGGACATCATCAAAGAAAAACTCAAAGGAAAACTAGGCGATACTTTAAAAAAATTAGATCTAAACAAACTATTTCACTAATTGCTACATTAAAGACTTCGAGTTAGCAATTTTTATAAAAAGCGACCAGTGACACTAACAGCTAAACAATTTCAACAAAAAATGTTAGCCTGGTTTACTAGCTCTGGGCGCAAACATCTGCCTTGGCAGCAAACAAAAACACCCTATCCTATTTGGCTTTCGGAAATCATGCTGCAACAAACACAAGTTGCAACAGTGATTCCGTATTTTGAACGTTTTATTCAACATTTTCCGACACTTTCCTCACTCGCCAAAGCGGATATCGATGAGGTGGTAATGCTTTGGTCGGGCTTAGGTTATTATGCTCGAGCACGTAATTTACATCGCTGTGCATTAAGCATTGAAAAAGAATATTTAGGAAAATTTCCAGAAGATTTATCGTTATTACAAAACTTACCCGGCATCGGTCGATCGACAGCGGGTGCCATACTTGCCTTAGCATTTGGTCAGCCTGCCGCCATACTCGATGGGAATGTAAAACGAGTATTAGCCCGCTTTCATACCATCTCAGGTTGGTCTGGTTCAAGCAAAGTAAGTAAACAGTTATGGGATTTAGCCGAGCATTATACGCCAAAAAATAAACACATCCGTCAATATACACAAGCGATGATGGATCTGGGCGCGCTTGTTTGCACACGCACACAACCTAAATGTACCGAATGTCCCTTACAAAGTCATTGCAAAGCTTATACCGAAAATAGCATTGTCAATTATCCCTCACCCAAACCGCGTAAAACCATCCCTTGCCGTACAATCAAGATGCTGATCTTAGTCAATGAACATCAAGAAATTTTACTAGAGAAACGACCACCGGTCGGAATTTGGGGAGGATTATGGAGTTTGCCGGAATGTTCTCTAACAGAAAATGTGAAAAATTTTTGCCAAAAACATTATCATTGTGAAATAGAAAACCCTAAAAAAGAACATCCTCTTTTAAAACATACATTCAGTCATTTTCAGCTGGAAATTAGGCCTGTTGTCATACATGTTAAACAATGGCATCCACCATTGATGGAATCTGACCGCATAGTCTGGTATAACAAGCATCAATTAGCAGCTAGAGGCCTTGCAGCACCGGTCAAAAAATTATTAAACCAATTATGTACTCACAGCAATTGGATTTTTGGCAAGGCGCCGCGAGAGTGAAGCAACCGGAGTGTATTTATCATACATGAGGATTGCGAATTGAGCGGCAACACAGTCAAAAATTCAAGTGCGAAGAGTATCTTATGAGTCGAACTATTTATTGCATTAAACTACACACCCAAGCAGAAGGACTTGATTATCTACCTTATCCCGGAGAATTAGGTCAACGTATCTATCAATCCATTAGTAAGCCTGCTTGGCAGCAATGGGTAAACCATCAGACTATGCTCATTAACGAATACCGCTTAAGCACATTTGAACCTCAAGCGCGTGAATTCTTGAAAAAAGAAATGGAAAAATTTTTATTTGGTTCTGACGAAGTAGCGAGTGCGCCTCCGCCAGGGTATAGTGATCCTCAATAAAAATATATAAAAGACGATTGGTTATCTCACTAAAGGTAATTTATGACAGCGCACTTTTCTCCACAACAGCTTGCTCAATCTATATTAAAACATCATCCTGATTTCCAACCTAAAGTTGGAATTATTTTAGGCTCTGGTCTAGCAGATATTGCCGATAAATTTACTGACAGCATCTCAATTCCCTACACTGAACTCCCTGGTTTTCCTGTGAGCAGCGTAGTAGGGCATCATGGAAAAATGATACTCGGCTATCTCAACAAGATACCTGTTGTATGTTGCCAAGGGCGTGTTCATTCCTATGAAGGAATGCAAGGCAAAGACTTTAAAATATTTATCCGCACCTTAAAATGTTTGGGCTGCCATACTTTATTAATGACGAATGCAGTGGGGTCCTTAAATAAAAACGTGGCATTAGGTCAATTAGTTTTAATTTCAGATCACATCAATTTTCAACCGATGAATCCTCTGGCCGGACCTAACGATGAAGAATTTGGCCCACGTTTCTTCCCCATGGATGATGCTTATGATCCAGGTATCCGAGATATCATTCGGCAAACGGCAAAAAAGTTGTCTATCCCTTTAAACGAAGGGGTGTATGTTAGTGTTTTAGGCCCTAATTTTGAAACCCCTGCAGAAATACGTGCTTTTCGACAGTTAGGCGCGGATGTAGTAGGAATGTCCACCGTTCCCGAGGTGATTGTTGCTAGACATTGTGGTTTAAAAGTAGCGGTCATTTCTGTAGTAACGAATCTAGCGGCTGGACTGGGTGATGAACCGATTACGCATGAAGGGACCGTACATTTTGCCGCGAAAGCAAGCGAAAATCTAGGCCGATTACTCGAATCCGCGGTCGTACAGATCGCTAATTAGTGGAGTAAGTCCGTCATGGCGAGGCCGAACGTCAGTGAGACCGTGGCCATCCATGGATTGCCACGCACCTGTGGTGCTCGCAATGACGAAAAATACTTTATATTTATTGTATGGTATAACCGCCATCGATATTGACCAATGCACCCGTCATGAAGGAAGCTGCATCACTACATAAAAAGCTGACCAGCTGAGCCACTTCCTCAGGTTTTCCAACACGCTTCAGCGGTAATTTTTCAGCAACTTGCGCTTGAATAGAGGAAAACGTTAAACCCGTTTTTTGCTGAAATTGTTCTAAAACAGCTTGATACATCGGTGTATCGATAGTGCCAGGACATACACAATTAACGCGTATTCCATATTGGGCATAATCTAATGCTGTACTTTTCGCTAATTGTGCAATAGCCGCTTTACTAGCACCATAAATCGCGCATTGTTCTTTGGCGATAAACGCTTGATCCGAAGCCATCAAAACGATCGATCCGAATCCTTGTTGCTTCATGCTCGGCAATACCTGCTGCAAACAATAAATCGTACCCAATAAATTGGTTGCAAAAACTTTTTGCATAGCTTCATTCGAACTTTCTTCGATATTAGCAAATAAGTGTATACCCGCATTACAAAAAAGATAATCAATCATCGGATTTTTCTGAAGAATGGTATGTATAGCTGATTTAACTTGATCAGCATTCGAAACATCACACTCCAAATAATGAATCGACTGAGATGGGATATCTGCCAATTTTTTTTTATCGAGTATGTAAACGGTTGCTCCTGCAACACTAAATAACGCGACTGTTGCAGCGCCAATTCCTGATGATCCACCGGTTATTATAATTGTTTTATCTTGAAACATTAGACTCCCCGCACTTCGATCTCTCCAAAAGGCTTGGCTTGCGAAAGCTCAATTAAAGATTGGCGCCATAATTCTAATAAAGCCATAAAAGTCACTACGACCCCCATGCGACCTTCATCAAGTTTGAATAATTCAGTAAATTTTAGCTGGGATTGTGCCGTCATTCTCTGCATAATTTGCGACATCCGATCCTTAATCGACAACGGTTCTTCGGCAATGGCATGATGCGTTCTTAAAGCAGCTCTGGATAAAACCGCTTGAAAAGCTTCCACTAACTCCTCTAAAGCCAACGGCGGAAGTTGTCTGGGATTTTCTGCCGAAACAGACGGTAAACCTGCTTCCGCCATCGCTAAAAAAACATCACGTCCTAAACGCGGCAATTGTTCTAAAGTCTGCGCGGCTTGCTTCGTCCTTTCATACTCCTGTAAACGACGGATTAATTCCGCACGTGGATCCATTTCATCACTGGTTTGTACTTCAGCAGGCTTAGGTAAAAGTAAGCGCGACTTAATTTCAGTTAATATGGCCGCCATAACCAAATATTCGGCAGCCAATTCAATTTCCAATACCTGCATCAACTCAATATATTGCATATATTGGCGGGTTATTTCAGCAACAGGAATATCCAAAATATCAAAATTTTGCTTTTTTATCAGGTAGAGTAGTAGATCTAAAGGTCCTGTAAAGGCCTCCAATAGTACTTCTAAGGCCTGAGGAGGAATATAAAGATCACTCGGGAACTGAACCATGGGTTGACCACGTATCGTGGCAATAGGCGCATCGGCTATGGTCGTAGCAAGGTTGATTTCAGTCATAGCGCCAGTGTAATCGTTATAGGCCAAAAAATCTAAAAAAAACCAATATGAGTCCTTGTAATAGCGGACCTAAAATTCTGGCCAATAGGCCACTGGTTAATAACAGCACTAAAATAAGAAAACCATACACCTCTAATTTATTAAACTGATACGCCATCGCCGGCGATAAAAAACTAGCCACCACGCGACTCCCATCGAGGGGCGGAATCGGAATCAGGTTTAATAACATTAATACTAAATTAATCATGACTCCAGTCTCGGCCATGTAAATAATCGGGGTGTTATTGAATCCCATCGCTATTTTGGCGATACCCACCCACAAAAAAGCCATCGCGAGATTCGCCATGGGGCCTGCGGCTGCGACTAAGGCCATATCCCGTCTAGGGTTTTTAAGATTTTGCCAGGTAATCGGCACAGGCTTTGCCCAGCCAAATATAAAACCGCCTAGGAAAAAAAGGATAGCGGGTACAATAATGGTGCCGATAGGGTCAATATGCTTCAATGGGTTCAAGGTTAGGCGACCCAATAATTTAGCCGTTGGATCGCCGCATTTTGAGGCGACCCAGCCATGTGCCGTTTCATGGACGGTAATAGCAAATAATAAAGGTATCACCCAGAGTATTATTTTTTGGCCTAAGGAAAAATCACCTATCATCTTTTAACTCAATAATTAATTAAAATTAAAGTATATACTCTTGCAAGCTAATTAAGCGAATGGGTTTTTTGTGATTTTAGCGAAAATATATGTCTTTTACTGGGCTTTAACCTGCTTAATCACTAAAAAATCAGTCATTTTTAAAAAATAACCATTTAATTCTACTAAAAATCTATGTTTAATGAGATTAATTAAATATTATTTAATAAATAGTTAAGTTTACTCAGTTACTATTTAATTAGAGTGTGTCGTCAATTAAGAAATTAAGTTAGGCTAGTGCCTCTTTGAAAAGAGGCCTAAGCTAAGATGCGTCGACACGAATTGACAGAAGAACAATTTAAAAAGATAGAAAAACTGCTACCAGGAAGAAAAGGAACTGTAGGAGTGACGGCGAAAAATAATAGAAACTTTATCAATGCTGTTTATTGGACATTTAAAACCGGTGCACCGTGGAGAGATTTACCTGAAAGATACGGCGATTGGAAAAACGTTCATCGCCGATTTTCTCGCTGGGCAAAAACAGGGGTTTTCGATAGAATTTTTCGAGTTTTATCGGAAGACGCTGACATGGAATTTTTAGCTATGGATGGCAGTGTTATAAAAGCACATCAAAACGCAGCAGGCGCTGCCAAAAAAAAATAATCACGATGAAGGGTTAGGTCGTTCAAGCGGAGTCTTATCGAGCAAAATACACTGTTTGGCTGATGGCTTAGGGAACCCTGTTGATTTCATTCTTACAGGAGGTGAGGTTCATGATAGCCAGTGTGCTGATGTGTTGCTTGAGGGTAAAAAGGCCAATTTTATTGTAGCTGATAAAGCGTATGACAATAATGCGATTCTTCAGAAAATTGCACAAATGGAAGCTATTGCTGTTATTCCTCCAAAATCAAATAGAAAAGAACAACGTGATTTTGACAGGCATTATTACAAAGATCGTAATTTGATTGAACGGTTTTTTTGCCGATTAAAACAGTTTCGGGGTATCGCTACTCGATATTGTAAACGAGGTAAGTATTTTCTAGAAGCGGTCAAATTTGCTTCTTCAATTATATTAATGGCCTAATTGACGATACACCCTAATTAACAGTAAAAAACTTAATCTTATGCCACCAAAAATAAACCGCGCTAAAATAGAGTTACACCTCTTCACCTTACTAGAAAAAGCTAATCGTGAATTTTCAACTGCATGGAAAAACTGCCAGAATCCCAATAAAAAACAGGAAAGCTTTCAAAATTGTGCGCAGAGTTATGAAAAAATTATAGAATTAATTGAACATAATCGAGAAAAGAATAATATTAGCGATTTACTCCAGTCTTACTATCTAGAAGCTTGTCTCGGTAAAATTCAATCTCACTTGAATGATTTACCTCAAAATCCCTCTAATGAAGATGTTGTATTAAGCAATGATAAAAAGATTAAAAAACTTACAAAATCTTTAACTCGTTTAAATTCCCAGGTTAAAGCTTTAAACCTTCATGGTAAAAAAAATATTGCTCATGCTTTACGCAAAGACTATCGCGATCTATTCAATAAAATAAACGAATATTTTCTTTCTTGGGAGATAACTAGTAGTAGGCATAAAGCAACCTATTATTACAATTTTGCCGAAAAATTGTTTAAAGAATCAAAAAATTTATCTTCGATTACTAATTATCATGACTATAAACATAAAAAAAACCTGCTTTCCACAAGTATAATGTGTTTGGGGATTTCCCGAGATTTTTACAAAAAACTTAATCAACAACAAGATACGAACTTAACGACGCAGCGCATAAATTATATCCAACTTAAATTAGATAAAGTTTTTAAAGAATTTAAGCCCTTAAAAGAGTCTTTTGCAAAGCAAAAATCTTCCGACACAAAGCGAAAATCTTCTGATCCTTCTGAAGCGCCTAATAGTAAAAAAAGCAAAGTTACTCCAATAATTGAAGAAAGTATTGGCAACCTATCCAGAAAATCTACAGAAACTGCCGAACCTGAAGCACCCAGTAATAAAAAATCATATATCTCACCTAGCCAAATAAATGTAACGACTAGCATTTTATTACAATCTGAAGAAGAAATGGTTCAGCAAAAAGAAGATCAATTTAAAAAAATGCTCACTCAAATACCTGCGAATGATTCTTTTAGATTTTATGGCGGGTTATTTTTTAGCCTAAGTCAGAAGCTGCAAATTTGTTCTAAAGAAAGTTCAAACCATACTTTTTTAACTAAACTTTCCTGGTTAACCTTAGCAAAGGAATTAATCGGCTTAACTTCAAATAAAAATGCTGCTGATAATACTGACATCCAAAAAATAGCGACGAAAATAACTTCTTTATCGACTGCTAACCAGAAAAATCTAAAAACCATTAGCTCGCAGAAACGAGCTGAAGCCTACCCCACTTACACTGATCTGCAAGATAGAGACTTACAAAATTTGTTTATCGAAGAAGTCACTGATTACTATTATGGTCTTGAGGCTTTTAACCTTAAATCTGTCGCGATGAATTTTTTAGATTCGATACCAAACCTTATTAAGGAGAAAAGCTTTACAAGGCTAATTGAAGATACAATAAATAATGTTGGTAAGCCGACTGAAAATCTATTTTATGCCAACCTTTTGCGGGAACTTGTTAAGTTTCATATTTGTGATGAAAATGAGCATTGGCGAAACAATACTTTTTCATCAGAAAAAAGGATCAACTTAACAATGAATATCTGAGAATATTAACTATTTCCGAAGGTTTTGCGGAAGGATTAAGCAGTGAGAATCAAGCTTTACAAAATAAAATTAAAATGCTTGTCAACCATATCCAGAAAAAGTGTAACACTGAACAAAAATCAAAGGTAGTAACTCCAAAATTCCCATCCACCGCTTTCTTTCGAAATCCACAACAAAGTAAACCGCTTTCAATCGAATTATTAAACACTACACTCCAAGAACATATCCAATGCCTAATTAAATGTCGAGCACCTTCTATACATTCGGAAGTTATTTATAACGATTTATTGCAATTTATACAGACTCATTGCAAAAACGAGCAAGCAAGCAGCAGTTATTCTAGAATATGCCAGCCATAAAAATGTACTTTTAGAATTCGATTAAATTCCCCTTATAAACTCGCTCAAGTGAATAAAATCCTGTAAAATTGGATCGAAATTTTTCAATCCCAAAAAAAAGCGGAGTAGCGCGCATGTCTTACCAGCATATTCAGATTCCAAGTGCCGGCGAAAAAATATCGGTTAATCCAGATCATTCTTTAAATGTGCCCAATCAACCGATCATTCCTTTTATTGAAGGTGATGGTATCGGCGTCGATATCACGCCGGCGATGCGACTTGTGGTCGATGCGGCTATCAGCAAGGCTTATGGCGATAAACGTAGCATTGCTTGGATGGAAATCTATGCCGGAGAAAAAGCCACACAGGTATATGGATCGGATGTCTGGCTACCCGAAGAAACGCTCGCCGCAGTACGTGACTACGCTGTTTCTATCAAAGGTCCTCTCACCACACCTGTAGGCGGAGGGATTCGCTCCTTAAATGTGGCATTGCGCCAACAACTGGATTTATATGTTTGCCTACGCCCAGTGCGTTACTTTAAAGGCGTACCTAGCCCGGTTCGTGAACCCGAAAAAACCAATATGGTCATCTTTCGTGAAAACTCTGAGGATATTTATGCGGGCATAGAATGGGAAGCCGACAGTAAGGAAGCCAAAAAATTGATCGCTTTCTTACAACATGACATGGGCGTTAAAAAAATTCGTTTTCCTGAGCACTGTGGCATCGGCATTAAGCCTGTATCAAAAGAAGGCACTCAGCGTTTAGTCAAACGCGCGATTCAATATGCCATAGACCAAGATCTGCCTTCGGTAACCTTGGTACACAAAGGCAATATCATGAAATTCACCGAAGGCGCTTTTAAAGATTGGGGTTATGCTGTAGCTAAAGAACAATTTGGTGCAGAGCTACTCGATGGGGGGCCATGGATGCGTTTAAAAAATCCGAAAACAGCCAAAGAAATCATTATTAATGATTTTATTGCCGATGCCTTTTTGCAACAAATTTTACTACGCCCCGCCGAATATAGTGTGATAGCCACGTTAAACCTAAATGGCGATTATATTTCAGATGCTTTAGCCGCGCAGGTCGGCGGCATCGGCATTGCCCCAGGCGCAAATCTGAGTGACAACGTGGCTATGTTTGAAGCAACACATGGTACAGCGCCTAAGTATGCTGGACAAAATAAGGTCAATCCTGGATCGTTGATCCTATCCGCGGAAATGATGTTACGGCATCTGGGTTGGAATGAAGCGGCTGATCACATCATAACCGGTATGGAAGGCGCCATACTAGCCAAAACCGTGACTTATGACTTTGCTCGTTTAATGAGCGATGCTAAAGAAGTCAGCTGCTCTGATTTTGCTCAATCTATTGTCGATCATATGTGTAATAAACAAACACTTGCCTCGGCTACTGCATCATAAAAATAATCATTTTATAATCTTTTGATAAGTTAAGAGGAAAATTTGTATTTTCCTCTTAACTCGTCCTTCTTAGCGCTTTTACACACCTGAAAAAACCCTAGTATAGTATCGAAAAAATACGCTCGTCCCGTTCCCCTGCATTTAGAAGGCTTAAAATTACGCAAACTCGCAAATCCTTAAATTTCGACTAGGCTTAAAAATAAAGGGAAATAATTTTTTCAACATGGACTACCCAGCTTGTATAACAACAGTGAAACTCGCCTTTATGCGAGAAGTCACGGACTTTATACGATTCGAAAAGGAGGGCTACCATGTTTAGCAAAGAGCTTGAAGTTAGTTTAAATTCGATATTTAAACAAGCCCGTGAAAAACGTTATGAATATTTAACGGTTGAACATCTATTGTTAGCACTTTTAGATGAACCTTCTGCCGTTTCTGCCTTGAAAGCATGCGGAGCGAATTTAAATCGACTTAAGAACGAAATTAGTAATTTTATTGCAGCAACCACACCTTTGTTTCCTTCTGCTGATCCTAATCTCGATATACAACCTACATTAGGTTTTCAACGGGTTTTGCAGCGCGCTATTTTTCAAGTACAGTCCAGCGGAAAAACCCAAGTACATGGCGTTAATATTTTAGCTGCTATTTTCGGTGAACAAGATAGCCAAGCCATTTATTTTTTGCGTCGAGAAAATGTCACGCGCTCAGATGTATCGAATTACATATCTCAAGGGTTACCTAAATTACAAGATAATTTGGAGCCTAAATTAAATCAGTTTGTGACTGAAGAAGAAGTCACTATAGAAGGTCCTGGAAATAGTCCATTAGAACTTTATGCGATTAATTTAAATAGCAAAGCGCGTCTTGGAAAAATTGATCCTTTAATTGGCCGAGAAGAAGAATTAGCGCGCGTGATTCAAATTCTTTGTCGCCGTCGTAAAAATAATCCTTTATTAGTCGGCGAAGCCGGCGTTGGTAAGACTGCGATTGTGGAAGGGCTTGCTAAAGCAATTATTGAAAAAAGAGTTCCCTCTGTTCTCGCTAACAGCACCATATATTCTTTAGACCTCGGTAGTTTATTAGCTGGAACCAAATATCGAGGAGATTTTGAAAAAAGATTTAAGGCTTTATTAGCGCAACTTAAACAAGAACCTCAATCAGTACTCTTTATTGATGAGATTCATGTTGTCATTGGTGCTGGTGCTGCTTCAGGCGGCGTGATGGATGCTTCTAATTTAATTAAGCCTTTACTCACGACCGGCGAATTAAAATGCATCGGTGCCACCACTTATCAAGAATATCGTAGCATTTTTGAAAAAGATCGGGCTTTAGCCAGACGTTTCCAAAAAATCGATGTCCCTGAGCCTAATTTAGAAGAAACCATTGCAATTTTACGCGGATTACGCGATAGACTGGAAGAACATCATCACGTCAAATATCGCATGACCGCCTTACGTGCTAGCGTAGAACTTGCCGGGCGTTATTTACCGGATCGTTTCTTACCCGATAAAGCGATTGATATCGTTGACGAAGCCGGTGCTTATCAAGCCTTACGACCTAGTCATAAAAGAAAACATATCATCGGTATCCATGAAATCGAAGCGATTGTCGCTAAGATGGTACGCATTCCCACGCGAAATGTTTCTGCTTCAGATAAGAGTCGTTTACGTCACTTAGAAACAAAACTAAAAGCACGTGTATTTGGCCAAGATATAGCGATCGAAAATCTCTGTGCTGCGATGAAATTAACGCGCTCTGGTTTAAGAGAAACCAATAAAACCATAGGATCTTTTCTTTTCGCCGGACCGACGGGTGTGGGTAAAACCGAGGTTACACGTCAACTCGCAGAACTTATGGGTATCGAATTACTACGATTCGATATGTCTGAATATATGGAAAGACATAGCGTGTCTCGTCTAATAGGGGCTCCTCCGGGGTATATTGGTTATGATCAAGGTGGTTTATTGACCGAAGCGGTAACTAAACATCCACACGCTGTTTTATTGTTGGATGAAATTGAAAAAGCTCATCCCGATATTTTTAATCTTTTATTGCAAGTGATGGATAACGGCAACTTAACCGATACCAATGGTCGAAAAACTGATTTTAGTCATATTATTTTGGTAATGACCAGTAATGCAGGAGCAGAGCAATTTAGTCGTCAAGAGATAGGTTTCACACCTAACTTAAATCATGCTGAAAATTCAGAGGCGATCAAACGAGTATTTTCTCCTGAATTTCGCAATCGTTTGGATGCCACTATCTACTTTAATTATTTAAATGCAAACATCGTCTCTCAGGTGGTGGATAAATATTTACTCGAATTAGAAGCACAACTTGAAAAGAAGCATGTTAGCATGCAGGTTGAGAAACCCGCCCGTGTCTGGTTAGCTAAAAATGGTTATGATAGAAGCATGGGGGCACGTCCCATGATGCGCCTTATTCAAGAACGAATTAAGAAACCGATTGCTGACGAATTACTCTTTGGACGTTTAGTCCATGGCGGCCATTTAACATTAACCTGTAACAACGACGAACTACAATTAATTATTTCTGAAAAAAGGGGAATTATTATCCCCCCTGAAGAACAAAATAAAAATCTCTCTCAAGCACCTATCAGCTAACCAGCAGCAGCACGAGGCGGCTTAGACTTATCTGGCTCGGAGCCTTTGCCGCGAAATATGATACGACCCTTGCTCAGATCATAGGGTGTCATTTCAACTTTCACCTTATCGCCAGTAAGGACTCGGATATAACTTTTTCGCATACGTCCAGAAATATGGGCATTAATAACATGCCCATTTTCTAATTCCACCTTAAACAAGGTATTGGGTAAAGTCTCAATGACTGTACCTTCCATCACTATCTGATCTTCTTTGGCCATAATTTACCTAAGCTTAACTCTCGCGTGCATCAATTACCGCTATGTTGCCGTAAAAGCCAAAGGTTTACAATAACATTTTAATTTAATTGATCTTGCTATGATTTTTCGGACAGGAAGAAGCGAGGGAAACTCAAGTTACTAAGTAAAAAGTGCATCATGTCCAAAAAAATACTACCCGAGTAAGCCAAGATCTAGGAGTAGGTTATCTACTTTGCAGAGATGGGTAAGCGAGTATAAATCACATGGAGCTAACCATGCCTTTCCAGGAAGTGGAAATTTAAGAGGTTACATTCGCACGTTAGAAGGCGAGTGAGTCGCTATGCTCACGAAAAATTTCGGCCATCCTGACCCCGAAATTAATTCGCATCACGCGACTAAAATTAGGCCGCGACGTCCTGCGTCCGGCACGCACTGGCCCATTCTAG
>JBDKHQ010000043.1:0-4853 GCA_039797585.1 Pseudomonadota bacterium | reverse complement strand
ATCTCAGCGCTCGGTTTGCTAATACTTATAACTATCAAAATTTCTTCTAATAGCCCTCATATCGGCTCTTGCCAAGCGCCCACACACTTTGCTTACTGCTTTACTTTGTTAATGAACTTTTTAAGATTTTTTAGTCGCTTCATAGCTCTTACACTACTTCACTACTTTCTCTCTTCTCTGATCCCTCAAGCCAAAAACTCAAGAGCCCGCGAATTCTACCTCATACATTTTTTCTGTCAAGCATTAAAAAATCTTTTAACTTTTTTGTTAGAAAAAACAAAGTAGTTTCAAACAAGTTTCTAGCTAAAGAAATTTATTTGTTTTTATACCGCAGAACATCATTATAACATTATTCAGTAAAAAAATTAACCGTTATTTACTCTATTTTTACAGTTTATACCTACACAAATTTTTTATATGACAAAGAGTATTAAATTCAATTAGTAAAATCATTAAGTCGATTTTTTTATTCTAAAATAAACTTAATTTAAATTTCGAGTAGCTGGTACTGTCGGACAGGTGCAAAGGAACGACGATGAATTGGACTAGGTCCTAATTTTTTTAAGGCTAATAAATGTTGCTGCGTAGTGTAGCCTTTGTGTTGTGCTAATCCGTAGCCTGAATATTCAGCATCTAACAGACCATGCAGGCATCACGGTGAACCTTGGCTAAGATAGAAGCCGCACTAATGACCGCAACTTTCTCATCGCCTTTAATAATAGCTTCGGTCGGATAATTTAGCTTAGGGCAATGTTTACCATCGACTAAGACTAAGCTCGGTATTAAAGCTAAAGCACACACAGCACGTTGCATAGCCAGCAAACTTGCATGAAAAATATTTAAGCGATCGATTTCTTCCACTTCAGCACGACCTATAGCCCATGCCTTTGCTTTTTCTTGAATTTTTTTGGCGAGGTATTCGCGTTTTTTTGCGCTTACTTGTTTCGAGTCGGCTAAACCTGCAATTGATTTTTTGCTATCCAAAATAACTGCTGCTGCAAACACTGGACCGGCTAAAGGACCACGCCCTGCTTCATCAACACCGACTATCAAAGCTTGCTTCATTTCTGCAGGGCCTTGCCAAAAACTCCATTACTATGCATATGGAAGTTTTTAGAAGTTAAAAATTAATTTCGTTGTCTGAAAAAAAATATCTTCAAATGGATGTGTTTAAAATTTTCAATACCGCATCCACTGCTTGCTTGCTTGCATGACAACGTAGTTGTTGATGGAATACTAAAAATTCTTTTTCCAGTTTACTCACAATATCTGGATTGTTCAAATAATAAAATACTGCTTGCGATAAACTATCAACGTTAGCTTTTTCTTGAATAAATTCCGGAACCAATAATTTCTTAGCTAATAAATTAGGTAAAGCAATATAATCAACTTTAATTAAAAGTTTTGCCATCCAATAAGATAGTTTACTCATCCTATAAGCAACCACCATCGGTTTTTTTAGTAGCATCGCTTCTAAGGTAGCTGTGCCCGAAGCTAACAGTATTACATTAGCCGCCGCCATTACGTGACGAGACTGACCACGTATCACGTGCAAAGGGAGATCAGGTGTTACTTGTTGGGCCAACTGAAGAAATTGTTGCTCCCTTGCTTGATTTACCATAGCAACCACAAAAACCAGCTTAGGGTCTTGTTGATAGCAACCCAGTGCGGTTTGAAGAAATAATTTTCCTAAATAATTAATTTCATTACGTCGACTGCCAGGGAGAATCGCAACAATCGATGCAGATTCAGGCAAGCCTAAGGTTTTACGTGCGGATAAACTATCGGTAGTGAATGGAATTTCATCGGCACTAGGATGGCCGACAAATTGCACGGGAATTTTATGTTCCTCGTAAAAATGCTTTTCAAACGGAAAAAGACATAACATTAAGTCGACTGCTTTTGCAATTTTTTTTAATCGCCAGCGACGCCAGGCCCAAACACTAGGACTCACATAATGTAGGGTGCGTATACCATGCCTTTTTAAATTTTTCTCTAAATCTAGATTAAATTCAGGTGCATCAACACCAATAAACACGTCCGGTGGGTGTGAAATAAAATATTCAGTGATTTTTCGACGGCAACGCAGCAGCTGTGGCAATTGCTTCAGGATTTCACCTAGTCCCATCACAGACAAGCGTTCCATGGGAAATAAACTATGCGCGCCTTGTTGCTGAAGTTCCGGACCAATAATCCCAAAAACAGTAAATGGGATTTGTCGGCGTTTTAATTCCTTGCATAGATCCGCAGCCAGCAAATCACCTGATGTCTCACCGACTACGATGCCAATACGAATTGGAAGTTTAACGAATGATGCCACGTTCAGAATTTTTTAGTGCTTGTGTCATGAGTCTAACTTGTGGAGAATTGAGTTCTAAGGGCTTTAATTCTTCTAAAGCTTGTTCAACGGTTAAATTTTTACGAAAAATTAATTTATACGCACAACGTAAAACACTAATCGCTTCATCGGTGAAACCACTTCTTTTTAACCCTTCTTTATTGAGTCCACAAGCGCGCGCTTCATGTCCGCCTTCAACCAAAATATAGGGTAAAACATTTTGTCTTACCATACTTGAAGCGGCAATAAAACTATGATCACCAATATGACAAAATTGATGCACGGCACTGTAAGCACCTAAGATCGCATAATTTCCGATGGTCACATGGCCAGCTAACGCCACATTATTAACAAAAATAGCATGATCACCAATCACACAATCATGCGCAATGTGAGAACCCACCATGAAAAGATTATGGTGACCAATTTTAGTTAAGCTTTTATCTTGTGCGGTACCACGATTAATCGTGCAATATTCGCGAATAACATTATGATCACCTATTTCTAGGTAGGTTTTTTCGCCCTGATATTTTTTATCTTGAGGATCATCGCCGACCGATGAAAAAGAATAAATTTTATTATGTGAACCTAAACGCGTGGGACCTTTTAATACAACATGGGATCCAATGATCGTACCAGTACCTATTTCTACGTCAGGACCAATAATACTCCAAGGCCCTACACTAACATTCGGACCTAACTTAGCCGCAGGATCAACAATAGCCAGCGCATCTATCATGTTAGCTTTTTCTCCCAGCGCCCATGAGTTCTGCCTCGCAAACTAACTCATTGTCTACTTTGGCAGTAACTTTGCATTTCCAAATATTACCTTTGACCTTTAAAACTTCTGCTTCGATCAGCAATTGATCACCAGGCACCACCGGCCGTTTAAACCGCGCATTATCAATACCTGCAAAAAGATATAAAAAACCTTCTTTACGTTCTCTATTTGCATGCAAAGCAAGTATACCTGTTGCTTGTGCCATGGCTTCTAAAATAAGAACGCCTGGCATGATCGGATTACCAGGAAAATGTCCTAAAAAATATGGCTCATTAACGGTTACATTTTTTATCGCCACTATCGATTTCCCGGGTACTATTGAAATGACTTTGTCGATCATTAAAATAGGATAACGCTGCGGTAAATAAGATAGTATTTCTTGGATATCCATAACATCGCTCATAATGCTTACCTATTACTATTTTTTCTATTAATCGCTCGATTTATTATTAACTAATGCTTCAGTTTTTCGCAATCTTTTAGCTAACTGATCCAGCTGACGAAACCTGACACTATTTTTTTGCCATTCTCGCACCGGCTGAGTCGTATGGGTAGAAGAATAAATTCCGGGACTACGGATGGAATGTACGACACTCGACATGCCGGTAATATAAACATTATCCACTATTTCTATATGGCCGTTGATACAAACTCCGCCACCTATCATACAATTTTTACCAATATGTGTGCTGCCAGCAATCCCAGTGCATCCCGCAATAGCCGTATTTTCGCCAATTTGAACGTTATGACCTATCTGTATTTGATTATCTAATTTCACACCATCACCGATGATCGTATCATCCAATGCGCCACGATCGATACTGACATTAGCTCCGATTTCTACATCATGACCTATTTGCACTTTGCCTAATTGAGGAATCTTAACCCATTTATTATTCTCTTTGGCTAAACCAAAGCCATCACTACCAATAACGGTAGCATTGTGAATAATAACTCGTTCGCCTATTTGCGTGTCCGCACACACACTGACATGCGACGCTAGGCGTGTATTGGCGCCGATAACAACATTTTCGCCAATCACACACGCCGCGCCTATCACAACGCCCTCAGCTAAACGCGTATTAGCGCCAATTACCACGTATGCGGCTATGCTCACACTAGGATGAATATGACAATCTCTATCAATTACAGCCGTCGGATGAATTTCGTATCTAACCTGCGGCACTCGCTCAAATAACTTAGCTACCTTAGCAAATGCAAGATAAGGATCAGCAACGACTAAGGCATTATTCGGAGCATGTTTTAAACTTTCTGCACGTAGAATAACCGCCGAAGCTTGCGTAGCAGTCAGATATTTCAGATAACGTTTATTATCTAAAAAAGAAATTTGTCCCGGCTGTGCGCTTTGCAACGCCATAATTCCGCTGATCGAACAACTCGGGTCACCTTTAAGATCAGCATCGATTAAATCGGCAATTTCTTGTAATGTATGTCGACGCTGCATACCTAACTCTATTTTTTGTTTCAGCCTGTAGTCAAGAACTTTTCGTCATTGCGAGCGTATAAAATATTAACCGTCATTGCGAGCACCGAAGGTGCGCGGCAATCCAATCCATGGATGGCCACGCTCACTGACGTTTCGCTCGCCATGACGGGCTATTTTTAGTGCACAGAGTATTATGCTCTTTTTAATGCATCTAAAATTTGTGGTGTAATATCCAGATTATTCTTAGCAAATAAGGTGCTACCTTTTTGAATGACTAAATCATAACC
>JBDKHQ010000042.1:0-23994 GCA_039797585.1 Pseudomonadota bacterium | reverse complement strand
AATCTTCAGCTAAAAGCTGAATTAATAAGTTTTTTTGTGAGTAAAATTAATTGGGGGTTATTAATGTATGAAATAATTTCCCTATATTTATTAATATTATTTAGGTCGATATTATTTATTTAGATAATAAATTTTTTTATTTAATATGAATGACTCTATTCAATCGTAGCTTATTTAAAATAAATTTAGCATAACTTTTTAATGATTCCAATCTGTTTTTTAAAAATTATAATCCTTTATTTCTAAAGTTTATCATCATTACGAACGCACAGCGCGCGGCAATCTAGACATTCGCAGGAATGACTAAAGGAGATTAAATCATAGAAAATTCGCCTTTTCAGCGAGACCGGTATACTATTCGGCGAAAAAATTAAATTTTCGAGCAATAAACTATGATATCGATTAATCAACTCAGCATGGCGTATGGCGAAAAGCTGCTATTTTATGATGTTAATCTTATTCTATCGTCACAAAGTCGTTATGCCTTAGTCGGTGCGAATGGCGCGGGTAAATCTACTTTTTTAAAATTACTTACCGGCGCAGAGCAACCCATCGCCGGTACGCTATCCATTCCTAAAACCGCCAGTGTAGGATGGCTGAAACAAGATCAATTTCGCTATGAAAATACACTGATTATTGATATCGTCTTGCAAGGCAAGCCTGTGCTATGGCAAGCCATGCAAGAAAAAGATAAATTGCTACAGAGCGACCTGCATAACGAAAAAAACATCAATCGCTTAGGCAAACTCGAAGAGGAAATTGCACGTCTGAATGGTTATAGCGCTTATGCCTTAGCGGCCAAGCTTTTAATGGGTTTAGGCATACAGCTCGAATACCATGAAAAACCATTAAGCATCCTATCCGGCGGTTTTAAACTACGTGTGTTGCTGGCGCAAGCGTTATTCCAAGAACCTGACATTTTATTATTGGATGAACCGACCAATCATTTGGACTTTATTTCCATCGTCTGGTTAGAAAAATATTTAAAAAATGAATTTTCAGGGTTATTGCTGTTTATTTCTCATGACATGGAGTTCATCAATCGCTTAGCGGATCAGATCCTGGATGTCGATTACGGTGAAATACGTCAATATAGCGGCAACTATGAAAGATTTCTTGCCGAAAAACAATTAATTATTGAACAAAAACTGCAAGAAAAGCGTAGCGTAGAACTCAAAATCGCGAGCATGCAAAGCTTTGTGGATAGATTTCGCGCCAGTGCCAACCGAGCGAAAATGGCCCAATCACGTGTGAAAATGATCGCCAAAATGGAAATTCCCGACATTAAACAATCTTCGCGATTATCCCCAAGCTTTCAATTCAAATCGGTACGCCCTTCTGGAAAATGGGTGGTACGCGTTAAAGATTTATCTAAAAATTTCCAAGAGAAAAAACTTTTCCAGCACCTTAACTTCGAAATAAAGCGTGGCGAAAAAATAGCGATTATGGGTGAAAATGGTATTGGTAAATCAACCTTAATTAAAATATTACTCAACACTATTCCATCTGATCAAGGCAGTGTTGAATGGGGCTATGAAACACATACCAGTTACTTTTCACAAGACCATCATGATTTACTGAATAAACATATAAACGTTTTAGCTTGGTTAGAACAATATGCCGCTGGCATCAATGAGCAATCGATACGTAAAACCCTAGCACAAGTCTTGTTTAATAAAGAAGATGTTTTCAAAGATATTTTAGCCTTAAGCGGCGGCGAAGCGGCCCGCTTATTATTGGCAAAAATGGTATTAGAATCAGCGAATGTCTTAATCCTGGATGAGCCCACCAACCATCTCGATATTGAAGCAACTGAAGCGCTGGCGAGTGCCTTACGCAATTATCCTGGTACCTTACTCTTCGTGAGCCACGATCGACATTTTATCAACAAAATAGCGGATCGCATCTTATTTATTTCGCACGAAAAGAAGTTACAAGATGTTAAGCGATTGGATGCGATTAATTTAGATTAAAGTACTTTTTGAAAAAATGGTTTTTTTATCAATTAAGGGTATTATAGATGATCACTTACTCGTTCATATATAATTGCTGCTAAAAAAGGAAAATAATATGCCTAAAATGATTAATGTATTTATAAATGGTACTGATGAGGCAGCACATGATTTAACGGTGCATAAGGGAATCACATCTCTTGCTAACCTTCTTAATGCTCTGGTAAAAAAGAATAGTGACACTATTAACATTTGCTTAAATGGTTGCAGTATTGATAACCCTTATTCAAGGGATCTCGGTGCAATTTTTACATTTAATTTAGAACATCAAGTTAATGAAATTATTGAAAAAGTAAAAGCAGAGATAAAAGAAACAGGGTCTGTAAAACTAAATTTATATGGATTTAGTCGCGGTGCTGCTGCTGTATTTTGGATATGCCAAAAACTGAAAGCTATACCAAAGGCACAACTTACGATAACTGCCTCCGCATTTGAACCAGTTCCTGGTAATTTTATGTGCGGGGTATATTTAGATAAACTAAGCAGTGCAAATACCACTTTATCAAGTAAAATTTCTGATTTAAGTGACTGTAAAAACATTAGTCGGTTGCAAGTTTTGTTTACAAACGAACCATTACCCGACATTGCCTGCCATGGTCCAATTTTACCTATTTTGCCAAAAAATTGTTATGTTGATGTGGATGTTACTGCTGGATGTCATAAAGGCTCTCAATTATTTTTTAAATTTGGAGAGGTAACTTCTTATAATAATGAATCTGCAATTTCGTTTCATCAAGTTGTAGATTTTTTAGAACAAGGTGGTCTTCAATTTGATTTTTCACAGTTAAAGTTGAGTGATACTTTACAAGATAGATCGACACAAAATAAAGTTAACTTACTCAAAGAAATTAAAGTTAGCCCAACTAGACGAGCAATGCATTTTAAGAATAAAATTAAGGCTAAAGATTTTGGTTCCAAAGATGATAGTGCAGTTTTTCTGAATTTATACCATCAAAGGCTAGAAAATAAACCTAAAGATTTCTCTGAGTGTGCTCTTGTACTAACAGATTATAATCCTAAGCCAACTTATAGTAATTGCCAAAAAAGCTTTGGACTCTTTAACCTCACTGCTTCAGTTAATAATGCTTCACATGAAGAAGTCTATACTTGTTCTTCAAACATCAGTAATAATAGGTGAATGAATAGTAACTTTAAAAGAATTGCTCGTAAATATTTATGCCTTCGATTTGTGTACCGAGATCGGTATTGATAAGGTTAATAGTATCTTTTCCTGAAACCTTAGCAATCATTTGGGCTAAGGGCTGTGAGTGTGTTGTCACCCAGATTTGTGAATAACGCGCTGCTAAGCTAATTAATTCCGCGAGAGGTTGCAATAATTCAGGATGTAAACTCATTTCCGGTTCATTCAAAGCCAATAAACGCGGTGGTCTTGGACTTAATAAAACGGCAAGCCAACATAAATAACGTAAACAACCATCGGAAAACTCTCGCGCTTCAAGCGGTCGTTTTATACCGGGCATATGCAGCAGAATTTCAAAACGCGTTTTACTATCAACACTAATGGATAACTTAGCACCTGGGAAAGCGCTATCTACCATGGTATGCAAGAGTTCCTTATCTCCTATTTCGATGATGGTTTGTAAAGCGGCAGCGAGATCATGGCCGTCGTTACTTAACATCTCGGTTCTGACACCAATCTGCGGAGATCTTATTGGAGAATCTGCATCGGTGCGAAAATTATGATAAAAACGCCATTGACGTAGTTCACAGCGAAGCGCAAACACTTCAGGATAGTGATGCGGCTCTTGTAGTTGCGACAAAACAGATTCCGATTGCGATAAGCTTAGCGGATAAACCACTCTTGCCCCTGCGGCATCACTAATCCAAACAGTACCCATCTTGCGTTCTAATAAGGTATTGCTTGGTCTTCTAGATTCACCCATCCAGATATATTCTTCTTTAACCAAAGGGTCTAGTGTAAAAACTGACAAAGAAGGTGGCGGCAATCCACAGGCTAATTCATAGCTGAGATCATCGGATTGAATAGTCAATCGTAAAGGGTATTTTGGTTTAGTGCTTTGTTTTTTGTTTCCTGCCCATAAAATTGAAGGCATCCCCCCTTCTAGGGCGAGTGTTTTTGCCAACTCTCCACTAGATGCCTTAGCTAATAAATAAATTGACTTATATAAGTTACTTTTTCCACTAGCATTCGCCCCGGTTATTACGTTGATCTTATCCATACTTAAATGCAACTTCTGGATAGAACGGTAGCCATGTATGCTGAGTGTTTTAATGGTCATGTTTTACTTTGCCACGTCATAACCCATTCCCACACCCGTGTGTTTTCGCAGCGACGACGCTTTTTCTTATGAAAGCCATGACGTTGGTAAAACAATAAAGTGGCTTGGTTTTGTTCATACACGGCCAGCCAAAGTGCAGGCCTTAATTGTTTCGCATGATTCAGCAAAGCTATGCCAAAGCCTTGACCTTGTTTATCCGTACGAACAAATAAGGCCGATAATTCATCGTCATGCAAAGCGCTAAATCCAACTATTTCATGATCGAGTTCCAATACCCAACACTCACAACTCGGGAAATAATCGTTCAACATGGTATGCAGTTGTTCCTGCCAATAAACCGCTGACACAAAATGATGTGCTTCAAAACTTCCTTTTAGCCATAAAGTACCTATGACTGGAAGGCCATCGGCTAGGGCCGGGCGTATCGTGAAGTTTTTTGGCGAGTTAGATTGCTGGTGTGTCATTTTTATTGTATTTTTTCATAGCGGTTTTATCGTACTCCAATTACGACACGCCGGACATAGCCAATCAAGAATTTTGCTATTAAAACCACAGCTTAAACAACGATAGACCGGTTTATTTTCCATTAATTTTTTAATCAGATCTTTCAAGCTAGTTAAATTATTTTTATCGGTCAGAGAACAATTTTCTTGTGCTAGATGTAAATCAACTAATTGATATAAGCCAGGCAATGAAGGCTTAGCTTGTAATTGCCGCGTTAAAAATTGTAGTGCTTTATCATTATCATTTTCTTGAATTAATTTAACGATAGCCAATGAAATGGGTGTCTGTGCATACTCGTTGAGTGTTTCATGCAAATAACCTAGTAACCCTATCGTTCCTGACTGATGTTGTAAATAACATTGGTTAAGTGGCACTAAGGTTTCAGTAATATAATCCGGATCTTGCTTTTTTATGGCTTGATAGATAGTAATGGCTTCTTCCCATTTTTCGGCGGCAATGGCCAATTTTCCTTTAATCAGATTAGCTCGAACACAGGTCGCATCATATTTTAGCGCCTGTTCTAAGAGTTTAATAACTTCCTTTTGGTTAGCTTTGGCATTGAGTAAATTCTGTGCTAATTCGCAATGATAATGCGCAATATTTTTAAAAATTTTGTTATCCCATTTCGAAATTTTTTTTGCTTGTTTTATGGCAATTTCCCAACGCTTTTGTTGTTGGTAGATTTCTAATAGATAACGCACGGCAATACGCGCGTACTCGCTATCGTCATGATGGATCACTTCAAAAAATAAGCGCTCTGCCCTATCTAATAAACCGGCGCAATAATAATCTCGGCCCAAGGCTAACAAGGCTTGTAATTTTTGTGCGTGCGCGAGATTAGGTCGGGCAATCAAATTTTGATGCAGTCGAATAGCGCGATCGATTTCTCCACGCCGGCGAAATAACACACCTAAGGCTAAATGAGTTTCCACGGTTTCTGTGTCAACTTCGAGTATCTTAATAAAGGTATCCACCGCTTTATCAGACTGTTCATTGAGTAAATAATTTAAACCACGTAAATACTCACGATTGCATTCATGTTTCTTACTCGAATTTGAATTAGAAAATTGACAATAAGCGGCATACCAACCGGAAGCGGCGGCAATAGGAAGCAATAGAAACAGTAACTCTAGCATATACGAAGAGTATACATTAATGTTGATCTTTAAACGGTAAAGCTCTCAAGTTGCTTAGTTCTTTTTCGACTAAGATCAGTCGATGTCGTAAACGCCGATTAACATACTTGAGTTTTACATAGGTAATAAAGGCCGTTAACAAACCCAATAAGCCGCCTAAAATAAAGCTGAGTATGGTTAATAAAGAAAGTGGTAATCGCTTAGTACCCAAATAATAATTAACACTAACCAGATCGGCATTGAGACCGGCAAAAATCAGTCCCAATATGAATAATACTATTAGGAACAAATATGTTATGCATCGCATAGACTTACCTACTTAATGGGAACTGAGGTGTCTATAAAGACACCTCTATAGCCCATGCTGATTTCCCTTTTTTTAAGAAAAAGCTTACTTAGTGACGGCTTTTTCTTCTAAAGGAAGGAAAGAAAGTGAAATGTGACGATTTTTTCGATCAAGATTTAAAATTCTTGCTTCGATTTCTTGTCCCACTTCAAAATTTTTCCCTTCTTCACCGTACTCAGTCGTTTTAATCTGAGCTTCTATATTATTACCCAAATCAACTTTCATCCCTTCGTCATTGATTTCAGTAATTTTCCCTTTGACCATTTGGTCTTTACTGTATTTATCAAAAGGATGCGATGATTCGGTATCCAATTGTTTAATACCCAGTGAAATGCGTTCACGCTCAGGATCGATGGATAAGATGATCGTTTCTAATTCATCACCTTTTTTGTACTTACGAACGGCTTCTTCGCCAGAGATATTCCAGGCGATATCCGATAAATGGACTAAACCATCGATGTTACCCGGTAAACCGATGAAGAGACCGAAATCAGTAATCGATTTGATCTTACCGGTAATACGTTCACCTTTAGCATGCGTATTTGCGAAATCTTCCCAAGGATTAGATTTGCATTGTTTAATACCTAAAGAAATACGACGTCGATCCGAATCAATGTCTAATACGACGACCTCAATCTCCATGCCTGCTTGAACGATTTTATTCGGATTAATGTTTTTATTGGTCCAATCCATTTCTGAAACGTGGACTAAACCTTCAACACCTTCTTCTATTTCGACAAAACAGCCATAATCAGTCACATTGGTCACTTTACCTTTTAAACGTGTACCAACCGGGTAACGTTTGACTAAGTCTTCCCAAGGATCGCCGACTAATTGTTTAAGCCCTAATGAAACACGGCCTCTGTCTCTTTCGATCTTCAACACCACGACTTCAATTTCGTCGCCGATGGTTAACACTTCACTGGGTTGCTTGACGCGTTTCCACGAAATATCGGTCACGTGTAATAAGCCGTCGATGCCACCTAAGTCTATAAATGCACCGTAATCCGCTAGATTTTTTACGATACCTTTAATGACTTGACCTTCTTCTAATTCAGTTAATAACTGTTCTCGTCCGGCTTGACCTTCAGATTCAAGCACCGCACGGCGTGATAAAACGATATTGTTACGCTTAGGATCGAGTTTAATGACCTTAAATTCCAGATCTTTACCTTCGATAATACTAGAATCACGTACTGGACGCACATCCACTAATGAGCCAGGTAAAAAGGCACGTAGATTTCCGATTTCTACCGTAAAACCACCCTTCACTTTTCCTGTCACTTTCCCCGTCACCACCGTATCGGCATCGTGTGCACGCTGTAAAGCCGTCCACATTTCTGCACGCTTGGCTTTTTCACGTGATAAACGTGTTTCACCAAAACCATCTTCTAAAGATTCTATACTGACGTCAATTTGGTCGCCGACTTGGACTTCTAATTCGCCTGCTTCATTATAAAATTGCTCAATGGGAATCAAGCCTTCTGATTTTAAATTCGCATTGACAACGACACGGTCTTTTTCGATCCGGACTACGGTTCCGGTAATGATCATCCCGGTGTAAAAAATACGTTCGGAGAAATTCTCCTCCAGTAACTGTGCAAAACTCTCACTCATATAGTTATATCACTTGTTCTTTTTTAGAGAACCATGGTTAGGGCGCAATATGCGCGCGGTTAATAGTTAGCATTACGCGAAATTTTCATGAAATTTCTAGCTTAATGCCCCCTGTTACATTTTTTTCGTGCTAGCCTGTGGCAACTTACTTATAATAAGTTGTAACACTTCTTGGATGCTTAAGTGCGTCGTATCGATAGTAATAGCTCCCCTAGGCGCTATGAGTGGCGCTACTGGACGCTGCTTATCTTGACGATCACGCTGCTCAAGCTCTGCTCGCACAGCGTCAAGGCTAACATGCTTCCCCTTCGCCTTCAACTGTAAATAACGTCGTTTTGCACGTTCTTCGAGGCTAGCTTCCAAGAAAATTTTAAGCTCCGCATCCGGGAAAACCACACTACCCATATCCCGACCGTCAGCCACCAAGCCTGGTGCACGGCGAAATGCCCGCTGATAGGCAAGTAAGGCCTGCCGAACCTTAGGATAAGCCCCTAATTGTGAGGCTAATTGACCTATTTCTTGCGTGCGTAGGCTCTCGGTGATATCGCACTGTTGCCAAAAAATTCTAAGCGCCTGATCCGAAGCTCGTACGCTGAAATTAAGCGCTAAGTCCGCCACCAAAGGAAGTAATTTATCTTCTTCGAAAGGAGTCTGCGTCGATACAGCAATCCAAGCGGCAGCACGATAAATTGCCCCACTATCGAGGAAATGCCAAGCCAGTTCTTGGGCTAATAAATGACTAATGGTACCCTTCCCTGAACCACTCGGACCATCGATAGTAATCACGGGAATCCGGGATGTATTTTCTGTAGCTAACAACATGACAAATAAGCCTTCCAAGCCAATTTTCGGTAATTATGGGCCTGCGCCGCAGGGTCGTCCGCTTGATAAATACCGCGGCCGACAATAATAATATCCGTGCCGTTTTGTGTAATCGCTTGCTCCGGAGAAATATAGTGTTGACCGAGGCCATCGGCGCTATTGGAATTGGATTGCACACCGGGTGTCATATGTAACAAACCTGGATTTTCTGTTAATTGATGCTGTGCAATAAAACCCATGACAAAATCGGGATATTCTTTAGCCATAGCAATACTCGCTTCCGTATACGCCCCTTTAGCTAAAGAACCCGCTGAACTCATTTCGGCAAGCAATAATAAACCACGTTTTTTAATTAAACCTACTTCTCGTAAACCTTGAATAACACCGGGGCCAGGAACAGTATGTGCATTAACGATATCGGCCCAATCAGCGATCTGATAGATACCTCCCGCATATTGTTGTTTGACGGTATGACCAATATCAGCAAATTTACGATCTTCAAAGATTAAAAACTGATGTTTATCCGCTAAATATTGAAGTTGTTTGATAAAGTCGGTGGTAAAATCAGACAAGATATCGACATGGGTTTTTAATACACAAATTTCCTTTCCAACTTTATCCGCCAAATTCAGTAATTCAGAAGCACGACTGACATCGGCAGATAAACAAAGATTAGTTTGTTTTTCCGCTATCAATTGACATAAACGTTGCGCGCTTGGGTTTAAACAAACAGTCGCTCGCTCGGCAAAACTTAATTTTTTAATTTTTTTTGACATTTATGGGTTGAGTAAAGGATCAAATGCAACAACCTGTGTAGTCAGATGCAGCTCGGTATTGAGTTGTTCGGCCACTTGTTTCATTTGTTCCGGTTTAATTTCTGGCCCTACAAAAACACGCGTCAATACGCCCAACAAACTTTTGTATTGACGACTATACGCATTAAACCCTTTACGACGTAGGGTTTGCACTAAATTTTCAGCCTCTGCTGGATCTTTAATATCCGGCAATTCAACTACCCACGCTTTTGCTGGTGCTAAAGGAAAGTCCAGCAAACTTTTCATACTCGGTTTAGTCGAAGTTAAAGGTAATAACGCTGCAGTAGGTGCGACAGGTAAGCTGGGAATGGTAAATGAGAGTAAGTTATCCGCACGATAATCTTTCATCCATAACGGCACAAAAATAACCAACAAAGCGGCAATAACAATAATAGTAATCAAGCTGGCGCGTTTAAATGAAAAATCCACAAGCACTCTCAACAAATTGATTGCTGAATTATACCTAAGTCATCAAACTATTTCTAATGCTGATGTAGCAACCACAGCATTGGCCTTTTCTTGTTGAGTAAAAAGTAATATTTTGCTATGAAACTGTTCTAGATCGGCTCTATGCCCAATACTAATCAAACTGGTATGAGGTAACAGTAAACGTAAATTTTGATAAGCATTAATTTGTGATGCTGCATCTAACGCTGAAGTGGCTTCATCAAGAAATAGAATATCGGGTTTATTTAAAACAACTCTAATCAAGGCCATTAACTGCTGCTCGCCAGGCGAGCATATTTGCTGCCAAGGCTTAACCTCATTTAATTCAGCTTGAAATTTTGCTAACCCAAAACGTCCGAGTAATTCTTTTAATTCATCATCTGTCACTGAAGGTTGATTAGGATAGAGAAGACTATCTTTTAATGTCCCTAATGGGAAAAAAGTTTTTTGTGATAGGAAAAAAGTTTTTTTATCTTTTGGAAAATAAATAGACCCTTCTGCAAAAGGCCAAATCCCCGCCAGTGCGCGGATCAATGAACTTTTACCGATACCGGAACGGCCTTTTATCAAATAATTCTCATTTAAATCTAAAGAGAGATTAATAGAATTTAATAATTTTTGCCCGCCGGGTAGAAACAAGTTTAAATTTTTAAGCGTAATATGCTGGCTAAGATTATTTTCGTGTATGATTAATTTGCTAGGCAATAATTCATGCGCTTGTTCGATGGCTGTATTTAACTCAGTTAAACGGACGATAACCGAGTTCCAATCAGCAAATGAAGCGTATACTTGCATCAACGAGGTAAATGAGGCTGCGATACTGCTAAATCCAGTGGAGACTTGCATCAGGCCACCAAACTGTATTTTTTTACTTAAAAAAAGTGGTAGGGCGCATAATGTGGCCAATGGAATGCTGGCGTAACCAAAGCCAAATGATAAAAAGGTTATGCGTTTTTTTACTTGAATGATATTAATAAAATTATGATAAATTTTCTTAAATAATGCATTAAATTGGCTATTTTCAGACTGTTCTCCGCCCTGTAAAGCGACTTCTTCTCTGGACTCGCGGAATTTTATTAAGGAAAAACGGAAATCGGCATTATAACGTTGCTGATCGTAATTGAAGCCCGCTAACTTCTTTCCGACTCGATTGGTTAGCCATAACCCCAAGCCACCATATAAACAAGCGGCCCAAAATAAGTAGCCAGGTATTGGGATAAGCAAATGTCCTACCGGAATGCTAAAATGACCCCCAATCCGCCAAAGTAAAATGCTAAAAGAAACAAACAGAACCAACGATTGTAAAACTTGAAACGTCATGTCTAAGGTCAAATCAGTGAATTTATCTAGATCTTCACTGATACGTTGATCGGGATTCTCTACTTTCTCCGTTAAAAACTGAAAACGGTAATAATTTTTATTGGCTAACCAGTTGCGTAACGTGTTTTTAGTCAGCCATTGTCGCCATCGTAGCGCCAATAAGCCATTCACATAAAAAGCAAAACCCAAAGATAAAAACATCAGCGTAATGACTAACGCCATCCATATTAAATTCTGCCAGATCAATGGCATATTAAAATTTTGCAACGCATTGAAAAGGTTTTTACTACAATAGCTTAGCCATACATTGCCTTCTACTGAGAGCATGACAAAAAATATATCTAAAAAAAGCAGCGTATAGGCGAGTTTTTTTTCTTCGGATTGCCAATAAGGCTTCAGTAAACGCCAAAAACTCAGCCAGAAATGCCTATTAAATGTTAAATGCAGATTTGTTTTTTTCATATTATTTTGTGTGCAAGATGCCCATTTTTCCTATATCCTGTCATATCGAATAGGGGCATCTAATCGTGCTGGCAGCTTACCTGAAAGCAGCAGCCAAAGCCAGTTTAAAATGCACAAAAAAAGTACATTTTTATCTTAAAAGATAGCAAATTATCATTATATTTGATTAATATGGGCTAGTATCAAATCGCCCAACCACTGACATAAAATAGCACTAACAGCAGAGCAATCATCACCGTCCCAATAGTTAATTGTCGCCATTCCCCGGCGCAGATACGTCCTATCACCAAAGAACTAAATCCTAGCATAATACCGGTGACAATATTACAGGTTAATACAATAAAAGCAGCACACAACAATCCTGATAATGCATCGACAAAATCAGCAAAATTCAACTTCGACACATTGCTTAGCATCAATAAGCCAACATACATCAAAGCCGGCGCCGTTGCATAAGCAGGTACTAAATAAGCCAATGGTGAAATAAATAGCGTTAACAGGAATAACAGCCCTACTATCGTTGCCGTCAAACCGGTTTTTCCTCCTACTGCCGCTCCTGCTGCCGATTCAATGTAAACTGCTGCCGGCGATCCACCGATTAAACCAGCAAAAATACTACTAACGGAATCTGCCGTTAAGGCTTTAGATTCGTTTTTCATTGGTTGATTGGCATGCAATAATTTGGCTTGACTGGCTACGGCATGAATCGTTCCGGTTGCATCGAACACTGCTGTCATGACTAAAGCTAAGACACTCGGTAATACGCTGGGATGTAATGCGCCGATAATATCCAAATGCAAAAATAGTATGTCGGTTTTTGCGTTAAATAAATGCGGTACGGCGAACAATCCTTGATATTTAACCTGAGGATCAAGCCATAAACCCAGTATCGAAATAAATACGATGACCCATAACACCGCTCCTGGAACACCTCTTCGTTCCAAACCAAAAATCATCGCCAAACCTAACAATGTCATCAGCGCGGGAAAGGAAGTAAACACACCTAAATGCAGCGGCAAACCTTGCTGCGGATTTTTCATGATCAAATCGACACTGGTTGCGGCAATCAATAACAAAAACAAACCTATCCCTATCCCAATACCGCACGCCACGCCTTGTGGTAGATTACGCAAAATCCATGCACGTATTCCCGTTCCTGATATGATAGTAAACAAAATTCCTAGCCAAAACACCGCACCTAAAGCGATAGGAATGCTTAGATGTTGAGTTAAAACTATTCCAAAGGTCGTAAATGCGGTCAGTGAAACCGCACAACCTATCGCCATCGGTAAATTAGCCCATAATCCCATCAACAAAGAGCCAAACGCCGCCACCAAACACGTGGTAATAAACGTTGCTAACGGCGGAAAACCCGCTAGCTTCAACATATTGGGTATTACGATCACAGAATACAGCATGGCTAAAAAAATAGTTAAGCCAGCCATCACTTCACGCTGCACGGTACTACCGCGTGCGTGAATTTTAAAATAAGCGTCTAATAAATTTTTCTTTGGCCTGATCATGTTTACCTCTAGTATGAAGCGTGTATGAAATCAAAGCTAAATCCATTAACTTAATTATCTAAACAACGGTAGATAGCCGCTGCCGTATGGAAAGAACCAAAAACCAGTAGCCGATCATTTTTTTGCAGCTTACGATAAGCGTGTTGAAAAGCTATCTCAGGGGATAGAAATTCTAAAATTGTTTGAGTGACTTCAAGTTCCAATAATGCTTGTTTTAATTTTTCAGCTTTTGCGCCGCGTGGTTCTGTCAAATCACAAACAGTCCAATGATCCACATGATGCCTTAAAGGACGCAAGGTATTGATAATATCTTTATCAGCCAACATACCTGCTACAGCATAAGTATTTCCTAAGCAAGGAGTATTCGCCAAGCGTTTTGATAAACATTCTCCGCCAGCAGGATTATGTGCAACATCGATAATAATTTGGCGCGCATTTTTTTCAATGATGTGAAAACGGCCGGGTATAAAAACGCGCCTTAAACCTTCTTGTATGGCCAGCGGCGTAATAATGAAATGATCACCCAGTAATTCGATCGCTTGCAAAACCGTCGCTGCATTTTGTAAATCTATGTTGGGTAAAGGTAGATCACGCAGCGAAAGTTGTTGACTCGTCCATGTCCAAGATTGCGTCTGCATTTTATAATCAAATTCTATGCCTTGCCGATATAAGGGACTCGCTAAGGACTGGGCCGTGTTGAGGATAGATTGTGGCGGTGCAAAGTCGCCACAGACACAAGGTCGATTCGGACGCATGATGCCTGCTTTTTCGAAACCGATTTTTTCACGCGTATCCCCCAACCAATCCATGTGATCCAAATCTATCATGCTGATAATAGCCAGATCGGCATCCACACAATTAACGGCATCTAAACGACCACCTAAGCCTATTTCTAAAATAATGGCATCTAATGCGGCTAGGTTGAAATACCATAAAGCCGCTAAGGTTCCAAACTCAAAGTAAGTTAATAAAATATCGCCGCGATTTTTTTCAATCTCCAGAAAAGCACGGCATAAGTCTTGATCGCTAATGCACTGTCCGGCAATTTGAATACGTTCTTGATAGCGAATTAGATGCGGTGAAGTATAGGTACCCACTCGATAACCGGCTGCAGTTAAAATTGCGGCGGTCAAAGCAACATTAGAACCTTTGCCATTCGTTCCAGCCACCATCACCACTGGGCAATTAAAGTTTAATACTGCTAAGCGCTCAGCTACTTGTGAAATGCGTTCTAAACCTAAATCGATGCTGTTAGGATGGCAAGCCTCGATATAAGCTAACCAATCGGATAATGATCGTGAACTCAAACTTAATTCATTAGAGATCGTCATTGGCAATGGCTGTGAGTGAATAACGTCCTTGATTCGCTGCCATCAGTTTATTTAATAGAGATGCCACTTTATCTTTTAATTCCCTTCTATCGATAATCATATCGATGGCACCATGCGTTAACAAAAATTCACTGCGTTGAAATCCTTCAGGTAACACTTGACGTACGGTTTGTTCAATAACTCGCGGACCGGCAAAACCGATTAAAGCCTTAGGTTCTGCAATAATAATATCGCCCAGATTAGCAAAGCTTGCCGATACACCGCCCATGGTCGGATCGGTTAACACCGAAATAAAAGGCAATCCTTTCTGCTTGAGCTTAGCCAAGACAGCGCTGGTTTTTGCCATTTGCATCAATGAGAACAAACCTTCTTGCATCCGCGCTCCACCACTGGCTGAAATACAGATAAATGGAATATCTTCCTCTATCGCCCTTAATACACCTTGTACAAAACGTTCGCCTACTGCAGCGCCCATCGATCCACCCATAAAATCGAATTCAAATGCTGCACACACGACTGCCCTATCGTGCAGTTTTCCTTGCATAACTAACAAGGCTTCTTTTTCACCGGTTTTTTTTATTGCCGATTGTAAGCGATCTTTATATTTAAATTGATCTTTAAATTTGAGTCTATCCACTGCTTCTATTTGACTGCCTATTTCTTGGCCAGTTTCAGGATCCAAAAGTTGCGCTAGACGCTTACGTGCCTTAACCCGATGATGATGATTACAAGTGGGACAAACCATTAGATTACGTTCAAATTCCGCACGATATAATACTGCGCCGCAGGACTCACATTTAATCCAACTATTTTCAGGAACTCCCGTGGTATTACGAACCACGGTCTGAATTCCTTTAATGACTTTTTTTAACCAACTCATAAGCTTCCTCTAACCCTCACCGCTCAATTAAATCTTTTTTTCTTAAACCAATTACTCGTCTTATAGAGTATATACCGACATTGATAGTGTGCCTAAATTAACCACCAATTTTCAACAATTCCCAATAATATTGATAAATACTTTCAGCGACCCCGACATCCACTTGAACCACACTACGCTGTAAGGTCTTTTTATCGGGATAAATCATGGAATTATTCAAGATGGCCTTCGGCATTAGTTTATACGAGGCGAGATTAGGTGTCGGATAACCGGTCGCTAAACTCATTTTTTTGGCAATATCGGGTCGTAGTATAAAATTGATAAAAATATAGGCATTATTAACATGGGATGCGCCGATCGGAATCGCCATGCTGTCGATAGAAATTACAAAACCTTCTTTAGGATAAATGAAACGTAAAGCAGGGTTTTCTTGTGCTGCTTGATAGATATCACCATTCCAAGCCATACCGACACTTAAATCTTCATCAATTAACAGTGATTTTACACCATCATTATTAAACAAACGTACATTCGGCATTAATTGCTTTAATTTAAGATAGGCCAAGCGTATATGTTCAGGATCAGTGTCATTCGCTGAATAACCTAACACCATCAATGCCATGGAAAAAACTTCATGGACATCGTCTAATAAGAGTAATTGATTGCGATAACGTGGCTTCCAAAAGTCTGCCCAAGCTTGCAATTGCTGTACAGGATGTATCTTACTGTTAACCACTATACCGGTTGAAGTCCAAAAATACGGGATACTGTAATGATTATCTGGATCATAAGGTTTATTGAGTAACGCCGGATTAAGATTTTTAAAATTCGGTAAACGGGATTTATCCAGTGCTTGTAACATGCCCTGTTGACGCATGCGATCGACAAAATAAGTGGATGGCACGATAACATCGTAACCGGTATGCGGATTTGCTTTAAGTTTCGCATACAACGTCTCATTACTGTCATAGGTTGTATAATTGACTTTGATCCCGGTCTCTTGCGTAAACTGTTTTAATACATCACTAGAAATATAGCTCGACCAATTATAAATATTAACGATATTTTCTTCGGCAGTCGCAGGTCTAGCCAGCAAGCTCAAGCATAAGATTAACAAACAAACGAGACGCATGATTATTGTTTGACCTTTTTAGGTAATACCAGTTGGAAAGCCACCACGATAAATAAGGTAATAGCAAACATCACCGAACATAGTGCATTCAATTCTGGTTTTAATCCGATACGCACTAAGGAATAAATATATAAGGGTAAAATTTGAAAATCAGGACCGGTAACAAAAAAACTAATGATCACATCATCGAGTGATAACGTAAAACTTAATAACCAGCCTGCTAAAATAGCGGGCCATAACATAGGGATAATAATCCGACGAAAACTCATAAAATCATTCGCACCTAAATCACGCGCGGCTTCAAAAATATTTTTATCTAAACCAGTCAAGCGACTATAAACCGTGACGGCCACAAAAGGAATGCAAAAAGTAATATGCGATAACAACAATGACCAAAAACCCAAACGCATGTTCAGTAAAAAAAATAGGATAAGTAACGAAATTCCCATCACGATATCCGGTGAGACGATCAATACGAACAATAAACCATGCAGTAAATGCTTGCCAAAAAAACGATAACGATACAGACAAGTGGCTGCAATCGTGCCTATCAGGGTCGCAAAACTTGCCGCTAACACGCCTACTTCTAATGAATGTAAGGCGACAACGGCAAGGTTGCTATCATCGCCTAATTGCTTATACCAATCTAAAGTAAATCCGTGCCAAAGCAGTGAGTAGGTCGAATTATTAAAAGAATAAATAATCAACAAAATGATAGGAAAGTAAAAAAAGGAGTAAATTACTGCTAAATAACTAAATTTCGCCAATCGATTCATCGTGATATTGTCCTATTTTATTGGCACGTCGATACAGTACCAACAGTAAACCCATCGCTAAAGTCAGTATCATGCTCACCGCAGAACCCAATGGCCAATTGTGTGCTGATAAAAATTCATTTTGAATAAGATTCCCAACCAACAACGATTTTGCACCACCTAAAATATCCGGAATATAAAACATACTCATCGCTGGCAAGAACACCAAAATGATTCCACCCATAATACCCGGTAGCGTTAGCGGTAAAATGACGCGCGTTAAAATAGTCACGCTATTAGCTCCTAAATCACGCGCTGCATCAATAAATTGTGTATCTAATTTTTCGATATTCGCATACAAAGGCAAAATCATGAACGGCAGCAAGCTATACACTAAACCAATAATGACCGCGGTGCTGGTATATAAAATGGTTAATGGATGGTGAATAATGCCGAGCGATAAAAGTAAGGTATTTAACAAACCTTTCGCTTTCAGTATTGAGATAATCGCATAAGTACGGATTAATGAACTGGTCCAAAAAGGAATAATCACTAAAAATAATAATAAACTCTTATATTTAGAATCGAGTCGCGCTAATAGATAAGCAAAAGGATAACTTAACACTAAACAAATTAAACTACATAGCCCGGCCACACAAAAAGAATGCCAAAATACTTTAAAATAAATTGGATTTAATAAGGCTTGATAATTTTGTAGCGAAAATTTCCAACGGATAAGATTCACTGGATCATTTTCAAGTAAACTTATTATCAACACCAACAGCGTTGGCAATAAAGCAAATACAGATAACCACAACCAAACGATACTTATCGTAGTTCCTTTAAAGAGGCGATCAGCTTTCATCGGGTAAAATAACCTCCCACCCTGGAATCCAATGCACCCAAACCGACTCCCCGCTATGGAAATCTAATTTTTCATCATCCTCATTGAAAAATTGCGTAGCTGCTAATAAGTTTTTACTTTCCAAGCGCACCATCAGATCCACAGTTGAACCTTTATAAATGACTTGTTCAACCACGCCTGGGAACATTTGCGACGTATCAGTCACTTCCGCCGGTGACCAAACTTCCAGATCCTCGGGTCTGACTAAGGTATAGACCTTTTGATTCTTGGAAAAATGGCGTCGATTTTTTAATGTAAATTCTTTACCTTCAATCACCGCATGAAACACATGCTCATCCGCAGAAATAATTTGTGTTTCAAAAATGTTTACCTCACCGATGAAACGTGCAACACGTAAACTATGCGGTTCTTCATACACCTCGCGCGGCGTGCCGATTTGTTCGATGCGCCCTTCATGCATCACCACAACACGATCCGACATCGACAAGGCTTCTTCTTGATCGTGCGTCACGAAGATAAACGTGATACCTAATTGCGTTTGCAGTTGTTTTAATTCCAACTGCATGGTTTTGCGCAAGCGATAGTCTAAAGAACTTAACGGTTCATCTAATAACAGAATACTGGGTTTATTCACCACTGCTCTGGCGATAGCCACACGTTGCTGTTGACCACCACTGAGCTGATACGGTTTACGCTCGCTTAAGTGTGCCAACTTCACCATGTTTAACGCATCATTAACCTGCTGACTAATCTCTGCTTTCGACAAACCACCTTTGCAACGCAAACCAAAAGCAATGTTGTCAAAGACATTCAGATGCGGAAATAAAGCATAACTTTGAAAAACGGTATTGACATGACGTTCTTGCGGCGTTAGTCCTTTAACATCAACACCATTAATACAAATGACGCCACCATCAGGCTGTTCAAAACCTGAGATTAGACGCAACAAAGTGGTCTTTCCGCAACCGCTAGGCCCCAGCAAGGTCAAAAATTCGCCATGCCTCACCTCGAAGTTAATATCTTCTAATACATCTTCGTCATCGAAGCGTTTAGTGACTCCTTTGAGTTCAAGGACATTGCCATTCATTACACAGATAACCCCACTTTCGTAATGCTAAGAGTAAAATTGAAAGGATTATGCAATAGAGCTTCGCTAAAACCAAGCATTTTATATCATCGTCATTGCGAGCACCGCAGGCGCACGGCAATCCAATTAAAACAACTCCGCTTATTTAAATCATTATAAAGAAATTATTTTCTGTTTGAGGCAGCGCAAAGTTTTCTGGATAAAATACTTGTGATAAATATAAACCATTCGGCGCAGCGGTTACATCGGCAGCACGACGATCGTGCGCTAATAAGACTTCTTTAGCCCAAGTGATCGGTTTTTTACCCGCACCTATCGACATTAATACCGCGCTGATATTGCGTACCATATGATGTAAAAAAGCATTCGCTTGGATATCGATGGTGATATAACATCCTTGGCGGTTCACTTTAATATGTTGCACCGCGCGTCGTGCATGCTTCGCTTGACAGCTGGCCGCGCGAAATGAACTAAAATCATGTTCACCAACCAAGAACTGTGCAGCAGACTGCATCTGTTTTTCATTTAAAGGATAGTAACAATGGCTGGTATACTGATTCCACAATGCACTTTTTAAGCGATTATTGTAAATAATATACTGATAACGACGCCCTATTGCAGAAAAGCGCGCGTGAAAACGACTGTCAACCGCTTGCACCCAGTTGACCCGAATATCCGCGGGTAAATGACTATTACAGCCTAATAACCAAGCCTGTTGGGATCGCTGCGATGTCGTATCAAAATGTACCACTTGACCTAAGGCATGCACACCTTTATCGGTACGTCCGGCACAGCTTAAAACGATGGGATGGTCCGCGACATGACTAATTGCTAGCTCTAAATGGGTTTGTATGCACGACAATCCCATTTGCGATTGCCAGCCATGGTAAGCGCTACCTTGATAAGCAATACCCAAGGCAATTCTCATATTATACTCTTCGCATTTGAATTTTTGTTTGTGTTGCTAATAAAATAACGCAAGCTTTGCAAAAACCAATTAGCCGCTTAAACCTTATTTTTGCTCGGATTAGTCGCAGCAGAAATCATGGCTTTAAATTGCTGCAAACGTGCTTGAGCGGCCTGTGCCGCTTTGGAATCAGGATATTGTTGAATTATTTTTTCAAACATCTCCATCGCCATTTGCTTATCGCCCTTGGCAAAATAAGCTAAGCCACATTGCAACATGGCATCAGGAACTCGTGCATCTTGACTATAACGCGTAATAAAACGTTTAAAAAAATTAATCGCGGGATCGGCTTGACCTTGCAACAAATACAATTGACCTAAAAAGTAATCGGCATTCGCCACATTCAGATCATTCGGAAATTTTTTATTGAATGTCTCAAAGGCTTCTATCGCCTCGTTGTATTGTTTGGTTTTTAACAATTGAAAAGCGGCCTGGTAGGCACGCTCTGCTGCCGGCGTAGGCGCGGCATTCGGCATCATCGACTTCCTGTCAGGAGAGGTTTCTTTTTTAGAGCTACTGAGATCCACTAATGGACGCGGGCCCATACTACTAGTCGACGTACTTGAAGCAGTGACCGGTTTCGCGGAATACGCCATAGGCTGATTATTTCGCGGAACTAAACGTTTTTCTAAGGCTAAATATTGATTGCGTACTTGCTCTTCCAATACTTTGATCATATGTTGTTGTGATTCAATTTTGCCTTGCAAACTTTGTAATTGTTGTTGTATATCATCGATTTGCACCAACAAAGGATTGAGATTAGCGATTTGCCGTTCCAAAATCGTGACGCGCTGTTCCAACGAAAAAGAAGCTGAATTACTCGGAACCGCTGGCGGATTCGGCGCTGCTAGGCTAGGAGCGGAACTGGGTAGCGTATTATTAGGCTGACTCGGTGCATTCGATGGACTTGAAGGCGCAGCAGTAGAAGACGTCGTCGCTGGCGCGTCATCTTCATCGTCGTCATACGCATCAACGACGGGTGCGAGTGCATACGCGAGTGAGCTTACTAATAAGCTCACACAGCATAGGCTAATTTTAATCGACTTAACTAGGCGCGGATTTATTCTTTTTTTCAATAGGAGTTCTTTATTCAAAGGTAAATTCAATCGCATAGTTAAATCCTAGTATTACATCTTATCGGTGATAACCGGAGTTTGATACTGCAAATCAGCGCGACGATTTTTTGCATAATCTGCTTCGCTATGACCAAATGCAACCGGTTTTTCCGCGCCATAACTAACCGTTAAGATTTGGTTGCGACTCACACCATTCGCGACTAAAAATTGTTGCACGCTTAAGGCACGTCGTCGACCTAAAGCGATATTATATTCACGGCTGCCTCTTTCGTCGGTATTACCCGTAATCAATATTTTAGCTTGTGGATGACTAATTAGGTAATGTGCCTGTACTTGCAGCGAAGGTTTATCTTGTTCACGGACGATACTTTTATCAAAGTCAAAATAATAGGTTTGATTCCCTACCTGCATGGGATGCGTGCTTTCGTCTCCATAAAAACTACCGACATCACCGGCTCCTTGTGTCAATGCGCTATCAGCATGTGTCGGACCGGCCGTCATTTCTCCTAATTCACCCTTATCTGCTGTGGAACAAGCGCCCAAACTAACACATGCAGCAGCCATTACACTTATTTTGAACAGTCTTTTTATTAACATATACAAACTACCCTCTAAAAATAGTTAACTTGATAAAAAAGGCGACCAGACCGGATCTTGTACATCACCTTCAGGTGTGGGTAAGCGTAAATTAATTCTTCCATCGACAGAAGCCATGCCTAACAAGCCATGTTCACCGGGTTTTGATTCAAATAAAACCATTTGGCCATTCGGTGCAAAACTGGGTGAAGCATCAAAACCTGAATGCGTTACGCTTAATAAGGTATCGTCGTCTAAATCTTGCACGGCTATATTATACATTCCTTGTTCACGATTGAGTACCACTATCATTTTTCCATCGGGTGAAAAAGACGCGCGCGCATTATAGCTACCATCAAAGGTAATACGTTGTAACCGTTTGCTGCGCAAATCCATTTGATAGATTTGTGGCCCGCCGCCTCTATCCGAAGTAAATAACAAGGATCGACCATCGGCTGACCAAGTCGGTTCGGTATCAATAGAAAATCCAAAGCTTAACTGACGTAGAGCTTTACTGCCTAAGTCCATGAGATAAATTTTCGGTGTGGCAGAATTTTTAGATAACGCTAACGCCAAGGTTTTATCATCCGGAGACCATGCGGGTGCACCATTAATGCCTGGATAATCGCTAATTAATTGACGTTGGCCATTCGCAATGGTTTGAATATAGATACGCGGCATGATTTTTTCAAAAGAAACATACGCAATACGTTTGCCATCATGCGACCACGCCGGAGACATAATCGGTTGTGTCGAAGTTAACAACGGTTTGGCATTATGCCCATCCATATCGGCCACTTGCAGACTATAAACTCGATGATTATGCTGACGTGTCACCAACACATAAGCGATATGTGTAGAAAAAACACCCGGAACACCGGTTAATTTTTCATAAATCAGATCGCTCACATGATGTGCTAAAGCCCGTAAATGCGCATATTTCGCGGTAAATTCGCGTTGCGCTAAGATTTGCTTACGCCCTTGTGCAACATGTACCAAATCAATATGAAGTCGATATTGCCCCTGCCCTAGCGCTGTTATTTTTCCCGTTACTACATCATCAATGTGATGCGCTCGCCAATAAGCCACTGATACCTTATCGTTGCTAGCAGCTTGCGTTTTGACCCATGTGACTTTAAATTGACCGCTATGACTTAAATCCGACTGAATCACGCGACTGATATCGTTTTCGGGTGCAAAGTTTTCAGTACTCTCAAAAGGTACAATCGCAATCGGCAGCTGATTCACCACACCTTGCGTTAATTCAAGATTCAGTGCTGCGCTCGCGTTATAACCAAGCAACAAACTGCCAAGGCACACCATATTTTTCAATATAAAAATAAATTTTTTTGTCGTATGACACGACTTTTTTAAGTACAAACCATTCATTTGTTATTCTCCGTCTACTCTATTTTTAGGTAATATCCACATTCTTTGTAAAACAGGATGGTAAAATGCACCGATCACATGCAACGTAAATGACGCGATCAATAAATAGGCCAATATTTCATGTGCCTTAGCAAAAAATTTTGACCATAGCTGATTATCGGCTAATGGCGACACGCTAAAAATACCATAAAAACTAATCGCATGATTGCCTAGTGTCGACATAAAAAACCCCGTTAACGGCATCGCCAACATTAATAGGTACAGCGCGGTAATATTAAATTTAGCACATTGTCGTTGCCAATAAGGAATCGATGGCGGTAATTTCGGTGTTTTATTCATAAAACGCCAGATGAGTCTTAAGATGAGTAAACCGAATATCAACAATCCAGTCGCTTTATGCAGATTAAATAAAACATCACTAAAATGAGAGGCAGGAATATTGATCATGGTATAGGCGACGATAAACATACCGAAAATAAGCAGTGCCATCAACCAATGAAAGGATTTAGCAATACTCCCATAAACCGTTGCCGAATTTTTTAACATCATAAATAACTCATTTAACAAAATTTAAAATGACTATCAAGTCATCAGAAAAAACGAGCTGAACCAATAATTTAGCTGAATTATCTCCAAATACCAATCAGAAGCATTATTTTTAATATGATTAA
>JBDKHQ010000041.1:0-3656 GCA_039797585.1 Pseudomonadota bacterium | reverse complement strand
TAGCTCTTCCAACCATATTACCTTTAGAATCAAAAATATAGATTGTTCTTGGGCGAGCATTCAAACAAAAATCAGTATTGGCTATTGCTTCAATTACTTGCTGTCTTTCAGACCCTGTTTTTGGAAAACTAGCATTCCAATATTCAGGCTTAAACGTGGCAATAACAGGCTCTTTTCCTGATTTATCCCATACAACCATTTCAAGCAGTGATAGATATAAATTTTCTGTTTTTTCAGCATCACCACATTTTTTGTGTGTTTCAGCATATTGTGAAGTTGTTGCCACAGAAGTCGAGCTATCAGAAGATGGAGGATTATTACTTTTTAAGCCTAAAGCCTTGGAAAGAACAAGGGCAACAACATAAACAGCTAGTAAAATAAGAAGTAATTTACCTAGTCTTCTGTAGTCCGTAGGTTTTTTATATTTAGTAGGTTTCTTTGCCCCGCAATTAGGACAAATCTTAGCATCTTTACTTAACGGCTTTTCACAACTACGACAAGGTATTAACGACATGATTTCACCAAACTTATAGATATTATGGGGTGTGGTGATTCACCCGTCCCCCGTTTCTTTGATTGCGCAATCAATTGCGCAGTTTTAACAACTTCTTATTTCTTCAATTTTCTGCTGTAGCTCGTGAAAGCTATTGTATTATTTGAATTAATCGGCGTGATTTTATCATTTAATAATTAAATTAAACACTTTTACAATACTGAGGTTTTTGACCATGTTAGTGGTTGTGTATTATTGTTCATTTATATAACACAAGAATGAACAGCTATGAGCAATATTTCAATCAATCAGGCAAGTAAACTGTTCAAGGTTAGCCGTAATACTATCTATGCTCGCATTAAAAAAGGTGAAATAACGAAAAGCAGTGATGGCAATGTTTCTGTTCAAGATATGATGCGTTTATTTGGAAATAAAGCTGATAAAAAAGCAACAGAGCAAGCTGTTAATGAGCTATTGAACAGTACAAATAAGATTGAACAACCTAAAATTAATAATGAACAGGTTTTACTACAACAAATTGAACAGTTAAAGGGACAGATTGATCAACTTGAAAAACAGTTGGAATATGTCAAACAAAATGAAGCATGGTTAAAGCAACAATTAGAACAAAAGCTGATTGAACATAAGAGCTATGAAAAGAAAGGGTTACTAGGTCGTTTATTTGGATAATTAGCTTGATCTGTGGTACAAATATTACAGACATGAAAAAGCCCATATTTCCTCGCTCGCCAAAGTTCAGAAATATAGGCTTGAATCCTTAGAACACGTTTGCACATGATCTGTTTTTATAATACAGAACAAAAGTGCATTTGCAAACAGGTACGTTATGCAATGCCACAATTATCGCTAGACTTAGCACAATTTACAGGCAATCTTCCGAACAAACCTTATTGTACGGACGATCTGCAATTCGGATTACAAGTCCGTCCAAAGTATTTAGCATTGCTTAAACGCTATATTCAGCCTAATCACCCTTATTACACTTACTTTTTTGTTTTTGATTTGGATTATCCAACAGCATACATTGACTATTTTTATTCGATGGTGGGCATACCTACACCTAATTTAATTGTAGAGAATCCTGAGAATGGACATGCTCATTATATTTACCAATTAAAAACACCGATATACCAAACAAACGCAAGCAACGATAAGCCTATAAAGTACGGTAATGCTGTCTATTTGGCTCTTAGAACTGCATTGAACGCAGATATTAACTATAGCGGGCTAATTACTAAGAATGCAGTACATCAGGATTGGCGTACTAATGTTTTACGTGAACAACCCTATACCCTTGATGAGCTTTCTGAAAGCTTAGACTTAACAACAGGTCAAATTAATAAACAAATTAAAATTGATGAAGCTGTGGGGCTTGGTCGTAATTGCTGTTTATTTCATACAGTAAGACATTGGGCTTATGTTGAGATACGAAAATATAGAGCTAAGACGTTCAATCAATGGCTGGAATCAGTTATAGATCATTGTCTTTCTGTAAATGCTCAATTCACTACTCCAATGCAATATAACGAAGTAAAAGGAGTAGCTAAATCCATAGCTCGTTGGGTATGGAAAAAAGACGGTTATGCTTATCAAGAATTTATTGATCGTCAGACACGTAAAGGAGCTTTAGGAGCATCAAAAGGTGGTAAAGCTCGTTCTACTCAATATGAAGCTAAACGTAGACAGGCTGTACGTTTGCAAGCTAAAGGAAAAGGACATACTGAGATAGCAAAGAAGTTAGGCGTAACTCGTATGACAGTATCCCGTTGGCTCAAAAAAGTGTAACAGTGCCCCTAAATCAGATAATAGCCCTTTCGGGGGCTTTTCCTTTTAAAAATCAAAAATGCCTTTTTATATAATTAAGGGTGTAACAATAGCCTAAATCAGATAATAGTCCTTGGGGTGTGGGGTGTCTCTACTGCTCTAAATTATGAGTCATAGCTTTTTAAAAGTTTTAGCTAATTTTATTTCAGGTAAAGCAATGAATTATTTAATTAGAATTTAGTAGCTATTCTCTAAGTTTTTATTCTAATTTCCGCCAATATTTGTAGTCTTTTCTTGGCAAATTTTATAAGTTTTTAATTAAATCTCTACTCGTTATAAAAACCCCTATTATTTGCTCCGTATAAGCGTTGTAGGGCTTTTTTAAGTCTAACTAATGCCTAACTACCGCACCTATACAAAAGTGTCTTAAACACGCTATTTTTATTAATTCCAATACTAATTTTATTTGAAGTTATAAATTTAGTATTCAATGAAATTATTTATCATTTGAGTATACGTAAAAGATAATTCAAAAAATCATACAAGCACCTATCATTAAACTTTTAATTTATATTAAATGATAGTATTATCATTGTATTATTGAAAGCATAGTTAAATGATAAATGATTACTAGAATATATGTCCGAGCTAGCACCAAAGACCAAGATGCGGAACGAGCATTAAAAGACTTACAGGATTTTGCTAGTAAATACGGCGTAAATACAGCGGTATATATTGAAAATTATACAGGTACAAAATTAGAACGCCCTATCTTAAACAAGCTACTTACTGAGTCAGAAAGAGGAGATATTTTATTAGTTGAATCAGTAGACCGCTTATCTAGGCTTACACAGGCTGATTTCAAAAAATTAAAAGATAGGATTCAAGATAAAGGATTACGTTTAATTGTCTCTGATTTACCTACAACGTACGTTAATTCATCTGACACTATGACAAGTGAATTAATGAATGTAATCAATTCCATGATAATAGATTTATTGGCAACTATGGCACGGTTAGATAATGAGAAACGCCGTGAACGTATTAAACAAGGCTTGGAACGATCAAACTATAAACCTACAGGTAAGAAAGCTGATATTTCTAAGCATTCAAGGATAAAAGAATTAAATCAAAAAGGACTAACAAAAGAAGAAATTGCTAAAGCTGTAGGGTGTGGTGTTGCTACGGTATATCGAGTTTTAAAAACGAAATAGGCTCAATTAAATCAGGCGAAGCGTTTTTCTGAGTAGTCTCTGTAATCTCTGTAGAACTAAAGGCGTTTTTCGCCTTTACACTAAAGGCTTTTTTGTACTTTACGCTAAAGGCGTTTTCCGCCTTTAGATCTTTGTGTACTTTTATTTTAAGTAGAGAAATTCTA
>JBDKHQ010000040.1:0-20606 GCA_039797585.1 Pseudomonadota bacterium | reverse complement strand
CATGACAGGTGTCTTGCGTTCACCTTGCTCGGTCACATACTCGGCCCCTAGACGCTCTGGCAAAGAAAAATCAACTTGAACGGTACCACATTGCCAAACACGGTTTAGACAGTCTTTTAGGGAAAATTCGATTTTTGGACCATAGAAAGCCCCTTCGCCTGGTGAATAAGTCCATTTTAGCCCTGCTCTGGCATCTAAGGCCTGCGCTAAGGCTTTTTCCGCTTTATCCCAGCTTTCATCTGAACCGACACGCGCTTCTGGGCGTGTCGCTAATTTAAGAATAACTTCATTAAACCCAAAGTCGGTATAAACCCCATAAAGCAAATCAATAAAAGCCGCAACTTCCGCTTGAATCTGATCTTCGGTACAAAATATATGCGCATCGTCTTGTACAAATCCACGTACGCGCATTAAACCATGTAAGGCACCCGAGGGTTCATTACGATGACAAGAGCCAAATTCAGCAAAACGCAATGGAAGATCGCGATAACTTTTTATGCCTTGATTAAAAATTTGGATATGGCCAGGGCAACTCATGGGTTTAATCGCAAATTCGGTATTTTCAGTAGCCGTGGTAAACATTTCTTTAAAAAAGATATCCCAATGACCGGATTTTTCCCAAAGCTGACGCGCCAATAATTGCGGCGTACGTATTTCTTGATAACCTGCAGTTTGCAAACGTGAACGAATATATTGCTCAATAATTTGATAAATAGTCCAGCCATGCGGATGCCAGAACACCATACCTGGCGCTTCTTCTTGGATATGAAACAAATCTAATTGCTTGGCTAATTTGCGATGATCACGTTTTTCAGCTTCTTCTAAGCGATATAAATAATCTTTTAAATCACCCTCGGTTAACCAAGCGGTACCATAAATACGTTGCAACATTTCATTTTTAGCATCGCCACGCCAGTAAGCGCCTGCAACATGCGTTAATTTAAAGACTTTAAGCTTACCGGTACTCGGTACGTGAGGCCCACGACAAAGATCAATAAAATCTCCTTCTCGATACAGCGACAATACTTCTTGCTTTGGAATAGCGGTAATAATCTCTGCCTTGTATTCCTCCCCCAAATCCCGAAAAAATTTAATCGCTTCTTCTCTCAGCATCGTAGAACGTTGTATAGGGATATCCTGTTTTACTAATTCCTGCATACGCTTTTCTATTTTCAATAAATCATCTGGCGTAAACGCGTGTGATAACGCAAAGTCATAATAGAATCCATTTTCGATAACGGGTCCAATGGTGACTTGTGCCGTTGGGAATAACTGCTTGACGGCATGTGCAAGCAAGTGGGCAGTCGAGTGACGAATAATGCTTAAAGCTTCCGGATCACGCGCTGTGAGTATCCGCACATGACTATCTTTATTAATGGGATAGGTTAAATCGACCAGCTGACCATCCACTTCAGCCGCGATGGCAGCTTTTGCCAAGCCAGGACCGATTTGCTCTGCTACTTGAAAAGCAGTAGTGGCGCTAACAACGGTACGCTGTGTCGCATCTGGTAAAGTAATGACAGGCATAGTTCTATAAATATGTTGGTAGGCACGAGTGGGATCGAACCACCGACCACCACCATGTCAAGGTGGTGCTCTACCACTGAGCTACGTGCCTACAGGTTACGAAATCTGAGGTTGCTATAACATTGCAAACCCATTACTAACATTAAACGATCGAAACAAAAATTAATGGAGGAAGAAAATAACATTCTTGATTTACAGACGCAACTGCTTAATCAATTCCCATTATTTTTTCTTTAAGGTTTTTTAATTTATCACGTGTTTCTGCAGCCTCTTCAAACTGCAAGTTTTTCGCATAATTAAACATTTCGCGTTCTAGTTGTTTGATTTGTTTGGCAAGTTCTTCTGGCGATAAAGCCGCATAGTAAGCTTGCTCTTCAGCGACTTTCAGCAGATGCTGCTTATTCGTGGAAACATCGGATCGCGCTCCTTCAAGAATATCATGTACTGCTTTTGCGATCCCTTTTGGAGTAATGTGATGTTTTTTATTAAAGGCGAGCTGCTTAGTACGGCGTCTCTCGGTTTCAGCTATCGCTTTTTGCATAGAGCCAGTTATTCTATCCCCATACAGAATAGCTCTCCCATGGATATGGCGTGCTGCACGGCCAATGGTTTGGATTAAAGAACGCTCGGAACGTAAAAATCCTTCTTTATCCGCATCCAAAATCGCAACTAATGCCACCTCCGGCATATCAAGTCCTTCGCGCAGTAAATTAATTCCAACCAATACATCAAACTTACCTAAGCGCAAATCACGAATAATTTCGACTCGCTCCACAGTATCAATGTCAGAATGCAGATAACGCACCTTTACACCATGTTCGGCAAGATACTCTGTTAAGTCTTCTGATAAGCGTTTAGTGAGGGTCGTGACCAACACACGTTCGTTTTTTGCCACACACCGATTTATCTCAGAAAGCAAATCATCCACTTGCGTGCCGACGGGTCTTACTTCAATCAAAGGATCGACTAAACCTGTTGGCCTAATGACTTGCTCAACCACCGCACCCGAGTGTTCAAGTTCATAAGTGCTCGGCGTTGCAGAAACATAAATAGTTTGAAAGACTAAATCAGAAAACTCTTGAAACTGTAAGGGCCTATTATCCAAAGCAGAAGGTAAACGAAAACCATATTCGACTAGCGTTTCTTTCCGTGAACGATCACCCTTATACATGGCTCCAAGTTGAGGGACGGTAACGTGTGATTCATCAATCACTAGCAAAGCGTCTTTTGGTAAATAATCCAGTAGAGTAGGTGGCGGCTGACCTGCATCGCGACCGGACAAATAACGTGAATAATTTTCTATGCCGCTACAATATCCTAGCTCTAAAAGCATTTCGATATCAAACCGAGTACGCTGTTCTAAGCGTTGGTATTCTACTAACTTATTTGCCGACTGTAATTGCGCCAAGCGCTCTTTTAATTCAATTTTAATCGATTCGACAGCATTTAAAATTTTATCTCGTGGCGTTACATAATGAGTTTTTGGATAAATAGTTAGACGTGGTACCCGTCTAAGCAATTCGCCTGTCAAAGGATCAAAATGACTAAGCTGTTCAATGGTATCATCCAATAATTCAATCCGTACTGCTTCTTCTGCAGACTCAGCAGGATAAACGTCAATCACATCTCCGCGCACACGGTAAGTAGCACGACGAAAATCCGTGTCGTTACGACTATATTGCAGTTCAGTCAAACGCCTTAAAATAAAACGTTGATCGATCTGATCTCCCCGGCGCATATGTAACATCATATCGACGTAGGTGTTCGGATCACCTAAACCATAAATAGCCGATACAGTTGCAACAATAATGACATCACGACGTTCTAGCAAAGATTTAGTGGCCGATAAACGCATTTGTTCGATATGTTCATTAACCGCAGCATCTTTTTCAATAAAGGTATCAGTGGTTGGAACGTAGGCCTCTGGTTGGTAGTAATCATAATAAGAAACAAAATATTCCACGGCATTCTGTGGAAAAAAGCTCCGCATCTCACCATAAAGTTGTGCTGCTAAGGTTTTATTGGGAGCCAAAACAATAACCGGGCGCTGAATTTTTTGTATTACATGCGCAATACTAAACGTCTTGCCCGAACCCGTTACGCCTAATAAAGTTTGGTGTGCTAAGCCCGCTTCCAAACCCTTAATCATTTCGTTGATCGCGACTGGCTGATCGCCTGCGGGTTTAAAATTTGAAGTTAATACTAAAGTTTTAGGCATGAAATAATATGAATCTCTTAGCGTGTGGCCCATTGATATTTACATATTAGCAGAAATTGGTCAAAAAATATTCTGCGAGTAATACGTTTGGACCGCCTTGGAAGTTTGAGCGGGCGCGTGTGATGCGTTTCTTGCTTCGCCCGTCAACGCACACGCCTATCGCGGGCTCCTCGACTCCGAGTGTCGTTTAACCGCTTCTGAGTAGCGATCAACATATTTTGTTGTTTTTGGCGGCTGGTTATATGATTCACAAGAAATAGTAACCGCATTTTTTAAATGTGGAATGGCATCTTCGTAGGAGAAAGCATCATCTGACTCAGCCAATTTAAAAAAAGCTGAACCCAAATTAAATTCTGCGGTTAACAGAGATTGAGATCTATGAGGGGTAGATTTTGGAGTAGATTGCCAGAAACAAACTTGGGTTTTGAACCCATTTATAGCACTTTTATATTCGCCTGATTTATAATGTTTTATAGCTGCTTCATATTGTATTTGTAATTCCTTTCTTTTATCAGGATTATTAAATCCTTCACAAGAATCAATACACCCTTTTAAAAGTACTTTGTTACGGTAAGTCGTCTCTATAAGATCGATAAATCCCGCAACGTGAGCACTGCCAAAAATAAGAATTACTTGCTTTTTCCCACTTTTTTTTGCAGCGATGATAGAAAAATCCAGCGCTTCTTTTTCTCTCTCATGAAACATACAAGGGTTTTTTTGGCGCACTGTTTTTTTGAACTTTTCATAATCCTCTAATTCCTCTAAAGTGTCTAAGTCTTTTAAAGAGACACTTCCGTTCTGTAATGCCTTGACGGCTAAACGAGGATAGCTCATTAAAGTTTCTCGGCAAGAATCACGGTAGTCAGCCGTCATTTTTATCATATCTAATTTTGAGTCGGTTGTTTGATATATATAGTCGATGATGCCGATATGAAATAAAGCTTGTACTCCAAAATTTTTAGTCAATACTATTCGTTGATTTTCTGTTAAATTATCAAATTCCATTTTATTAAAATTTTTATATTCAGAAAAAATTGATCTAAATTTATAAGTAGTATTTTCTTTTCTGTCGCTTGCCGTAACATCACACATATTTCCTTCTGCTAATATAGTGGCGTCTGGATATAACTGCAGTATTTGCATAATTTTAAATTGTGAATAGATTATTTCATTCGTTTCATCACTAAAAATAAATCCATCACTAACTTCTGTTTCATTTATTGGATGTTTTTGTTGAATTAATATTAACTCAATTTGTTCTTCTGGTAAGTTATTTAGAATGGAAGACGAATACATATTTTCCTCGTTTTAAAAGTTTTTTTTGAATTTTGAAAAAACGACCGTTATTCTCCACACTTGCTTTATTATTAAGCTCTCGCCGATAATAAAGACCCACTAACACCAGTTTAACTTAAGTAGACCTATTCTATGAAAATAAATCTCTCGCATCGGGTTTCTCAAATTAAACCTTCACCTACTTTAAGCCTGTCTGCAGCCGCCAACCGACTTAAAGCCAGCGGCAAACCTATTATTAATCTAACCGTAGGCGAACCTGATTTTGATACTCCAGAATTTATTAAACAAGCAGCTCGTCTGGCTTTAGATGAAGGGTTTACCAAGTACACGGCCGTCGATGGCATGCTGCGTTTAAAACAAGCCGTCATTGATAAATTTAAGCATGAAAACAAACTGGATTATGCATTGGATCAAGTGATTGTTTCTAGTGGTGCTAAACAATCTATTTATAATCTCATGCAATCTTTATTAAATCCAGGTGATGAAGTTATTATACCCGCACCTTATTGGGTTTCTTATCCAGATATGGCTTTATTAGCAGAAGCAAAGCCAGTTTTTATTTCTGGTTCTATTGAGTCCTGCTTAAAGATTACACCGCAGCAATTAGAAGCGGCGATTACTGAAAAAACTCGGCTTTTTATTATTAATAGTCCCTCCAACCCTACTGGTATGGTCTATACGCATGCCGAACTCAATGAGCTAGCTAAAATTTTATTACGTCATCCAAAGGTATTTATACTGACTGATGACATTTATGAGCATATCTATTGGGGAAACGAATCTTTCAACAATATTATAAATATATGTCCCGAATTATATGATAGAACCTTAGTCTTAAATGGCTGTTCAAAAGCTTATGCCATGACCGGCTGGAGAATTGGTTATGCTGCTGGACCTAAAGAAGTCATAAGCGCAATGTCCAATATACAATCACAAAGCACGTCTAATCCAAACTCTATTGCCCAATTTGCTGCAGTCGTTGCTTTAACCGGCAAGCAAGACTCTGTGCAGCATATGAATGAGATCTACCATCAACGCCATAGGTTTTTCTTAGCCGGGCTTAATGATATCCCGGGCGTACATTGCTTATCCGCGCAGGGAGCCTTTTATAGCTTTCCTTCCTTTCATACCTTTATTGGAACTAATAAAAAGTTCGGCTCAGATTATGAATTGGCTGATTTCTTACTCAATAATGCTAACGTTGCTACCGTTCCTGGTTCAGCTTTTGGCGCACCCGGTTATTTACGCCTTTCCTATGCGCTCGATAATGCCAGCCTAAAAAAAGCCTTAACACAATTAAAAGTGGCGTTAGCTGGTTTGGCTTAAAGGCCTATTTGCAGTACCCTCAATAGGGACATCAGCAACAACACCGCGTGTTTCTTTAACAAAAATGGCTAATACCGCAGCGATAACAAATGCAACGGGAATAATAGTTAACGCATGTTGAAAGCTTTCGTTTGAAAACGCCATTAAATTTCCTCTAATATGTGTGCCGGTCAGTACATCTAAGGCTTTACCGATCAAAGGCTCAGATAAAGCACCGCCAAACATAACGAGCAAATTTGTCACTGCAATTGCAGTACCAGCTAAACCTTGTACATTAAGTTCCCTAGCTATAGGAAAAACAATAATTTGTGCAGAACTACATAGACCAAAACTGAATAATAAGAGCCCAAGACAATGCCTAGAAAAAAATGGGAAGTAAATGAGTAAAGTAAATAAAACCGCCCCTAATAAAGCACCAATAATAATTGGATGACGTCGATTGCCTATTTTGTCAGAAATCCATCCGACCAAAGGACTGCCTATGGCCCAACCTAGAAATATAAATGAAATATTAACCGCCGCGGTTGAATTTGATAGGCCATAAGTTCTAATTAAGTAAGGAATTCCCCAAACTTCGGCAAACGCAGATAAGGATAAATATAAAAGGCTGCCTATGACACCCACCAACCACATCTGTGGATTTTTACACAGTTTAAACACCGCCTGGAAAAACTCTCCGTAACTAAGAGTTGGCGTACCTCCTTCGTGCGATGTTCTTGTCCCATTATTTTCCGGTATGATATACCATAAACACACCGTTAAAAATAAACCCACTGTGGCTGAAATATAAAGTGTGACGTTGGATCCTAAGGCAAATACCAGTTTTGATAAAATAATATCTCCGGTCATAGCGCCTATCATTCCCAGAGAGGTTGCCATACCGGCAATGAAAGCAAAACGTGAAGGCGGGAACCATATCGCAGCAAGCTTAAGCACGCCTACGAAAGCAAATGCAGAACCGAATCCAACCAAAAAGCGACCCACTTGCGCGGTAGAAAGATAATGGTGGGCAAATAAATACGTACCTATGGCGCAAACTAAACACGCAAAAGCCAATAACTTCCTAGGCCCAAACCTATCCATCATCATGCCCACGGGTAACTGCATAGGTGTGTAGGCGTAATAATAGAAAGCAACTAGATTTCCAAATGCTAAGCCACTGATATTGAACATTTTTAGTAAATCTTCCGTCATAACACTAGGCAAGATTCGCAAAAAATATTCATAACAGTAAAAAAGAGCCCCTAAGCCGCATACTAACCAGGCAAAAAGGTCAATACGTTTTCTCGGCATAAATCATACCCCCAGAGTAATTGAAATGAACAGCAGGCCCAGAAATTTAAAAATTAAAGGTTAATTTTTAGATAAGCCAACTAATGAAATGGATTACACTAAGCAGCTTCTGCTGGGTCAGACTTATCCGCATCGACTTTGATAGTACGTTTACCGTATTTTTGTTTAAACTTGTCAACCCGTCCACTGGTATCAACAATTTTTTGCTTACCCGTGTAAAAAGGGTGACATTTTGAACATACTTCTATAGTGAGAGCAGGCTCACCTAAAGTAGAACGGGTTTGGAAACTGTTGCCGCAACTGCAAGTAACAGTAACTAGGTTATAGGCTGGATGGATATCTTGCTGCATAATAATTTTTATATCCCTTGAATAGAATGAGCCCGGCATTATAACAGAACAAATTATAAAACGAAATTTTTGGCTGAGAATCTATTATAAAAAACTCTATTTTTATTAACAAAAATGTAAGTTATTTAAGTACAAATACTGACATTTTGAAGGATTGTTGTGCTTCGTAAAAGTATATAAGCTAAGGGCAAATCTATATCCAACACACACAATGTAACAAGGAGTGCTTAATTGAAAACCCTATGTGTTTTTAGTATAAAAAAGGGTCTCTTTTTTTTTCTATATGTCAGTTTCATACTCATTAGTTTGATTTCTGAAAGCAGCTATGCCGCAACCCATGGATTACAAATTTCCTATGGAACAGGGGATCCTGACCATTTAAAAGGGTATCGCGTCGCCGTTCAACAATTTTGGCCCTGGGTAGGTTTCTCTAAATCCCCCTTGAATTTGACCGGCTATTGGGACGTCAGCTACGCCAATTGGCATACCTACCCGCCGCTCTCAGATCAGCCTCGCTCTATCGACATTTTAGCCCTTTCGCCGCTCATACGGCTACAGAGCCGTGAAAATTGCTTGTTATTTGCCCAAGCTTATCTCGAGTTAGGAATAGGTGCCAGCTGGCTTTCCAATAATCATTTGGGCCATCGAAATTTGGGCGGACAATTTGCATTTCAAGATTTAATGGGACTAGGTCTACGTTGGCGAATAAGTGAAACAGCGGTAAGTACATTGAGCTATCACTACTTACATTACTCGAATGCCAGTTTACTGCCCCCGAATCAAGGCATCGATGTGAAACATTTATTTACGCTAGGCTATGAGTTTTAGAGCTCATGGGAAAATTATTTTTAAAGGTTTTTTTAAAACTATGTTGTAAAATATCATGATCATCTTATACTGCACACAAGCTGTTCTTAACATGCCTACCCAATAACGTCCTTGCAAAAAGGCGTCAATGAACTAGGGATCTTTTTTTAAGAGGCTATAAAGCAATGGCCAAAAGCAAATCAACATCCGAACATTCACCCATCGAACATCAAGCACTGCGCCTTTTCACAGAAAAGGCCTATCTTGATTATTCCATGTATGTCATTCTTGACCGTGCCTTACCACACATAGGTGATGGCTTAAAACCTGTACAACGGCGCATCATTTATGCGATGTCTGAATTAGGTTTAACCGCACTCGCAAAATATAAAAAATCAGCACGTACCGTCGGTGACGTTTTAGGTAAGTTTCACCCTCACGGTGATGGCCCCTGCTATGAAGCCATGGTGTTAATGGCGCAAGACTTTTCTTACCGTTACCCTCTCATTGATGGACAGGGGAACTGGGGTTCTCAAGATGACCCTAAATCTTTTGCCGCGATGCGCTACACCGAATCGCGTTTAACACGCTATGCCCAAGCCTTACTCAACGAACTATCCGATGGAACGGTTGATTGGGTAGCTAATTTTGACGCAACTCTCGAAGAACCTAAACTTTTACCCGCACGTTTGCCTAATATCTTATTAAATGGTGGATCGGGTATTGCAGTCGGTATGGCGACGGATATCCCTTCACACAATCTTAGCGAAGTAGTCAGCGCTTGTATTCGTTTATTAGATGAACCGGATACCACATTAGCAGAGCTTTGCGAATTGGTTATTGGACCCGACTTCCCTACCGCGGCAGAAATAATTACTTCGCGTGCTGAGATCTGTAATATTTACCAACAAGGTCAAGGAGTCATTCGTGCACGTGCTGTTTATACCGAAGAAAAAAACCAAATTATTATTACCGATCTTCCTTATCAAGTATCCGGCGCGAAAATTATCGAACAGATTGCTGAACAGATTCGCGATAAGAAATTACCATTAGTAGAAGACTTACGTGATGAATCGGATCATGAAAATCCAACTAGGTTAGTGATTATACCCCGCTCCAATCGGGTTGATAGCGCCTCCTTGATGACCCATTTATTTGCAACAACAGATTTAGAACGCAGTTACCGTATTAATCTTAATATGATAGGCCTCGATGGTCGGCCTAAGGTTAAAAATCTGCTCGTCATCTTACAAGAATGGTTAGAATATCGCCAAGCCACGGTAAGAAAACGTTTAGAGTTTCATTTAAATAAAATTTTGCATCGCCTTCATCTCTTAGAGGGTTTTTTAATTGTCTATTTGCATATCGATGAAGTCATAAAAATTATACGACAATATGATGATCCAAAAATCCGCTTAATGAAACGTTTTAAATTGAGTGATACGCAAGCCGACGCTATTTTAGAAATACGTTTACGACAATTAGCCAAGCTAGAAGAAATTAAATTACAAACCGAACAAGAAAATTTAATCGCAGAGCGTGACAAAATTCAGAAAATTTTGTCTTCTAAAGTACAATTGAAACGGCTTATTCGAGCGGAATTGCAAGAAGATGCAAAGCTTTATGGTGACCGTCGCAAATCACCACTGGTTGAGCGTAGCGCTGCTCAAGCCATGCAAAAAAATGAAATAATTCCTTCGGAGCCCATGACTGTCATTTTATCGACTCGCGGTTGGATACGTGCAGCAAAAGGTCATGATTTTGATGTCAGTGGTTTAATATTTAAAGCGGGTGACTCACTAAAGGGAACGCTACTTGGCCGCAGTAATCAATTGATCGCTTTCATTGACTCAACAGGACGTAGTTATTCAACATCGATACATACACTTCCTTCCGCACGAAGTTCTGGAGAACCTTTAACAAGTCGCTTTAATCCTCCCGCGGGTGCTAATTTTGAAGGCATGGTAACTGGAGATCCTGAACAGTCTGTGTTAGTCAGCGCTGATGCCAGTTATGGCTTTATTACACAACTATCTGAACTGTACTCTAAGAATCGTAATGGAAAAACCTTATTAAAATTATCTGCTCATGCTCATGTTCTACCTTTGTTAATGGTTAATCAAATTGACTCTAACTATATTGCACTCGCTACCAATACAGGATACTTATTAATTATTGCTGCAGAAGAGTTACCGATATTAGCGCGTGGAAAAGGGAATAAAATGATGCAAATTCCTCCTAAAAAACTCGAACTTCGCGAAGAGTTTATAAGTAAAATAGCCATTTTACCTGCAAAAAATAGTAAATTGACTTTAATTTCTGGAAAAAAACAATTTATTTTGAAAGGTTCAGACTTGACAAACTATATCGGAAAAAGAGGACAACGCGGTCATAAATTACCCCGTGGTTTGCAAAAATTAGATGCCCTATTCGTCGACTTAACTTGATTTAATGGTTAATTTTAATAATGAATAAAAATATAAATTATTGTTGGTTTTTTTTACTTGCCGCTTTTTGGAGCGGTTCATTTGTTGCTATTAAGGCAGTAGTATTACACGTTCCACCTTTCTTTGGGGCGATGTTACGAGTAGGTTTGGCATTAATATGCTTAAGTCTTATTTTTTGGTTTTTAAAAAAAAGAGTGTCTGTTCCATTTAATCTGCGCTGGCGCATTTGGATAATGGGACTTTTTTCTCAAGGACTTCCTTTCTTCTTCTTATTTTATGGTGAACAACATATTTCACCCGGTTTGGCAGGTATTTTAAATGGAACGGTACCGATTTGGACATTAATATTTAGTTTGATTTCTCCGCAAACCAGAAATTTTTCATTTCTAAAATGTATAGGTTTATTCACGGGTTTATTAGGTATTTGTATTATTTTTTGGCCCTTGCTGAATTTTAACACTGCACATTCCGCGTTATTAGGTACTGCATCTGTATTACTCATGGCTATCAGTTACTCAATCGGTAATTTGCTCAATCAACATATGTTATCCGGTCAAACTAAATTAGATTTTTATGCCAATATCTATCATCAACATTGGGCCAGTCTTATCTTTCTAATGCTGGTATCACTGCTATTCGAACACTGGCCGAGTAGTAATTTACTATTGCATACGCCGATTATCTGGGTAGCAAGTATTTATATGGGCTTATTTTCTACTGCAATAGCATGGATCATTTACTATTATTTAATCCGCGAATGGGATGCGGTACGTGCGAGTGCGGTGATGTATGTAGTCCCTATCATGGCTATTCTTTGGGATTTTGTTTTTTTTCACAATCGCCCGCAATGGACAGAAGGCTTAGGCGTCATTGCCATCTTATTCGGTGTGGTATTAATACAATGGCCTAAAAAAAACTTACTACAATTGCTCCGCAAAACCTAACTACCATAAAGATCAAGTCGAGCATTTTATAGCTAAAACACTTTGTAAATGGCTAGCAAAGGCTTGACTTTCTTCTTGACCCACTATTCTAGCATCCGTTAACTCTTGTCCATTTGGCGCAAAGAATAAAAAGGTCGGCGGCGCAATCACATGGAATTGACGTTCTAATGCTTTATCTTGGTCATCATTCGCAGTGACATCTGCTTTTAACAAGATAAAATGTGACATTAAGGACTTAACTTGTGGCGCAGTAAAGACTATCCGTTCCATTTCCTTACAAGATAAACACCAATTGGCATAAAAATCGACTAACACGGGTTTATTCTGTTGTTTTGCTTGTGTTAAGGCTAGGTTTAAATCGGAAATGCTCTTAATTGTCTGAAAACTACTTGTTTCTGAGCTTAGAACTTGATTGGGATGCAGCAGGCGAAAGGGTCTCGAATTGCTAGGAATGATTCGTGCTAGCAGCCACACGGCCATAGCCAGCATTAATATACCTAAGACAATTTTAATACCATTCATCCAAGGCCCTGATTTAGGTAACCATTTACCTGCCGAAGTCCCAATAATTAATAAAGGCACCCCTGAACCGAAACCCAAAACAAATAAAGCAAGTCCGCCCAGTATGGCATTCCCGGTATTGCCAATATAGGTTAATACGCCCACTAAAGGCGCTGTTATACACGGAGAAATAACTAACGTGGATAAGCAGCCCATTAACGCCACGCCGATATAATTACCGCCTTGTTGGCGATTTGTGATATGAATTAGCTTTTCATGCCAACTCACCGGCAGACGTAACTCATAGAAACCAAACAAAGAAAAAGCCAGTGCAACAAACAATGCACATACAATGATAATAACCCAGGGACTTTGTAAAAATGCCTGTAAATAACTGCCTGCTAAACCAGCAAAGACGCCCGCTACGGCATAAGTAAATGCCATGGCAAGAACATAAGTTATCGACAAACTAAAGGCTTTAGCCGTCGTCAATTGCTTTTGGCCTAAAATAATGGCGGATAACACAGGAATTAACGGTAAAACGCAAGGGGTTAGTGATAATAATAAACCAAATCCAAAGAAGCTAATCAGCGTCCAAAAAATATTATGGCCCGCTAATAAAGTTAAGATTTTGCTTTGTTCGCTAGCCGTTTTTAGAGTTCCCTGAACTTGATTTTTCGCCGAATTCTGGCCTATGTCTGTAGCATTTTGGTTAGTTTCGCTAACAGACATTCCCGCATGGGTTAAACTTATATGTTTAACTACAGGAGGATAACAAAAACCCGCTATCGCACAACCTTGGTAATGGATCACCATATCCAGATTTTGATCGGGAAGAGGATTGGCAAATTTTAGTAATGTGACTACATGTCCTTGATAGACTTCGTAATTCCCAATAAATTGATTATGTTTAATAGTACCCTTAGGAAAAACTACCGAATTTATGCGGATTGGCGTACTTTCGAAGTGTATTTTGTCGCGGTAAAGATAATAACCGGGCTTGATAGTCCAACGTGCCGTTAGCGTTTTATTATTTAAACGCTGCACTGAGACTTGAAAAACCTGATCCACGGGTAAAGCTTGTTGTATCGCATAAGCAGGTAATATTCCTGCTCCCAAGCTCAATCCAAATAGTAAAACTTTTAAAAATTTAATTAAATTAAACAAAATAGTTCTTCCTTCAAGATAGATATGAGTATCAAGCCCCTACTATTAAATAGACCTTTACAAGCTGTTTTTCTAGCAAATCCCACAGAAAAACAATATTTCGCAAAATTTTTAAGAAAAATTAGGCCCTGGCCTAACTCAGAGGCTAAGAAATTCAAAAAATCCGCCAAAAGACGCTTGTCGCAACCTCTTAGCTACTATATCATGGAAACTCCTCTGACCTAGTCAAGTCTCAAAGGATAATGTATATGCAAAATGCACTCGATCAACTTCCTGTTCTACCTATGGTTGCTAGCGCTGGCGCACCTCAGCAGCCGCTAAAAACCTATGTCGAACAGGCTTTAGAAAATTACTTTTCGCAATTAGATGGGAACTCACCTTCTAATCTTTATGGTCTCGTTTTAGCCGAGGTTGAATCCCCTATGCTAGAAGTGGTATTACGCCAAACGCGCGGAAACCAAACCAAAGCAGCGAAAATGCTAGGTATCAGTCGCGGTACTCTACGTAAAAAACTAAAACAATGTGATCTTTGCTAGATCAAAAGACCAGTAAATAAACCTCTCGTGCAACTATAAAAAAAAATAACAACAAGAAAAAAAATGTCTTTAACAACAAGAAAAATCTATTTTAATTGGATATTTTGGTTTTTCACCGGAAATGCCTTATTATTTTGGGGAATTGGCTTGCATTATCTTGCCATTATTATCCCCTTTCATTTATCTGTTTCGTCCCTAGCTAATCAGTTGCTGGCATGTTTGTTTTTATTCACTGCATTTTTGGGTCAACTCGGTTTGTTTGCTTGTATTGCTGCGATTATACCCATCATTCTTGTCATTGTTTGTCCTAGAAAAAAACTCATATTTTCTGTTTCCGTCATGATAGGTTTCCTATTCGCTTATTTGCTTAGTGTTGATACCTTTGTATTCGGCCAATACCACTTTCATTTAAATGGCGTTATTTGGAAATTACTAACAGGAGGGCAAGCCAACGAAGTCTTTGATCTATCCTGGCTAGAATGGCTATCGATAGGATTATTATCGAGTTGTTTATTGGTTTTAGAAATAGCTTTAGCCATATTCATATGGAAAAAATTACGCCATAAAACTCATGTCTCACTCTACCCGATTGCAACAGTAGGTTGTCTTCTATTTTCCTACTATATGCTAGCCATATTAATCAAAAGCTCAACTGCGCTAGCACTTAATCAGCAAGCTTACACTATACCGCTTTACTATGAAGTCTTAGCCAAGTTGCTACCTGGCAAGCAAGCACTCACTGAACTCGAGAGTCTTTATCGTTCCGATTTTGTAGAAATCAATCATGCTAATCAAAAACTTGACTATCCTCTGCATCCGCTAGTTTATAAGCCCCTTAAAAAGCCGATGAATATCGTTTTTATCCTGATCGATAGTTGGCGTTTTGATATGTTAAGTGCTGTCAATACGCCGAATATTTATCGTTTTGCACAACAAAGTTGGCAATTTCAACAACATTTCAGCGGCGGGAATGGAACTCAACCCGGTCTATTTTCTTTGTTTTATAGTTTACCTGCCAGCTATTGGGCAGCCACTATTAACCAACATAAAAGTCCAATATTTATGGATAAACTGATCGCTGAAAATTACCATATGGGAATTTTTGGAAGCGCCTCGCTACTCGCTCCCCCTTTTAATCTGAATATATTTATGGGAATAAAAAATTTAAAAACTTTAACGATAGGGTACACCCCTTACGATAGAGACAAACAGATTACTAAAGAATTTAAGAAATTTATCACGCAGACACCATTACCTTTTTTTAGCTTTGTATTTTATGATGCCGCGCATAGCTTCTGCATTGGTGGTAGCCCAATACATATCTTCCAACCCAGCATATCGGCCTGTGATCGCTTAATCTATACTAGCCATACTGATCCAAACCCTACGTTTAACCGTTACAAAAATGCCTTATATTACATCGACCAGCTAGTGGGACAAGATCTGGCTTTACTAAAAAAACGACATTTATTAGATAATACGTTAGTTCTTATTACTGCGGACCATGGTAATGAGTTCAATGATAACCATCAAGGTTATTGGGGACATGCCAGTAATTTCACTCGCTACCAAACCCAAATCCCTTTGATTATTCATTGGCCAGGCCAAAAACCGATGCAGGTTAAACATATGACTAGCCATTATGACGTGGTACCGACTTTACTCAACCGAATCTTTGGCTTGCAAAACCCTATAACGGATTACAGTATAGGCCACTCTTTGTTTAATAAAAAAACCCCTACATTTTTATTAATGCACAGCTATACCAATTTAGGCGTGGTGAATGATAAAAAAATCATCGCCATTTTCCCCTCAGGTTATTACCAAATCCAAAACCTCCAGGCTAAGATGTTACCCAATGAGTCAATACCAATGAAAAATATCTTAGCTGCCTTAGCGTTAACTCAACGTTATTACTTTAAAGATAAAAATTAAGTTTATTTGCTTGACGATTCAGTTTGGCTTTAGCACAATAGGCCACCTTAGACTATGTGGCTCAGTTGGGTAAGTAAGAAAAGAAAAAGCAATGCTTTTTCCTTGCGAACGCCCGAAGCAGGATGCGCAGGGCCGGCTTTCAAGCGGAGCAGGAATGCGTAGCGCAGAAAGGAGCACAGACAGAGTGAATCGAAGTTGAAGAAGTTTAGGCTATGTAGCTCAGTTGGTTAGAGCACAGCATTCATAATGCTGGGGTCGGTGGTTCGAGCCCACCCATAGCCACCAAATAAATCCTAGTATAAATTAATAACAATAAAGGATTAGTAATGATTTTTTTCTGGTCAGCTCATCAAAACTACTACCTAATTCTTGATAATTTATCACTAGAATAATTCTGTTCATTTTAATAATGTTTTAATAATAACAAAATTGAGAATCCATGCATGCTAGTTAAATCATTAAACGGAAGATTATATTTCTATGCGTATAAGCTCTACCTAAAAATGCCGCTGGGCATCCAAAATATAACTCGAAAAATAATAAAAAATAAAAAGCATAATAAAGTAATTCCCTTAGATGAGCATTCTCTTAATAAAAAAAATATTGCATTTATCCAGCAAATTCTGAAATTTATAACCAAAGATAAATCAATTTTTTATGTTCAACCTACTGTTATGAATTTTACAGGGACAGATTGTTATAATGGTGGTGCAGAACGATATGTTTTAGACCTTTCTAAACTTTGTATTGATTTAGGCTATCATTTTTACTGTATTCAATTTTCTTCAGCTAATCCTTGGATTAGACATTATTATGGGCTTACCATCATTGGCTTACCCAGTTTTTATGATCTCACACAATTTCAAAAATATGTGGAACTCCTGACCAATGATGCCGCTTTAATCATTAGTTCTCCATTTAGCTTAGTTAAAAAAAATGGTGCAAAAAATATCATAGGGATTAGTCATGGTATTTATTGGGATACTAACAACCACAATCACACCGCAGAATTTTTGGCTCGAGAAATAAAGTACTTAGATAGACTAGTCTCAGTGGATACAGCGACCATTAATTTTATGAGAAGCCATCGAGTTTCGGAAATCCACAAAATAAGCTTTATTCCTAATTACGTCTCTCATAAAAATTTCCACTGTGAACCTAAGAAAAAAGAACATGACGAATTAATTATTCTATACCCGAGAAGGCTGTATGCCCCAAGAGGTTTTTGGTTGGTACATAACATTATACCTAAAATTTTAGCTGAATTTAATCACGTTAGTTTTCTATTTTGTGGTAAGGGCGATGAAGCTGAAATAAAAGCTGTAAATAAATTAATAATACAATATGGGAGTAATAAAATAAGGCATATGACTGCGCCGCCGCATGAGATGGCAGATGTTTATAAAAAATCTGATATTGTATTAGTGCCTACCATCAATTCTGAAGGAACTTCGTTTAGTGTCATTGAAGCCATGGCTTGTAAAAAGCCAGTCATTTCAACTTATGTTGGAGGATTAGTTGATTTAATAACCGATCATTTTACTGGGTTGATGATCGCTCCAGACAATGAAAGTGAATTATATAATGCTATAAAAAAATTAATTACAGACAAAGAACTACGTGAATATATAATCGATAATGCTTATAAAAAATCTTTAACATTTAGTTTAAAAAATTGGCAGCAAAAATGGCAGAATATCATTAACTCTTTATTGAATAATTTAAGTAAACTGAGTGAAAATAAATATACAAATAATAATTTAGTCTCTGACTTTTCATTATTACACTTACATGCCGAAGGAATCCGATTTGATGAAATGGTTCAACGTCCACAACAGCTTTTCATAAGCCTATCTGAGATGGGTATAAACTGTATGTTTATAGAAGATAAATCTGAAGATAATCAACAATGCATTAATAAAAATCTGATACTTGCAGGCAAAAGGACCGAATTAGATTTTTCTGGATATATCGCCTATTCTTACTTAGCGTATCATTATGAACTGATCAAGAAAAATAAACCGCACCGGTTAATCTATGATGTTTTAGATAATCCTGATATACATATTTCTGAACCATACCTAAAATATCACCAATTGATGCTCAATACTGCGGATATTATACTGACGAGTAGTCAACTTTTATTTAGTGAATTTATACGTCTACTTCCCAATAAAATAATTAAATATGTGCCTAATGCAGCTAATCCTGACAGTACCAAAAAAAATGAGATTATTATTAAACCCGATGATTTTCCGAACTATAGTAAACAAACTATAGGATTTTATGGTGCTCTGGCAGAATGGTTTGATTTTGAATTACTAGGCAAAGTATGTGAACGTTTTATGAATTGCCAAATTATGCTACTTGGTCCCTGTAAGGCAAACTCTCCTGAATCAGAAGCGCTAGCACAATTATTAAAAAATAATCCTAATTTGTTTTATCTTGGCGTTAAAAAATTTACCGAACTGCAAAATTACGCACATTTTTTCAATGTGTCCATCATACCTTTTCTCTACAATTCGATTACAGAAAATTGTTCGCCCGTAAAACTATTCGAGTATATGAATTATTCTGCACCTATCGTTACCACCGACATGCCAGAATGTAGACAATATCATTCTGCTTTAAGGGCAAAAAATGATGATGAATTTCTATCGCTCATTGATTATGCATTTAAATTACCGAAAAATCATGAATACTTTCACATTATGAAAAAAGAAGCCCAAGAAAATACTTGGGAACACAGAGCAAAAATAATAAACACCGCCATTTATGAATCTCTTAATACTCTCTGATAACTATTATCCCGAAATGAATGCGAATGCTCGGATTTTTTCCGAGCTCGCTGAATTATGGGTTGAACAAGGTCAATATGTTTCTGTGATAACTTGTCATCCTAATTTTCCGAAAGGTAAAATTTTTCCTGGTTACAAAAATAAATGGCTAACAAAATCACTTGTAAATCATGTCAAGGTTTTACGTGTTAAAACCTATATGCGGCCTAACCATGGGCTAATCAGAAGAACACTTGATTTTATTTCATTTGGTTTATCTTCTTTCTTTTTTGGCTTATGGCAATCCAAACCGGACGTAATTATCGGCGTAACACCACAATTTTTTTGCGCACTTTCCGCTTGCTGTTTAGCTATCATAAAAAGAGTAACGTTTACAATGATAGTCTGTGATTTATGGCCAGATGCGGTTGCTGCGAGTGGTCTCATTAACAAAACCTGGATCTACAAATTCATTAAGAAAATTGAACTTTGGATGTACCATAAGGCCAATTCTATTATTATTTTATCGGATTATTTTAGAGAGTATCTAAATAAATTAGGGATACCTGACCACAAAATTGTGACTTCTATTTCCGGTGCAAGTAAAGAATTTTATCCTAGAAAGAAAAATTTATCTTTGCTGACAGATTATAATTTGTCTGAAAAATTTGTTGTAGGCTATATCGGTACTTTTGGTATTTCTCATAATCATGAAGATATTATAGCCGTAGCAGAATCCTTAGCAAAAAAAGCAATTTCTCACATACATTTCCTTATGATTGGAGACGGCCCTAGACGTGAAGAATTAGCTAAATATCTTATTACTCACAATATAAATAATGTAACCATAGATGGTCCTTTCCCAGGAAAAGTTATCCCAGAATATTGGTCCCTAATTGATTTAGCAATTATCCCACTTGCACCGATTGAAACCAATAAAATGGTTTTACCTTCGAAAATAATCGAAGCATTGGCTATGGGGATACCTACATTATTATATGGACCTAATGGTGAAGCACGAAGATTTTTATCGCAGTCAGATATTGGCTGGTTTATTCCTGGCGGTGATAAAGGAAGTTTAGAAAAATTATTTTTGAGTCTTTCGAATGATAAACAACAAATGTTAGATCAAAGAGGAAAATCATTAAAATTTGCTAAAAATTTTAGCAGAGAAAAACAAGCTGAGGAATTTTTATCTCATTTACTATCCAATAATAAGCAGAAATTAACTACTTTATGAAAATATTTAACATTGTTTGTGTAATTGGCACTCGACCAGAAGCTTTAAAAATGATTCCGGTCATCGAAAGTTTACAAAAACACAAACGATTTGCTGTAAAAACAGTAATTACTTCGCAACATCGTGAATTACTTACACAAATACTTAAGTCTGCTGATATTAAAATTGATACTGATTTTGATGTGATGTCACCAAATCAAAGTCTTAATACACTCAGTGCGAATTTATTAATATATTTTGAA
>JBDKHQ010000039.1:0-7034 GCA_039797585.1 Pseudomonadota bacterium | reverse complement strand
TTGATTTTACTGGTGGGCCGTGATGGAATCGAACCATCGACCAATAGATTAAAAGTCTACTGCTCTACCAACTGAGCTAACGGCCCCGCGAAACGGAAGCCGAGATTGTAGACAATTTGCTAGTGAATAGCAATCCTAAGGCACATTTTTTTTCGATTACTCTAGCCATTGCTAGCTGTCATATCACTTAAGCTCCAAATAGTCTTAACAGAAATGTTAAATTTACAAAATCCCTGAAATTCCAGCGAACAAACCAAACGAAGCAGTCACTAACAAAATTACTCCAACCAATAGTGCATAAGCAGGTTTTAAACGAAATTCTTTTGGTAAAGTACGTAGCGCTAAAAGATACAAAAATCCCAATACTATCGGTAATAATAAGGCATTCATTACTTCGACACCGACACTTAGATTCACTAGATTCACGCTGCCAGAAGCCACTAATATTCCGCCTAAAACTAAAATTAAAGTATAAATTCCGTAAAACCAGGGTGCTTCTTTAGGGCGATGTTCTAAGGAGCGACGAAAACCCATCACTTCACCTAAACCCCATGCAGCGGTTAGAGAAACCACGATACTGGCAACCAGTGACGCACCGGTCATACCGAGAGCAAATAACACTCGACCGGTGGTAAAACCTAAACTGGGGGTAATGGCATGACTAATTTGTTGGACCGTATTCAGAGGCATTTGCGGATTGATTTTACCTATGGTCGCCGCGGTCGCTATTAATAAAGACGCCATGATCAATTGCGTAATGATGGCTCCTATGGCGGTATCCCAACGTGCTATGCGTAAATGGCTGGTATTCAGTCCCTTATCCAACACAGCTGATTGTTGATAAAAAATCATCCAGGGCATAATTACCGCACCAATATTTCCTGCCAGCAAATATAAGTAAGATTTATTCTGCCAGGGAATATTCGTAATGCCACTAAGTATTTCATGTCCTACCGGCCTAGCATCCCAAGCGACCCATAAAAATACTAATTCGAATAATCCTAGCAAAATAGCAATCCGTTCCACCGAACGATAAGATCCGGTCCAGGCGACTATAGTCAAAAAAGCGACCACTAAGGATAAGGTTTCCCAGGCTGGAATATGAAAGAGCGCCCCGACCCCGGCCAAACCACTAAATTCACTGAGTATGGCACCTATGCAAGAAACCACTAAGGTTGAAACCGATAACCACGCCCAAGTTTTGCCAAAATGATGCTTAATTAATTCGCCATGACCCATCCCCGTGGCAATACCTAAACGCACGGTTAATTCCTGGGCGATATACAATATTGGCATCAAAATAAACTGTAAAGCCAGTAACTTATAACCCCAGACGGCACCACTTTGGGCGGCAGTAATTAAACTCCCGGCGTCGGTATCGGCCAACATCACCACTAATCCCGGACCCAATATACTCAACCAAAATAGCGGCTTTTTTAAGATAACCGATTTTTTTAAAATTTGCGTAACAGACATACTTATTGTTATTTTTAGAATTATTCTGGCGTATATTTTAGCAATAAGCATAGCCACTATCAATACTAATGATAATCATTATCAATTAGAGCCTGCTCAATTACTTACATAGAAAAGCTGTTTTTTGTAAGCCGAAGATGCACCTAAAGCTTAGACAGGATTAAAGCCTAGGAGTTATTTTTTTCGAGGATATTGCCCAATAGAAGCTGGCCGCTATGACTAATAAACTTAGAAAACTGAGCAAGCTGGCAAGTGCCTGCCAACCCATGGGAAAAATAGCAAACAGGCGCGTATTTCCAGTGATAGATAAAGGGATGGCGAGTATTACATCCATCAATGCTGCACCCGCTACTATTCCGCAGCTGAGTAAAACCGCATCGTGCTGCTGAAAATTCGGTTGCGATGCTGTATCTTTATTCATTTTTTTTTGTAAAAAAAATTTAACTGTATAAGCAAACAAGCTTCCGATAAATAAGGGAGTGGAAGAACTTAAAGGCAAATAAATTCCCATACCTACACCTAGCAAAGAAATATTAATTTTAGTCAATGTATTCACTAGAATTAATATCAGCATAATAGTTGCACCAATACCTAACATGATCCAGGGAAGATCATGATTAAATACACCTTGTGTTAAGCCGGCCATCATGGCGGCGGGTGGGGCCGATAAGGTTTGTTGTGGATCCATACCTGCGTGCGGTAATACGCTGGTAAGTCCATACACATTAAAAAGTAATTGCATCACATAAGGTATAACTAAAGCAGCGATTACCACACCAAGTATTAACATTAATTGTTGCTGCCAAGGAGTGGCACCAATCAAATGCCCTACTTTCAAATCTTGAATATTATCATTTGCAATACACGCAGTACCCGCCACTACAGCACCTATTATTATTGTCATAGCCGCTGCGTTGAGTAATTGCGAATGTAACGCATGCCCTTTAAAAAACAGCAATGCACGTAAAATTAATGCCATGAATAATAAGCCAGAAATGACTATGGCAGATCCTGGACTCGCTGTCACACCTACCAAACCCGAAAAATAACCGCATAGCGCTGCAAAGACAAAACCTATTATCAGTACATACACAACCGCGCCGATGATAAATAATTGTGGTAAAGCAAACATTAAACTATGAATCGGCAATAAATAATTAAATAAAAAATAAATACTCACAATAACCAAAGCTAAACCTGCGAGTAAATAATTCAAAGGTATATCTTGATCAGTAGGCGATAGGATTTTTTGCGTCTGAAATAAGCCTTGCACTGATAAACGCAAACTAAGATAAAAAGGCTGGAGTAAATTCAATAAGGTCCACAATCCCGCCGCTAACATTGCACCTAAACCAATATAATGAATGTCACCTGCGTAAACGGTTAAGCTTTTTGCCAAGATAAAAGTTTTACCCACTGGAACAAAATAACTTAATAAGGGTAAAGTTATTCCCCAAGCAATAAACGCTCCTAACAATAAGCTTAGACCTACATTCCAACCAATTAAATAACCTACACCGATCAAAGCAGGGGCAAAACCTAAACCAAAACCCATAATTGTTGATTGTCCGAATACCATCCATTTTTCAGTGGATGCCGCTAAAACTTTTAAACCGGTTTGCGCGAATTCCAAACCCGCTCCCAAACTGGTACCCACTAACATTTTATTAATATGAAATGTTTGTTTTTGGCTTAACTTTAACACTTCGGATATCGCGCGCGCTTCTGGAAAATATAGTTGTGGTGTATTGATTAAAATTTTACGTAGCGGAATCGAAAACAAAATACCTAATAAACCACCGAGTAAAGCAATCGCACAATTTGCAAAATAAGGAAAATAATGCCAATAACCGATGATGACTAAAGCTGGAATAGTGAATACTATGCCCCCGGCCACGGCTTCTCCGGCAGACGCGGCGGTCTGAATCAGATTAGCTTCAAAAATATTTCCGTTGTGGAACAAACGCAGTATTGCCATCGCCAATATGGCTGCAGGTATGGATGCCGAAGGTAAGATTCCAACTTTTAAAGCTAAGTAAGTACTCGATGCGGCCAACAATATCGCTAAAAAAATACCTAAAACTATTACTCTTAAGCTAATATCACCGGATTGCTGTTTGTTGTCAGCTTGCATAGACATTCAATTTAAATAAAATCATCTTGAATATAATCTTTTAGCACATCTGGTATACGTATTTTTCCATCTTTAGTTTGATAATTTTCCATCAGCGCGACCAAGGTACGTCCCACGGCTAAACCGGAACCATTAAGCGTATGTATCAATTCAATTTTGCCGGTTTCTGGATTACGCCAACGCGCGGCTAAACGGCGGGCTTGAAACGATTCAAAATTACTGCACGATGAAATCTCACGATAAGTATTTTGACTAGGCAACCACACTTCTAAATCATAAGTTTTTGCTGAACTAAAACCTAAATCGCCGGTACACAAAGATACCACTCGATAAGGTAATTCTAATTTTTGCAGTATCGATTCTGCCTCTTGAGTTAATTCTTCTAAAGCTTGGTAGGAATTTTTAGGTTCGACAAAACGAATCAGTTCTACCTTTTCAAATTGATGTTGACGGATCATACCGCGCGTATCTTTACCATAGGAACCCGCTTCGCTACGAAAACAAGGTGTATGCGCCACATATTTTTTGGGCAAATCCGCCATAGCGTAAATAGTATCGCGGGCGAGATTGGTGACCGATACCTCAGCAGTCGGAATAAGGTAAAAACCGTGCTCACCTTTTAAATTAAATAAATCCTCTGCAAAACCAGGTAATTGACCGGTACCGATTAAGCTTTCAGTATTAGCGATATACGGTACATAAACCTCTTGATACGCATGTTCTTTAGTATGCACGTCTAACATAAATTGTATCAACGCGCGCTGTAATCTTGCCAAACGGCCATGCAAGACAACAAAACGCGACCCAGCAATTTTGCTGGCACTGGCAAAATCCATCAAGCCGTTTGCTTCACCTAACGCAACATGATCTTTTACCGGAAAATCAAAATTAGGCACTTTCCCCCAATGACGTTGTGTTTTGTTTTGGGATTCATCTAGCCCTATTGGTACCGATTTGTGGGGTAAATTGGGAATAGTCAAATAAATAGCCGACAATTCTTCGAGTATGTCCTTGAGTTGGCTTTCACATACTTCACGTTGTTTTTTTATTCCTGCCACTTCTTCGAGTAAGCCAGTAATTGATTCACCTTTAGACTTTGCTAAACCTATTGCCTTAGCGCTGCGATTGCTGGTGTTTTGCAAGGTTTCAGTTTCAGATTGCAACTCTTTGCGCCGGCTTTCTAAGCCCGACACCAAACGTATATCAAGTTGATAGCCACGATTAGCCAATTGTTTCGCGATTTCTTCGATTTGAATATCGTTACGTAAATATTTGGGATCTAACATATAATGCCTAGATTGCTCTTTTTTAAAACGGGTATACTAGAAAGTAATTATGACTGTAATTATCATTGATGGCAAAGCGATTGCTCAACAAATACGTACACAACTTAAACACCGATTGGAAAAACGGCGTCTAAAGGACTTAATTACTCCTGGATTAGCCGTGATTTTAGTAGGTGAAGACGTCGCTTCGCAAATTTATGTACGTAATAAACGCGACGCCTGTCGAGATGCTGGAATAAATTCCTTTGCCTATGATTTACCCAAGCATACTACTGAGACTGAATTACTCTCTTTGATCCAAAAACTGAATGCTGACCAGAAAGTGCACGGCATATTGATCCAACTGCCACTTCCGTCATCCATTAATACAGCACGTATCCTAGAAAGTATCGATCCAAAAAAAGATGTCGATGGTTTTCATCCGACGAATTTAGGACTCTTAGCTCAAGGCCGGCCCTTTTTACGTCCTTGTACTCCATATGGTGTGATGCGTTTATTGGAACATGAAAAAATTTCACTCAAAGGTTTAAATGCGGTCATTGTGGGAACTTCAAATATCGTTGGCAAACCTATGGCTTTAGAGCTGTTAAATGCAGGGTGCACTATCACACTCTGCCATAGTGCGACACGTGATTTACAACAACATATTCAACGCGCCGATTTATTAATTAGTGCCATGGGTAAAGCAGGCGTTATTCAAAGCACATGGATAAAACCTGGCGCAATTGTGATAGATATTGGTATTACGCGCGGGGCGAATGGAAAACTGCATGGCGATATCGAATTTTCCAGCGCTAAACAAATCGCCGGTTATATTACACCGGTACCCGGCGGCGTCGGTCCCATGACAGTGGCGATGTTACTAGAAAATACGTTATTTGCTGCTGAATATCACGACGTTAAATAATTATTATGCTCTCTATTTCCTAATTGGTTATGGGATAAACATTTATAGGGATTTAATTCAGTTTATAAATAGGCTGTTACACATCAACCCTAGCAACCAGTCAATGTAAGCATAGCATCGTTTTAGATTGCGAAACTTCTATAACAGGCGTTATTGGATGTTTGCTCGTACCTTTATATTTAAAAAATTCGCCTCTCTGACATGTATTAGCATATTGCATCAGAGTGGTAATGTCTTGGGATACATGACAAGGTAGCCACTTAGAGTCATAGGGTATTGGAGAATACGCCCACTGTTCTTTAAGTACTTTTTGCGTAAATTCTTCTGCGGTAGCTTTTTGATCCTTTGTAATACGAAACACAGTATATTTGCCGATATTACAATTTCTACATTTACCTAAATCAGTATCCAGGTTATAAAAATTTTTTTGCGAGGGCTCACGCGAATCATGACCATGAACAAAACTAAGTTTATAACCTGACTTTTGCTCGGGTCGTTCAAGTATCTTATACTCCCTATTCCAAATGAAAGTATACACAGGATTCTCAATTTCTAATAAATCACGTATGTTATTTTCTTGTACATATTTTTCTTGAAATTCATTATTAATTTTATCTATCGTCTCGGTTAATTCGGCTAACTTCCCATCTTTATAGTCAGTATCCAACTCGCTGGCTATTAGTTTAACCGCTTCCAATCCCGCTGGAGCATGTGTATATAATACAATTGCTTTATTTTTACTATGCAAGGTGTAGGAAATTAATTTTAAGTTGGGTTTATAGACAGTTTGATAAATAGAAAATACTTCTTTTTTATCTATTAGTTTTTTATCTATAAGAATTTGCAGATTTATCATCGAGGTAATAAATCTAGAATCCAGGTTCTGCGAAACAAATTTATTATGAGAATTTAGTTGCTGGATTTCATAAGCCTTTATAAATTCGGCACTATGATTAGAAAGCAATATTTCTAACCCTACTCCTCGCTCATGTAATTTTTGCAAAATTTTCAAAGTGAAATAATCATTATTTCCTCTATCAGCCAACTCATCACCAATTAATCTTACTGACGTTTTTTTATTTTTACATTCAATTTTTTCCACTATTTGCTTAAATCAAGCGAGTCGCTATGCTCACGAAAAATTTTGGCCGTCGTGTCCCCAAAATTTGTTCGCATCACGCGACTTATATTAAGCCCCGATTCGTCCGGCGTCCGCCACGCACTGGCCCAT
>JBDKHQ010000038.1:0-2636 GCA_039797585.1 Pseudomonadota bacterium | reverse complement strand
CAGAATGGGCCAGTGCGTGGCGGACGCCGGACGAATCGGGGCTTAATATAAGTCGCGTGATGCGAACAAATTTTGGGGACACGACGGCCAAAATTTTTCGTGAGCATAGCGACTCGCTTGGTATGCCCGTCTACTTTCTTTCGTCGCCGCAAAAATCTGCTCCATATTTGCCTTACGTGCAGCGCAACGTTTTTCGCTGAGCAGTGGTGCGGTGTGTACGTTAAATAATTCAAGAATGCCTTGTTGCGTCTTAATTGTACATTTCAATATGCCGCGTGGAGCGGTGATATTATCAGGAAATGGCATATGATTAAAAACTTCAAAACTGACCGACCTTAGAGGATACTGACTTAAAATCAGTTGGCCACTACTCATGTTTAAGAAATGAGGGGCCACATTGTAAATGATATACGGATAGTTTTTTTTCAATTTTTCACAAATAATTTTTTCTGCCCCCTTGTCAAAAACTTCCTGTAAAAGCATTATTTCTGGCAATGCTTTTTCTAAACCATGCATTTTATGTGCATCAACCCAAGCAATAAACTGATTCGCGCGCGATTTAGCAGGTTTTAAACCATCGATACTATTTTTATAGTCTGGACCCATTCCCATATTCATGTGAAAAATATGAAGTTGACTTTCCATAGTAAATGCCGGTTTTTCAGCCGCTAATAAATCTGGACAGATATAAGCTAATGGTGCTTGTGAACGCTGATTTAAAAAACCAGTTAGCAAAGCTATAGGTGCTGAGGCTACTGAAATAGTTGCACCCAGAGCGGCGCCGATCGCAGATACACTACGAATTGCCATTGTTCTTGCTGTTTCTTCTTTGTTAACCCGTTGTTCACAAAGTTTGCCAAAAGTGGGTTGCAAAACGCTACGGTTAAAGAATTGCGTGACTGCAGTGGAACGCCCTGCAGGCTTATAGTCACATGTTTTTATCGCATTCAGTTCAGCTTTATCATAAGAAATTTTATAATTTTGTTGATAAACAAATATCGGAGAATGTGTTTTTGGCATACCTAAAAATAGTTCCAATTCATAAAAAACGCAGCGCAGGTTTATCCGCAGCACCTAGATTGGGGACATACTCACTTTCCAAATAAGACTCCGCGTAGCGATCAAAGTAATCTGTAAAAGCTGGAGCGAAAACTTTCTTCATGTTAGGTGTTAGTAACTCATCCATGTTACTTGCTATTTCTACCAGTAAATTGTCGTGCGGTGTAAGTAGATTTCCTATTAAGCTTCCTTTTTTATACTTAGGCTCGTAATGGGCTTTGATGGCTTTATTTTTTCGGTTAAAGTCATAAATAAATGCTTTAGCCAATTCTAAATCTGACTTATCCCGATTAACCGAATAATAAGCTACAGCTTCATTTGCAATGATATCAACGACCTTGCCATACGCTTTGTGACCATCTGACAGAGTTATTCCAGAAATTGGCATATTGATTTCAGGTTTTACAGTGTGCCCAGATGTGTCCGTAAATTTTACTGTAGGCGTATTCAATATTAGTTTATGGATGGCAGGATGATAATCATCCATTGCTGCAAGGTAAATAGAGAGCGTTTGTTCTTCTTTGCTGGATGGATTTTGTTTTTTTAATAAGAAACCAAATTCGCCGACTTTATCTTCAATCTGGCTTAGAGCCTGTTTCAAGTCTTGTTTAAGATGCGTTTCTACCCTTCCATCTTTTGCCATAAAAGGACAAGAGAGCACCTCAAAGTCAACGCCCTTCTCCCCGATCTTGTGTCTGTTTATTTCCGTAACAGTTAAATGATGTAGTTCATTTAACAAGGTTGACCTAAGCTTTTCCTTGTCGAAGTAATGATTCATCACTATATTTATTTCGCCATTAAAAAAACCATTTCTGCTAAAAAAGGAATTGTCAGACATGGCGGGTACGAGACGAATCGTTGTCTTGGCTAAGGCTGCTCGGTTGGCCAGTGTCAAAGGTAGTGACGCTAATATTTTTCTCCCTGCTGCTACGTATTGGTTAATTAGCAAACGAGATTTCTTATCATTAAAATCTTCATGATAAGCAAATTGAACACAGCTACCCTCTTTACAAGGAAGCGATGGAAAGAAAGTATATGGATTATTAGTAGCGCTATCAAAGGATGTTTCACTTTTCGTGCTATGCAAAGCAAAATCTGATTGATTGCGGATAAGATAATAGAGAATAATGGCTATTACACTTGTAGCTAAAGCACCTAACATCCAATGAAAAGAATTGCCAGCATTCTCTTTAGAGACTGGCACTGGATATTTCATAACGGATTTTCGCTTTTTATTTTTAGGCATTTTTTTTCTGAAAAAAATACAACACAAATACAATCTTAGTTAAACTTATGCAGCGATTCTTCTGATACGTTTCTTTCATTATCTAATGGCTCATTTCGAGAGCCAAAAAAACGAGATGAAGAACTAGCTTGTTGGCCCGTTTGCACTGGCTGTAACTGGGCCTTTAACTTTTGAATTTCTTTAGTATGCTCTATTTTCATGTTAATGAAATTCATACGATGAGACATGGAGAGCACGAAGTGCGGTCGAAGAGCCCGCGATAGGCGTGCGTTGACGGGCGAAGCAGGAAACGCATCACGCCGTCAAGTCATGGTGGTAGCCACTGCACGCA
>JBDKHQ010000037.1:0-18639 GCA_039797585.1 Pseudomonadota bacterium | reverse complement strand
TATTTTCAGTTAAGGATAAACTCGGTTTGGAAGTAAAACGACTAGCCGATTTAGATTGGCTTCTCTGACGTTGCATTTCCTTCTCAAAACCTGCGATATCTAAAGTTAAACCATGTTCCCTAGCCACATCAGCGGTAAGATCAACGGGAAACCCATAGGTGTCATAGAGACGAAAAGCCGCTGAACCTGGAAATTGGTTTTTATCTTGCAGTTTGGCCAATTCTTGTTCAAATAGTTTTAGCCCTTGGGTTAAAGTACGAGCAAATTGCTGCTCTTCATGGAGCAATACCTTTTCAATAGATTTTTGTTTTTTAGCTAACTGTGGATAAGCTTGCAACATTTGCACCGCTAAAGGTTTAACCAGCCGGTAAAAAAAAGGTCGGTCTAAACCTATTTTATGACCATGTCGAATAGCTCGACGAATAATTCGACGTAACACATAAGAACGTCCTTCATTACCAGGATGAACTCCATCACTGACTAAGAAAGCACAAGCACGAATATGATCAGCGATGACGCGTAAAGAAGTATTCGTCAAATCAGTTATTGATGCTTCTTTAGCAACTGCTTTTATTAAAGGTTGGAACAGATCGGTATCATAATTATTAGTGACTCCCTGCATAACAGCCGCGAGCCGCTCTAAACCCATACCTGTGTCAACTGAAGGTTTTGGTAAAGGCGTGAGCTCTCCATCTAAGGAGCGCTGAAACTGCATAAAGACTAAATTCCAGATTTCAACGTATCTATCCCCATCCGCGGTGGTCGTACCAGGAGGCCCTCCAGTGATGCTGGGCCCATGGTCATAAAAGATTTCGGAGCATGGCCCACAAGGGCCAGTATCGCCCATAGCCCAAAAATTATCTTGCTTGCCACAACGCGAAAATCGTTTAGGGTCAACTTTAATCTCATTTAACCAAATCGCTGCCGCTTCATCGTCCTCGGTAAATACCGTAACCCATAGCTTTTCCGGAGGAAGGTTTAACTCCTCAGTCAAAAACTTCCAACTATATAGAATAGCTTCGCGCTTAAAATAATCACCGAAGCTGAAATTTCCTAACATCTCGAAAAAAGTATGATGCCTAGCGGTATAACCTACATTTTCAAGATCATTATGTTTTCCGCCGGCGCGCATACATCGTTGTATACTCACTGCCCTGGAATAAGGCAGTGTTTCTAAGCCTAAAAAAACATCTTTAAAGGGCACCATTCCGGCGTTAGTAAATAATAAACTCGGATCATGTGCTGGAATTAAGGAAGCTGAGGGAACAATAGTATGACCCTGACTTTTAAAATAATTAAGAAATAGGTCGCGTAGCGCATTGCTATTCATGTCGGAGGCTCTTCAATGCAAAAGCGATGAGTATCACGGCAAGTGATTTTTGTGTCAATAATTAAGAGTCACTTAGCCAATTTTATCGGCAATTTAAGCCGACTAACCCGAATTATTATCTATAAGTTGGATTTTAACCCGTTTAAAACCTAGGCCTAACATTCCTGTCATTGCTTGAAGTTTAAACAGACTGCAACCCATTTTAGCTGCTTTAAGCCTTTGTATTTCCTTATTAATATTCGAATTTAAGGGGCAATTTATGGTATAATTTTCAGTTTTTAACTCCTATCACATATGTCGATTAAAAATGAGATTTTGGCGGGAAAAGACCCATCCATAACGGAGTGTGAGCCTATCGCCCCACACACGGAAAGCTCTCTTGAGCCAGAACTAGGCCTTAAGGATAATGCTAGCCAACAAGGTGGACTAGGTATGCCGAAGTATGACTCTTCAAACATAAAAGTCTTAAAAGGTCTGGATGCAGTCCGAAAACGTCCTGGTATGTATATCGGCGATACGGATGATGGGACAGGTCTGCACCATATGGTCTTTGAGGTCGTAGACAATTCCATAGACGAATCTTTAGCGGGTTATTGCTCTCAGATCGATATCACGCTACATAGCGATGACTCAGTCACCGTTAAAGATAATGGCCGTGGTATTCCAGTGGATATCCATAGCGAAGAAGGCCGATCGGCTGCCGAAGTCATTATGACAGTCTTACATGCCGGTGGTAAATTTGACAGTAATTCGTATAAAGTCTCAGGGGGCTTGCATGGTGTAGGTGTTTCTGTAGTTAACGCCTTATCAGAAAAATTACAGCTCACTATCCGGCGTACTAATAAAGTGTATGAGCAAACCTATTTGTTAGGAGAGCCCGCTGCACCATTACAAGTCACCGGAGAAACTCAAGAAAGAGGAACTGAAATTCGCTTTTATCCCAGTAAGCTCATTTTTCAACATAACAACGAATTCCATTACGATATCCTGTTAAAACGCTTACGTGAGTTATCCTTTTTAAATTCTGGTGTAGCGATTAATCTTATCGATGAAAGAACCAACGAAGAAACTCAACTTAAATATGTGGGAGGAATCAAGGCTTTTGTCGAATACCTCAATCAAAACAAAACCTTAATACACAAACAGCCTTTTTATTTTACCGCTGAACGCGATGAAATTACTGTCGAAGTGGCTTTGCAATGGAATGATAGCTTTCAAGAAAATATCTTATGTTTTACTAATAATATTTCTCAGCGTGATGGAGGAACCCATCTGGCTGGTTTTCGTGCCGCCTTAACTCGAACACTAAACACTTATATCGATCGTGAAGCGACTAGCAAAAAGCTAAAAATCGCCACTACAGGCGATGACACACGTGAAGGCCTAACAGCCGTTTTATCGGTCAAAGTTCCCGACCCTAAATTCTCCTCACAAACCAAAGATAAATTGGTTTCTTCAGAAGTTAAGGGAATTGTTGAAGCCTTAACCTCAGAAAAGCTTGAAGAATTTTTACTAGAAACGCCACACGATGCGCGTGCCATTATGATGAAAATCATCGATGCGGCACGGGCGCGTGAAGCAGCGCGTAAAGCACGTGAAATGACACGACGCAAAACCGCATTAGATATTGCTGACCTACCTGGAAAATTAGCGGATTGCCAAGAAACCGATCCTGCTCTTTGTGAATTATTTATCGTTGAAGGAGATTCAGCAGGTGGTTCTGCTAAACAAGGGCGCAATCGACGTTATCAAGCTATTTTACCTCTTACAGGTAAAATCCTGAACGTAGAAAAAGCCCGCTTTGACAAGATGTTATCTTCGGACGCGGTGGGCACATTAATTACTGCGCTTGGTTGTAGCATAGGTAAAGATGAATATAATCCAGATAAATTACGTTATCATCGCATTATCATCATGACTGATGCGGACGTCGATGGTTCACATATTCGCACCTTATTATTAACATTTTTCTATCGTCAAATGCCAGAACTGCTGCAACGTGGGACTATTTATATTGCTCAACCGCCCTTATATAAAATTAAAAAAGGTAAGCAAGAGCAATACTTAAAAGACGAAGCTGCACTACAAGCTTATCTAACACAAACCGCATTGCACGATGCAGCTCTTTATCCTCATACTGAAGGCTTTTCTATTCAAGGTATTGGTTTAGAAAAATTAGTCATGGATTACCGTAAAGCGCAAATAATGATTCAACATTTGTCGCGACGCTATCCGATGGAAGCTTTGCAAGCCATTTTTGATCTTCCCCCTTTATCTCCTGAGGAATTAACAGATTCTGCTAAAATGCTCGAATGGACAAAAAACTGGCAAACTCAATTGCAACACACTACCAATAATGAAGCTATTCGCTACCAAATATCAATTTATGAAAATACTGAACGACATGTTTTTTTACCTGAAATAACGATTAGTACTCATGGTTTAGAAACGACCTACAAAATCTCTTACGAGTTCTTTAAGACACTTGAGTATCAGTGTTTATTCGATATGACTAAGCAGCTACATGGCCTTATTGGATCAGGTGCTTATGTACAGCGTGATACCAAAAAACAAGCAGTGAAAAACTTTAAAGAAGTTTATGAGTGGTTATTAACTGAGGCCCGCCGAGGACAAGCCATACAACGCTATAAAGGTTTAGGAGAGATGAATGCTGATCAACTATGGGAAACAACCATGGATCCGAATACGCGACGTTTATTACGCGTCACAATTGAAGATGCTATCGCGACGGATCAAATCTTTACTACCTTAATGGGTGATCAAGTTGAACCTCGTCGTAATTTCATTCAACAGAATGCACTAGAAGTTGATAATTTAGATATATAAAACCAAGCATTCTGGAAATAAAAGTAAAGTTGATTATTATGCACCTAGGATCCAGAAAAAATGGATAGCTTTAAACCCTGGCAAACTTTAAAGAAAAATTCCGTCGTTGACATAATTGCCACGGCTAGTGGTGTTGCAGACAGAACTATTGTAGAAAAATTAAAATCTTTACTAGAAAGTTGGCAATTAACACCGAGAATTTCTGCTAATTTATTTGGACCCGATCTGTTATGTGCCAACAGTGACGAAAAACGTTTCCAACAGCTAAAAGACGCTTTATTTAATATTGATTCCCAAGCTATTTGGTGTCTACGTGGCGGTTATGGCTGTACCCGCCTGATGCCTTCCTTACTAAAATTAATCCCGCCTGAAAAATCAAAATTGTTTATTGGCTTCAGCGATATCACAGGCTTACATTTATTTCTACAACAAAAATGGCATTGGCAAACGCTGCATGGACCTACACTTAACCAAGTGACTCACCATTTAATTGATCAAGAAAATATTGACGAATTAAAAAAAGTTATTTTTGGACAACTAACAGAATTAATCTATTTATTAACACCTTACCATAAGGCCACTAGTAGATTAGATTCTTTCCAAGCTCCTATAACGGGCGGTAGTCTTAGCTTAGTACAAACAAGTCTGGGTACAGATTGGCAAATTGAAACTCAAGATAAAATTTTATTCTTAGAAGATGTCAATGAAGCGGCTTATCGTATCGACCGAATGCTACAGCACTTGCAACAATCCGGAATATTAACTCATGTAAAAGCTATCTTATTTGGTGATTTCACTTTTTCTGCAAAACCGGAAGAGGAAAAAAAGATTCAAGCGGTACTGGAACGATTTGCCAAGGAGCAAAATTGTCCGGTATTCCGTTGCCCCGATATTGGCCATGGAAAAAGGAATCGCTGTTTGCCTTTTGGAACACCCGCGCTATTAGACTTAAATAAAAATCAGCTCATTATTAAAATAACAGGTTAACTTTTCTATGCTCAATTCCTTCGGCAATGCCGGTATATTCCTTATCCAATCCATTTTTGATCTTTATATTTTTATTTTACTGTTACGTATTGTTTTACAATGGGTGAATACGGACAGTCACAATCCATTGTTTATGTTAGTCGCTAAATTAACCGATCCTCCGCTACGTCCGATCTGTCGAATAATCCCAAGCCTACATGGTATTGATTTGGCGGCTATTATATTGTTATTAGGCTTGGAGATGATTAAAATCGCATTTCTTGTCTGGTTACAAATTAATACGACTCCGCATTTAATCGGATTATTGGTGCTTGCATTTGCTGAACTCCTCAATCAACTAATTAATATTTTCTTCTATGCGGTTATTGCTTTAACTATTTTAAGTTGGATAAGTCCTTTAGCACATGGTCCACTCGTAGAAATATTGGTACGAATCAGTGAACCTTTAATTAGGCCCATCCGCGGCATCTTGCCGAGTATTTCAGGGTTCGATTTTTCACCACTTATTTTGATCATCTGTTTAAAATTATTAACTATTCTTTTAGTACAACCACTGGCGCAAATCGGCGCAAGCTTGGCTTTAGGTCATTTAAGCAGTTAAAATCTAATTTTTTTGCTGCATTTTTTCCATCTACGTCTACAGCTCCCCCTTTCACCTATTCAAAAAATCAAATCGTTCCTGGCAAAAATTATTCATCGTTTTTTTCAGAATTAGATTTAATCTTTCTTTAATCTTTGCTCGATACAATAATTAGCCAAGGATTTGACCTAGATTCAAGGATAAATCAATCGAGTATTAACTATATAGATGATTATGCCTGCTAAAATCCCTAAACCACCTCCTTTTCCGAGTTTTTTTAAGAAAAAACGACCCTCCAACTTAAACGTTGCACATCAAAGCAGCTCATCTATTCATTTACTAGCTCTTCAGGAGAACCTTCTCCATTTACCCCTATATCTAATACTTGTACTACACCTGAGTTAAAAGCTTTGTTAACATCATTAAAGATAGGTTCTATTGAAAATATAATAACGTATGGAACTGAAAATTCTATAAAAAATGGCCAAAATGGAGTTGTTAACAAAGTTACCTTGTCCGTTCAAGGCAGAACCCGTGAGCTTGTTAAAAAACAAGGTAGCTTCAGTGTAGAGCATGAAAATAAGATGACTGAAGCTTTACAAAATGTTGTTACCAGTAATTTTCCAGTTGATCTTTTTGCATTACCCGTTGCCCAAGGATCAGATGGAACGACAAATATCCTATATACCTGTTATCAAGAAATTGGAGATCTGGAAACTCATTTAAAATACATTTTCAATCAATATAACTTATCCTAGTTCTGTATTAAGTTATCTGTTTCACGGATTTCACCAGCTTTTAGAAGCAATTACTGCCTTAGATAGCTCTGTATTTAAAGACACAAATAGACAATCTCATCAAGGTATTATTCATAATGATATAAAACCCAGCAATATTTTTCTTAAAACCAATGGCGACTTTATTTTAGGTGATTTTGGTTGTGCATATTTTAAAGATGAACCAGCTCCTCAATTTAGTACATTTCAGTTTTCCGCTCCAGAATTATTTATAAATAACGATTTTTGTACAAAAAGTATACTTAACCTCAATACAGATTTATGGTCTTTAGGTGCAAGCTTTTGGTATTTAATAACCAAGCAGTTATTAAGCCCCACACTTCAAACCGAGTCACTTAGTGACATAGAAAAAATACTACTTCATCAAAAATGGGCTGAAAATTATTCGACGCAATGGCAGGCTTTGATTGAAGATTGTTTAAATTTAACCGGAGAGCATCTGGTTAAACAAATCAAAGATTCCATCGAAATTGATTTAAAAAATCTCCAAGCATATTTTAATGGGCAGCAAAATACAGAACAAAAGCAAACAATATTAAAAAAACTTGCGTTACTCATGCTATCACCCGTATCAGAAAGACCTAATGCCCGTGAGTTAAAAGAATTAATAGATAGATTCGAAAATCATTTTGTTATTTATGGAGAGGCTGAAGAGTTTGCCGTTCAATTACTAGAGCGCAAAAAAAACGAAAATCAACTCTATCAAGAATCGCATAACAATAAATTGACTTTTTCAAGATAAAAAATGTCGTTTATGTTTGCGTCGGTTTATATAGACTTGTCGTAAAGCAATAGCGGCGAGTACAATAAAAATTATTAATGTCCATCCTGGCATACTTAAATTTAAAAAACGCCAGGTTGAGCTGCCACAATTGCTGGTTCCTTGAAAAAATAATTCCATAATTTTATGAAAATAGATAGAAGTAGTATATTGCGCTATCGCCGCTTGACAACTGATTAACTGATCCGAAGGAAAATGCTCCAACCATAGTTGACGACTCGCCACTACTGCACCGGCTACTGCAAATAAAAAAGTTAGGGTATGCAAGAAGCAACGCGTTGCTGCTTCAAAATTAAACAACGCACCCATTAAAAATAACAATCCTAACAAAGTAATTAAAAACCTTTGGATAATGCAGAGCGGACAGGGAATGATCCCAACTTTATATTGCAAATAGACCGCAACCGCTAACACTAAGGCGCAAAGAAAAAATGTCAACAAATCGATCCAGCGCGTAACGGGTAAATGCATATTCGGATCCCTACCGTTAGATTAAGGCTTGCTGTAAACTACTATACATTATGTAGTAGACTACACAAAGTTCCACATGATGAACAATTCATAGGTTCTATCGTATTTTAACTTAATTTCCTATAGGAAATTATTTATGAATCCTGTCAGTTAAAGACTCGTTCATTGTTTACTTTAGTTTTGTATATTCGCAGCAATTGGATTTTTGGCAGTGCCAATAGACTAAACAATTAGGAATTCTAGATGCCACAAAACGTAACACAAAAATTAATTAAGTCTCATAAAGTTGCAGGTGATATGCAAGCAGGCGCCGAAATTGGCCTAAAAATTGATCAAACATTATGTCAAGATGCCACCGGTACAATGGTGATGCTTGAATGTGAAGCAATGGGATTAAATCAGACTAAGGCCGAGGTCTCTGTACAGTATATCGACCATAACCTATTACAAACAGATTTCAAAAATGCAGATGACCATTTATTTTTACTTAGTGCTTGTAAAAAATTTGGTCTTTATTATAGTGGCCCGGGCAATGGTGTCAGTCACCCTGTGCATATGGAACGTTTCGGAAAACCAGGAAAAACCCTATTGGGTTCGGATAGTCATACCTGTGCGGCCGGATCCATGGGGATGCTAGCCATCGGTGCCGGTGGATTAGAAGTTGCCATGGCTATTGCTGGACATCCATTTCACGTCACCATGCCAAAAGTCTGGGGTGTAAAGTTAACTAACTCTTTGCCAGAATGGGTTAGCGCTAAAGATATTATTCTAGAATTATTACGTCGTCATGATGTTGATGGTGGAATTGGGAAAGTTATTGAATATTATGGGCCTGGATTGCAGCATTTATCTGCAATGGATCGGCATGTCATTGCTAATATGGGCGCAGAACTGGGAGCAACCACCAGTGTATTCCCCTCTGATGAGATGACACGGGAATTTCTGAAATCTCAACAACGGGAAGTCGACTGGCAAGAAATTATTGCCGATAAAAATGCCAGTTATGATGAACATGATGAAATCGATCTTTCGAAGCTTGAACCTTTAATTGCCTTACCTTCTAGCCCAGGAAAAGTAGTTCCTATCCAAGAAGTTGTTGGTCGACCTATTTACCAAGCGATGATCGGTTCATCGGCAAATCCTGGCCTTCGAGATTTCGCTGTTGCAGCCGAAATTGTCGCTGGAAAACAAATCGCACCTGGAATTTCTTTTGATATAAACCCAACCTCACGCCAAATTTTGGAAAATATGGTTGAATTAGGCATTTTAGAAAAATTAATTCGCGCAGGCGGGCGTATTCATCAAGCGGGATGTAATGGGTGTATTGGAATGGGCCAAGCTCCGGCCTCTGGAAAAATAAGTTTACGTACCGTACCAAGAAATTTTCCAGGTCGATCCGGAACCAAAGAAGACCAAGTTTATCTCTGCAGTCCCGAAATTGCCGCCGCTTCAGCTTTAACTGGAGTTATCACCGACCCTCGCTCTCTGAAGGATAAAACTTATGCTCGTTTTAAAGAGCCACAAAAAATTATTATTAATACAACAATGTTGGTACCACCTTCTACAAATCCTAATGAGGTAAAGTTAGCGAAAGGTCCTAACATACAACCCTTACCTCTTATCTCTCCTTTAGCCGACAATATTGAAGGACCAGTTTTAATTAAAGTAGGCGATGACATTTCTACCGATACAATTTTGCCTGCTGGAGCAAAAGTACTACCTTTCCGCAGCAATATTGCTGGAATTAGTCAATTTGTTTTTGATCAACTTGATCCTTCTTATCCAAAACGCGCTTTAGAGTACCAAAAAACTGGATCCATTATTGTTGGCGGTGAAAACTATGGACAAGGCTCAAGTCGGGAACATGCCGCCATTGCACCTCGTTATTTAGGTGTGCAAGCAGTACTAGTTAAACAATTTGCGCGTATTCACAGACAAAACTTAGTTAACTTTGGCATTTTACCTTTGGTTTTCGCTCATCCTGCCGATTACGACACTATTGACCAAGATGATGTTTTATTGATTAAAGATATTCGTGAAACTATTCAAACCTCTGAGAAGCTGACCGTTCATAATGAAACTAAAAATAAAAATTACATCGTTACTCATCCTCTAAGTCCGCGAGAACTTAAAGTATTATTAGCAGGTGGCCTCATTAATTGGATAAAACAATAATCATTAAATATTTTTATTGAAAATAATCTTTAAAAAGCGTCTGCGGTGATTTTTGCTCATACAAAATACGGTATACACCTTCACAAAATGGTGCTTTAACCCCATATTTCTTAATTAAAAAGAAAATATTTTTTGCGGTATCATAACCTTCAGTAGTTCCAATTAACTTTTTAGTTTCCTCTAAACTTAGTCCTTGTCCTAAAGCTAAGCCTAAACGACGATTGCGAGATTGATTATCGGTACAGGTTAATACCAAATCCCCAAGACCTGATAGTCCCAAGAAAGTTTCCTGCTTTGCGCCCAATGTTAAACCTAGTTCAATCATTTCGGATAATCCGGAAGTAATCACTGCGGCTTTTGCATTAGCACCAAAGCCTAAACCTTCGGTCATACCAACCGCAATTGCCAGTACATTTTTTATAGCGCCGCCGAGTTCTACACCAATAATATCTTGCGTCAGTTCCACGCGAAAATTTTTGGTCTGGAATCTTAGTAATAGATCATGAGCAAAATCATAATTTTCAGACGCAATGCAGACAGCGGTAGGTAAACCCATAGCAACTTCTTTAGCAAAACTAGGTCCGGATAACACTGCCATTTCTCTCTTTCCTAATACATCTTTAACCACTTCATTTAATAATTGATGTTTTTCAGAATCTAAGCCTTTACTTGCCCATAGCAAGCGCTGATTAGCCTGTAAAAAAGGCTGTATTTTCTTTAAAGTTGTATGAAAAGCGACACTAGGCACAACGATTAAAATATCCCGTGATCCTGTAAGAACCGTTTGATGATCATCCGAACAAATTATATTAGAAGGAAAATTGACACCGGATAGATAGCGCTCGTTAGTTCTTTTAGTGTTTATTTCAGACACTTGTTGTTTTTCATAAGCCCATAAATGCACTTGTTGATGCTTACGAGCTAAATGAATAGCTAAAGCACTTCCCCAGGCCCCCGCGCCAATAATAGAGATAGGCAAGTGAATATTAGGTGATTTTTCTGGCATTGGAGTTTCCATTATTAAGTTTCATTTATGCATTTAAGTTTATCATAGTTGTTTTTAGATATACTCTTCGCACTTGTGTATATGCTGCGCCTATTGAATTAAAATATAATCTAAGCTGGGTTGAATTATTAAAACTAACCAACCCGATAGAGCTAAATAAGGACCGAAAGCAATACCTTTTCGCAAGCTATCTTTATTGAATAAATATAACACTACACCAACGATGGACCCTACTACAGCGGCTATAAACAGAATATAAGGTAAAGCTTTTACACCTAACCAGGCACCCAATAAAGCGAAACATTTAAAATCCCCCTCGCCCATGGGCTTTATTTTTGCTAAAAATTGATAGAATTTGGCTAGTACGTAAAGAAAGAGATAGGCAAAACAAGCACCTAAAATAGCAGCTTCTGGAGATACAAAGGTCTGTGGGATGTTGAAAACTAAACCGCTCCACAATAAAGGAAAAGTGATGATATCTGGTAATATCTTATGTTCAAAATCAATAAACGCTAAAATTAATAAGCCCCAGGTTAAAATTAAAGCCGCAAAGGCTTGTAAACTTACTCCAAATCGTTGAATAACGATAAATGAGCTTATTAAAGTTAAAATCTCTATCAGCGGGTAACAAAAAGAAATTCTTACCTGACAATATGCACATTTTCTTTTTAGAAAAAAATAACTTACTAAGGGTATCTTCTGTAAAATAGTTAAATATTCATGACAATTCGGACAATGCGAAAAAGGTAAAAAAATATTAAAAGTTTTTTCATTTAGCAGCAACGAACTTTCGTGGCTTAAAAACTGCTGAGCATTTTTTCTCCATTGTTGCTGTAATATTAATGGTAAACGATATACCAATACCGTAAAAAAACTACCAAACAAAAGACTAAAAAAAACAAGACTCGCTTTTAAAAAATATTCCACTTAAATAACACTTCCTAATTTAAAAATAGGCAAATACATAGCTATAACCAAACCAGCTACCATTAAACCCAAAATAATAATTAATAATGGCTCCAGTAATACTGATAAGTTATCAGCAAAATAATTCATTTTTTCTTCATATAAATCGGCACTATTGTTTAATATTTCGCTCAAACAATTAGCCATTTCACCAATTTTAATAAGTTGCAATAAATCTATTGGCATGACTTTTTGTTGTGAAAAAGCTTGATAAAAGCTTTCTCCGTCTCGTATCTGCTCACAGCTCATTAAAATAGCCGACTTATAAACAAAATTTCCGGATATTTCCGAAACAAGTTGTAAAGCATCAATTAAGGGCAAGCCCGCAGCTAGGGCGGTAGATAACGCACGTGTGATACGAGCAATTATAATTTCAGAGATAATTTTTTTAAGCAAAGGAATTTTTAAATAAAAAACATCTAGTTTATTATCTACAATCGTATATCTTTTTTTTAAGAAAATAAAAAAGCCACCAAATATCAATAAAACTAGGCCGCAATAGCTACAAATAAATCCTATATGTTTGGATAAATGAATAACAATACGTGTTATCAATGGTAGTTGTGCGCCCACGTCAGAAAAAAACTGTTCAAACTGAGGAACAACTCCCATCAATAAGGCAATAAAAACCAGAATAGCCACTATTAAAACTACCATAGGATATACTAATGCATTAATTATTTTTGCCTTTAATTTCATGCTTTTTTCCTGATATACTGCAATGCGGCCAAACATTAACCCTAAAGTAGCGGTTTTTTCTCCTAATGCAATTAAACTACAATGGAATTTATTAAAATAAGGTTTATTTTGTTGCAACGCTTCACTTAATGAAAAACCTTCCTCTAAATCAGCGATTAATTTTTGTAAATATTCTTGTAAAGTAGTGTTGTTGGTGCTGTTCTCTAGTAATTGTAATATTTGCAGCAATGGAATTCCTGCTTGCAGTAACCGCGCTATTTGACGAGTAAGAAGAAAGATATCCTGTGTCTTGACAGGTTTAGTAAATCGAATTATCCAACGCGTACGAATATAGTTTATATAAATGTTTTGGCGTTGTAGTTCTAAACGTAATTGAGCTTTATTTCGGAAAAAATCTTTACCTTTACACGACTCTCGTGAGTTAGTTAACCCTTCCCAGATGAAAACTTTAATAAAAATCAACATACATTTAGTCTTTTATTACACGTTTCATTTCTAATAAACTTATCTCACCTTGTTTAAGCTTATCTAAGGCAGATAAATATAAAGTTTGCATACCATTTTTTTTAGCAAATTGGTTAATTTTTAATGCATTATTTTTCTGAAGAATTATTTTTTTTATATCGTTTGTGAGCGTTAATACTTCAAAAATTCCAGTACGGCCTTTATAACCTTCGGTACATCGCGGACATCCCTTTGCAGCAAAAATTTTAATCTCGGGTGAAAACTTTAACTTTAACAAAATTTTTTCTGGTAACTGCTCTTCAATTTTGCAATGCACACATAAACGTCTGACTAAACGCTGTGCAATAATTAACTGTACAGAAGCTGCAATATTGTAGGCAGGAATATTCATATTTTCTAAGCGGATCAAACTGTCAGCAGCACTGTTGGTGTGTAACGTTGATAAAACCAGATGACCTGTTTGAGCAGCCTTTATTCCTATTTCAGCTGTTTCCTGATCACGCATTTCTCCTACCATAATAATGTCAGGATCTTGACGTAAAAAAGCTCTTAACACACAAGCAAAATTTAAACCCACAGTAGGATTTACATTAACCTGATTAATTCCTGATAGAATGATTTCTATAGGATTTTCCACAGTAGAAATATTAACGGTAGTTTTTTTTAAAAAACTTAAAGCTGTATACAGTGTGATGGTTTTCCCGCTTCCGGTGGGTCCTGTGACTAAAATCATACCATGGGGACTTGTTAGAGCTTTGATAAATTCTCTTTTTTGAGTTTTGCTCATTCCCAATTTGTCTATTTCTAACAACATTTTATTACTATCCAAAATTCTAATCACTAATTTTTCACCATGAATTGTTGGGCAGGTACTCAATCGACAATCCACATTCCGACCATTAATATCCTTCAATTGAAAACGACCATCTTGTGGAATTCTTCGTTCAGCAATATCTAATTGCGCCATAATTTTTAAGCGTGTAATAATTCGCGAAATTAGATGTTTAGGTAGAACAAGCATTGAATATAATAATCCATCGATCCGAAACCGTATTTGTAATTGATGTTGGTAGGGTTCTATATGAACATCGGATGCATTATGTGAAATAGCGTCAATCAAGAATTTATTGACATAATTGATAATTGTTAAATCCTCATTGCTGGAATTACTTAACGTTGTATCTTGATAATTGACGTCTTTTGTTTGCGTTACTTGATAACGACCTAAATCTATCGGATTATTAATGCCTGATTTTACTAAACAGGTATCTTTTATTTTTTTTAATAGTTCTACCAACTGTTTTTCGTCAGCAAGCTTATATTCCAACATTAGGTCAGTGGAAAATCTAATATCGTCGAAAATTTGTTGCTGCGTGGGATCAACTAGAGCTAACGTTAATTTTTTTTTATCCCGTGATAAAGGTAATATTTTATATTTTAGTAGTAACTTTTTATCCAAAATATTGCTTGGTATTTGCATTAAATCAATAGTATCTAAGTCAATGTATGTAAGATAAAATTCTGCTGCTAGAAGATGGGCTAAATAGGAAGAGTCTATTTTTTGTGTTTGGATTAAATAAGTTATAAAAGAAATTTGCTGTTGTTTAGCATAACCTATCATTTCATCAACAAATTCTTTTTTTAATCCGCAATCGAGTATTAAATGCTTTAAAAAATTATTAACGGAAAATTTTTCCATTTTATTATATCCCTTACCCTATCTTCCCAAGTATAACGCAAATTACACATAAAATGTATTGACACATTATTTTTTTAATGTTTATATAAATATTACTGAGTTAATGAATACCTTGCTGGTAAAGTTCTAGGGGTTAAAAATAGAAATATTGAAAAACAATAATAATTTCTATTTTTAGGAACTAACTTATTTTCTTATAGGTAGTGCTTAGGAATAAATTAAATGCAGAGCTTATATTATTGCTTTGATATATTCCTTATAGCCTTATATTGTTGGAAAATTTGGAAATCCAGCAAGGTTTTTTAAGTCATCAGCATCTAGCATCTTGCATAACAACGATAGCCACAGACCGGAGTTTACATGAGTAAGTGAGGGCCGTAGACTAGCATCTAACGATAAAATCAAGTCTATCATGCGGGTTATGCAACTGGTCTATACTTATGGGCGAATTAAACCAATCTATTATTCATATTTGGCACACTAATCTCGAAGCCCATGCAAAAAAATATGAACTCTTTAAAAATTGGCTTTCCCCTGAGGAAAAATTACGTGCTGATAAATTAGTTTCACCTTATCGAATAAGCTTTACTATCTCCAGAGCTGTGTTACGGGATTTATTGGCTTATTATTCTCAACAATACCCACAAAAGTTGCAATTCACGTATACAGTTTCTGGTAAACCCTTATTAATAAATTCTAAGCAACACATAGAATTTAATCTTTCTCATTCTAAAAATATCTTGGCTTATATTTTTACTATCGGCACCCCCGTGGGTATTGATATTGAATATATAAACCACAGAATACATCTTGATAAAATCGCCTATCGTTTTCTTCCTGCCTATGAATATGATCGACTGAAATTACTACAAGGCATAAAGAAACTAGAGGGATTTTTTAATGCTTGGGTAAGAAATGAAGCTTTAATAAAAGCAATGGGATCTACCTTGCAGACTCATCCCTATTCACGATATAAACTTTCCTTAAATTCCCATTTAAGTACTTTAGAGTACAAAAAAAAGGGAATGAATGCTCAGTATGCTATTTCAAACTTATCCCTTTACCCTGATTTTGCAACTGCCATCGCTGTAAAAGGAAACGAAAAGCCTATCGTTATTAAACAATACACTAAAAGCATGTTTAAATTAAATAACTAGTAATATTGAACAAAAATAATCTACTATTTGTCAAAATTCCATTATCATAAAACGCACCACACCACATGTCGAATCATCAGCTTGCATTTCTGTCAAAGGATAGTGCTGGTTTAGCGCCTTTAGATAGCGACGATTTCCATCTATAACAAGTTGTCTAAAGAGTAGCGTACTTCCCGGATCTTGCTTTATTTTTGCTAAAATAAAAGCAGCATTATGTGCTACACAATCAGTATCTAATACAATAATACAGTTTTTAGGAAAACTTGGCCCTTGCGCGGTTTCCATACAATCATTTTCTACGCGTATTGCAAAAGCATCAGAACTAAGTGGAATATTAGTGCTGAGATACTTAGAGTAGGTTTTTGGTGAAATTTTTATAAATTGCAGAAAACGTTCTTTCGCCTCTTGAGGCGTCAATAAGGGAACTTGATAATAAGGCTGACTATTCTCATACTGATAAGCACCTTCAGACTCTTCAGCAGCATGTTCATGGTCCAGCCATCCATGAGGTTTATTAAAAACCTTCTCAATATGGCTAGCCAATCGATCGCCAATATTTTTAATCGGGCTATTGCCTATTAAATGACTAATCTGGCTTTGGGAGCGATCCAAATACTCAGATAAATCGGTGATCCCACCTACTGAGCGTGCTAATTTCCGTAAATTTTTCCGTCTAATGTCTTTTATATTCATGCCATAGCTTTATTAAAGTTTTATTGTTATGACCCATAGAGTAAACTTATACTTTGTTTAAAGTCCTATAAATGTCAAAAAAAGTAATATGTATGATAATACATATTACCTTTTTAGATAAGTAGCGGCATAATTATTTCAATTCAACAACAAAATTCCCTAGTTTTTTCTTAACTTTAATCTTTTTTAGCGATATATAATTTGGTAAACCTTTTTGATACGGAGGGTAAGCTTCGCCCTGAATTAATGGCAGCAAATAGTCGCGACAACGCTGAGTAATATGGAAACCATCCTTGCTGATGTAAGAACGGGGTAGTTTTTTTTCCTGATTTGCTACCGCAGCTAATTTTGCCTCACCAATCGTCCATTGATAACGCTTGCTTGCTGCCCTCACGATAGTAGGCATTACCGCATTTTTGCCTTTAAGCGCAAATTCAACGGCCGCTTTGCCTAAGGCATAGGCCTGTTCAACATCAACTTCAGCAGCGATATGACGTGCAGAACGTTGCAAGTAATCAGGTAACGCCCAATGATATTTATATCCTAATTTAGCTTTAATTAATTGAGCAATAACCGGAGCCGCACCACCTAATTGCTTATGTCCAAATGCATCGACAGTACCCGCTTCAGCTAAAAATTGTTGTTTGTCATCCCTAATCCCTTCCGCCAAAACAATAACGCAATAACCGTATTTTTTTACGGTTTTATCTACTTGCTGTAAAAATAAAGACTCGTCAAAGTTTATTTCAGGAAATAAAATAATATGTGGCGCATCTCCTTTTTTTTGCATTGCCAACGCACTTGCTGCAGCAATCCAGCCGGTATGTCGACCCATTACTTCCATAATGAACACTTTAGTCGAAGTTGCACACATCGAAGCTACGTCTAAACCTGCTTCTAAGGTAGAAATTGCTATATACTTTGCAACAGAACCAAAACCAGGACAATTATCTGTTATAGGAAGATCATTATCGACCGTCTTAGGAATCCCTATGCAACTTAAAGGATAACCTAGTTTTTGACTAAGCAAATAAATTTTATGTGCGGTATCTTGTGAATCCCCACCTCCATTATAAAAAAAATAGCCGATATCATGGGCTTTAAACACCTCCAATAAACGTGCATATTGCGCATGATTTTCCTCTAGGCTTTTTAACTTATAGCGACAAGAGCCAAATGCTCCTCCGGGCGTATAACGTAGTCCAGCAATTGCTTTGCTGCTTTCTTTGCTTGTATCAATTAAATCCTCAGTTAAAGCACCTATAATCCCGTTGCAGCCTGCATAAACCTTACCGATTTTGTTTTTATATTGCCTAGCGGTTTCAATCACACCGCAGGCGGTTGCATTAATAACTGCCGTTACGCCGCCTGATTGAGCATAAAACACATTTTTCTTTGACATCCCGCGTATTCTCCAGGTAACTTAAAGTTAAGTAATATACTTGAAACATTCATACTTTTTCTAGGCTAATATGCGACTTCATATTTTAGGTATCTGCGGTACATTCATGGCAGGCATTGCTTTAATAGCCAAGCAAAAAAAATTAGAAGTGAGCGGCTCTGACAAAAATATCTACCCTCCAATGAGTATTCATTTGACCGAACATAAAATTCCGGTTTTTGAAGGCTATAATGAAAAAAATCTAATACCTCATCCTGATTTAGTCATCATGGGAAATGCCATGACACGTGGGAATCCATGTGTTGAATATGTCTTAAATCAAAATATCCCTTATGTTTCGGGGCCACAATGGCTAGCCGAAAATGTTTTAAGTCAATACCATGTTTTAGCGGTTTCAGGAACGCATGGTAAAACCACAGTATCCAGTTTATTAAGTTGGATATTAGAATATGCTGGCTTAAATCCTGGATTCTTAATAGGGGGTATTTCTAAAAATTTCGATAGTTCTGCTCGTTTAGGAGAAGATTTTTTTGTTATTGAAGCGGACGAATACGATACGGCATTTTTTGATAAGCGCTCTAAAT
>JBDKHQ010000036.1:0-3002 GCA_039797585.1 Pseudomonadota bacterium | reverse complement strand
GCTGCGTGCAGTGGCTACCACCATGACTTGACGGCGTGATGCGTTTCCTGCTTCGCCCGTCAACGCACGCCTATCGCGGGCTCTTCGACCGCACTTCGTGCTCTCCATGTCTCATCGTAGGACTGTCCTATCTCTTGCCTTTTCATATTCTACTAACTCCTGATATCCTATTTCCTCTGCTAGCGGTTTTGGTCCCGCCTGCGCTTTTATTTTTTCAAACAAAAATATCAGCACTTTCGCTTGTTCTCGTCTTATCTCACCTTCAGGAAGAGCAGGAAGAGAGATTGTTTCCATAGCTCCAGCTCCCAGAGAGTTCTCAAACGTCACATTGCTGACCGGCCCTAACTCTTTCTTGAGTTCATCAACACTCATTTGCCCTTTAATTAATTCATAATCTATACCATTAAGTCTTTGTATGAATTTATCTTTGCAAGCTTGAAACTCTGCATCATTTGCCAACGAATTATTATAATGCTCGCAAATATTATTCATATCTGCCTTTAACATTCGTTCACCAACTACGCTATATTTATAATCATCGGCAATGTAATTGTTCCGGATCACCGTAAGATAATCAAATAATTCCTTTGAAATCAGATTTTTATTTTTTGCCTCAGCAAGCACCCCTAATTGATATTCAATAACATGTGATGGACCGACAGAGAAAATAAATGTATTACTCATGGCTTCTTCAATTTCAAAGAATCGACACCTGTCTTTTTCAGTCAAGGAATATTTTTGCAAGGATGTTGCTTTTGCGAATTTTTGTTTAGGTGTCGTTTGATTAATAAGCGCTGCTTTTTGTAGGTCATCCCTTATCTCTTGTGCTTTTTTTGCGATATAGGATAAACTCTCCTGAGCTTCAGGTACTGTTTTCTCAAGCAAAGTAACGAGCTCCTCGATCGCCTCTTCAGAATCTTCTTCGGAAACCGGCTGGCCATTTTGACTAACCAGTATCTCCATGACTTCTGCTGCTGTTTTTGCAATTAATCCGTTCTGTTCGGGCATTTTTTGTTTTTCTTCTTCTATTATCTTTTCTTTCTCTTGCACTTGCTTTGAAATTTCCTCTAATGCATGAGCGCCAAAAAAATTACTAACACTACTATAATTTCCATTCACGTTATTATTATTCATTTTACTATTCTTTTTCATAAAGTTACTGTATTGAGCGTCAATTTTTACAATATTGAATTAGTTTAACTACCTGTGGCTTGATCCTCCTAGTTTTTGCGTTTTATCCTTTTGCTTGTTTTTTTCTTTTTCTTTAGTATAAGAAAAAAAGGTAGCTTTGTTTTTGTTTTGTGCTGCCTCCGCCACCTTATCTGTCTGTTGTTTTATATTCGTTAAAGTGGGTAAATTTTTAAGCCTATTTTCCCATTTATTTTCTCCTATTCTGGTTGTCACGGATTTAGAACCATTAATAGCTGTAGGAACACTTTCCACTGAAGCAGATGGGTTTTCCGTACTTTTCTTTACGGCAGGAGTAGCACCAGACTCTAGCTGGGTTTTATCATCTACCTTTACCTTCTCTGTTAATTTAAGCGCATCTCGTAATTCTTTAGAAGAAGAAAAAATTCCATATCGCGGCATCTGCTTTAGTTTATCCGCTATCATTTTTAAATCTGATGGATTGTGGTAACTTTTTTTAACAAGATCGGCTAGATGTGCTGTAGTCTGCGCAAGATAAGACATATTCTGAGCTAGCGAACCATCTCCCAGCTTATCTTTTTCTGATAATTTTACATATTTATCGGGGTTCATAAGACTATTCAAGGTTTCCCCTGGCGATCCTTGACTTAAATTATACTTTGACAATTCCCCGAGCTTTTCTAAAAGAAACTTTTTATCCCCAGCTTCGCCTTCCACTTGCTCATGCTTGCCCATTATTTCTGCAACTTTAGAAATTTTATTAAGTTCCAAAGTTAATGTTCTAGCAGATTTAGCTAACTCGTCTGCACCAACACCATAGTCTAAAACTTCTTGCATAGTTTTTTCAGCCACTGTGCTTATAGTTTTCAAAGTAAATGGGATATTTTCAAGCAAAATCTTATTATAAAGGCGCTCAGCCGGAGATTCGGGTTTGAATGTTTCTGCCTTTAAAGCATTTACTATGCTGCTTAATTCATCTTCCGGATTAAGTTTTTGCTCTTCTATTCCCTCACATAATTTCTTCATCTTATCTAGGATAAATGGATACCCATAAGCATTAAGAATAGAATTAGCTAATGAACTCACAGAATCCAGAGTGTTCGCCATCTTCGTCGAAGATGGACTATTGACTGCTTTATCTTCCTTTGAGCACTTTGCATAAATACCATCAGACCCAAAATCCAGAAACTTCTTTCCTTCTCCCGTTTTATGATCTGAGATTTTCACGAGTTTTTCGAGGAGATACCTTTTGCTTGCATTTTCTTCTGCGCCTTGTTCAGCTAATATTTTTGAAACCTGAGCAAGATGGGTAAATCCCAAAGTCACTTTCCTAAAGCAGCTTTGGGAGCGCAAATCAGCTAAATCAGCAGAATTGTCCTTTTCAGCCTTCTGCAATTTACCTTTATCAACTGTTTTTATAAGCTGATCCATTCTAGTTAATCCATGCTTTAACACCTCCTGTCTGGCTTCATTTGCTCTCTGAACTATAGATTGCAAGCCTTCAGGCACATCCTGCAGTAATGTGTCATTTAACTGCTTTTGAATCATTTGATGTTGATGTATGTCATCCTGTTCGTGCATAAATTTTTCTCAATTTTTAAAAATATTTAATTGCTTAGTATACTTATGGAAAATTAAAATTAAAAATGAATATTATTTTTTAAATTTAATCTTTACGAAGCTCGTACTACAGGTAAGAGCTGTTGATTTTCGCTATTTTAAATGGCGAGTGTTGCCACAAGCGAGTCGCTATGCTCACGAAAAATTTTGGCCGTCGTGTCCCCAAAATTTGTTCGCATCACGCGACTTATATTAAGCCCCGATTCGTCCGGCGTCCGCCACGCACTGGCCCA
>JBDKHQ010000035.1:0-4030 GCA_039797585.1 Pseudomonadota bacterium | reverse complement strand
CTGACTGGATTTTTACAGCACACATTAGGTGGGGTGGCCGAAAGCTATATGTTGAATTTGTCTGAGTTAAGTTGCCTCAAAGAAGAAAAGCATCAAAGAGAGCAGCTTAGTCTTAAGCAAGATTTAAAGGCAAAAGGTAATGAGCTTGCAGCCCTAAGCAAAAAATTAGAAAAAGCAGAAGCCGATTTAGTGTTGGCTAATACAAAAAATCGTGAGCTTCAAGAAAAAGTCAAGAGACTACCTGAGTTAGAAAAACAGCTTAGTAACAAAGAAAATGAGTTGAAAGAGGTAAAAAAAGAAAGTGTTGCACTTGAGAAGTCTTTAGCTGTTGCTACCACCCAAATTAAAGACATGGAAGATGCCGTGAGTAAACTCTTGTCTAAGGTAGCTATACCTAAAAAAATGGTAGGACACTTTATGCTTAAAGACCCAAAATTTAGAGGCAAAATTGAGGAGTGGGGCTGTAGAGAAGGAGCATTGATAAAGAAAAATAACCATAATGTTGTTAAAGTTAATTCTGCTTGGCTAGGTTTTGGGGTTAATGGTTTTATTGTTTCAAAATTAAAACAAGAAGGAGACAATGTAGTAAGTCCACTAATGCATATCGCCAAATACGTCAAGTTAGATTAAAAGAGAGGGAGTTAACATGACCCATGAAAAAGCCCGCCAATTAGATAATGAAAATAATCTAGCTGTATTTTTACAGCAGACGCTAGGAGTATTGGCCGAAAGCTATATGGTGAGCGTGGCAGAGTTGAGTTGTCTTAAAGAGGAAAAGTATAAAAATGAACAGCTTAGTCTTAAACAAGATTTACTAGCAAAAGATAGGGCTTTGTTTAGCGTAGAGGAGCAACTTCGTAAAAATGATAATGAGCTTGCAGCCTTAAGTAAAAAATTAGAAGAAGCAGAAGCCGATTTAATGTTAGCTAATACAAAAATCAAAGACATGGAAGATGCTGTGAGTAAGCTATTGTCTAAGGTAGCTATACCTAATGCGATGATAAAATATATGGTTATTAGTACTCAACAAATGGAATGCCTCGAAAGGTGGGGGTGTAGAGAAGGTGGGCTAATAAAGCCAGATAATTATGATGTGCTTAAAAGTAATTCTGTCTGGCTGGGTTGGCGTATCAATGGGTTTCTTATGGCTAGACTAAAAAATGAAGGCGATTTTGTACTTAGTGAAGAGCGGGTAGCAAAATATGTTGATTTAGGATGATGCTTAAAAATGAACCACCAAGATAAGCAATTAAGCAGTTTTTTGAGCATGACCATTGGCAGTGCCTTAGATGACTACATGGCAAATTTAGCAAAGCAAATAGCAAAAGCAAACAAGCAAGAAGAAACATCAAAACGTAATATAAAGGACTTAGAGACTGTTTTAGCAACATATCAGCGACGTTTGCCTATCACTGAGCAAAAAATAGCCGCTGTAGAAGATAAATTATGGTTAGCTCAACAAGAAAAAAATAAATTAGGGCAACAGCTTAAAGAGCGAGATGAAAAAATAGCCGACTTAGAGATTGAGCTTATAAAAAAAGATAGTGAGTTAATAGCGAGGAAAGTAAAAGTAATGAACACATCAGATTCGAGTGTTCCGATGGGAAGAAAGCAGTGTTGGCAATGTCATCATATATCGTTTATTCAATCAGCTCATTGTGAAAAATGTGGTGTTAGGGATTGGTGGATTGCATGGTAAACCACCAAGATAAGCAATTAAGCAATTTTTTGAGCATGACCATTGGTAGTGCTGTAGATAGCTATATGGCAAATTTAGCCAAGTTATCAGTCAAAATAAAACAAGATGCTGAGAAGAAAACATATCAATTGGAAAAACCACTACCCACTCAAATAGACGCGTCGATGCCACCTCCTGAGTTAATCAAAGCAATTGAGTTATTAAGTGAACTTCTCAATTTTGAATAGGACGACCAAATATAATGATGCTCACGGAACTTCAAAAAAGCATACAAACAACACTGCATCAAGAAATTGAAAAAATTCAGCCATGCGCTACAAATGCAACTGCTAAACACGCACGCCAAAGACTCACCCAATTGGCTGATAATATTCCTGCATTTTTAACTATGTTGGCTGAGCCTTGGCTAAACGAACCTATATCAAAAGACATTCAAACCACGTTAGAAGACTGCGCCAAAGTTCATTTGTGTTTGCGTGTTATTGATGATGCCATTGATGAAAATTTACCTATTCATCGTCAAAATTTACTGCACGTGCAACCATTATATTGGCATACTTTTTATAGCTTAGGCGCACGTTATCCCGACCTAAACCAGCATAGTCAATCATTAATTATAGAAACGGTTGCCGCTGTTGCAGAGGACGACAAACACGCAAATCCCAATTGTTGGGGAGCTAAAAATCATCATTTGTTACTTGCACCTTTATTGCTATCAGGCCATAACGAAGCGTATCAACACGCTAAAGAAAGTTTGTCTATGATGATGGCCTTTGCCCAAGCCCAAGATGAATGGACGCAAGGGGAGATTAATAACCCCAATACAGTTAATGCACTATTGGCGTTATTAACAACAGGTCTATCCCAAAAAAAAATTAACTGCTTGCATCACTATGGTTGGCATAAAGCCGCACAACGACTGGTTAACGATGGTCGTTACCTTATAAACACTTTGCAGAATTTTTCATTTAAAACTTAAATATCAATGGATTAAATAACACCATGAGCAAAACAACGAATTACACAGCCATTACCGTAGCGGCTTTACAAAGCTTTGCCAAAAAAATGGAAAAAGAAACACAATTAAAAGATGGATGTTTAACGGCAAGAATAGTGGGTGAATTTTCGGCAGGCAAAACGCGCCTCCTAAAAGAGCTATTAAACGAAGTCATTCCAGCTGATTTATTTCCTGTGAGTTCTATTGAACGTCAAACAAAATTACAGCTCGAAATGACCTATGGCGAACAAGCCGAGTTAACCGTTATTGAACGAGAAGCAGATTATAGCGAGGCTAAAGTTGTAAAAAAACTTAGCAAATTTCCTCATCGGGAGGATAAAGACTGCCAAGACTACCAACCAGAAAAGCACCGTTTGCGTTTATCTGTACCTGAGCCGCGTTTTATTTTGCCAGAAGGTGATGGCTACAGTGAAGAAAAAGTCCCTATGCGCCTATTTTTAATTGATACACCTGGTTGGAACTCGGGCGAAGATGATATTGCAGAAAGTGATGCAAGCGACATCATGGCAGGCCATCATAATTTAGGCTTGGTGTATGTTACAGATGCCAGTAGGCTAGATGGTAAAACAAATCAACAACGACTTACCGACTTTTTAGAAGTGTTACAAGATGCAGACTTTTTGAGTGAAGCTCATTTGGTGTTTGTGGTGACCCATTGCCCACCGCAAGAGCAAGTCAAGTTACGCAAACGCGCCGAAAGTCATGTATTGGCTTTATGGAAAGAGTTAGGTAATGAAGAAGACGAATTAACGCTTCATGTGTTATGTGTTGATTTTGGGCAGATGAATAAAGAGCAACATGAACAATTTAAACAAGATTTTTGGCAGTATTTATTAGCTCCATTAGGTACGCAAAAAACACCGCTTAATCCGTGGGTTTCTCAGATTCATCACTGGCCAAAAGAATGGGATATTCGCCCAAGGTTATCTGATATTCAGACACGGCTTCATAAGGCAAAACAATTTTTAGAGCGAGCCTGTATTGAAAAAGAGTTTGTAAAAGGCATGAATATGTATCGCTTGTTGGGTTTAAATGCAGCAGAAATACAAAAGCGTATTAAAGATGTATGGCTACGACAAATAGGCGAACAAAGTTTTGAGCGAATCACTCTTTCCTTTAAAGTTTATACCTCGTTACATCCAGAACATCCGCTAGCAGATTGGTGGAACAGCTATTTACAGGCCAAACTTAATGAACTATTAAAGCCTAGCCAAGATTTTTTGACTGCCTTTGAAAAATCATTAGTGGCAGTTAATCCTCAAACCGAAGATTTGCAAAAGCATTTTACAGAACGTTTAGCCTTACCGTATAAA